>CAYJNG010000018.1:0-9164 GCA_964371505.1 uncultured Desulfovibrionaceae bacterium
AGCTTGTTATCTGCCCTTGCCACAACTGCTGGGACGCTGTGCGTGACATCGTGGAAGAATACGAACATCCAAACCCAACCTTCAAGTGGTCTTTCTTAAAGCCCTTACTCTTGAAGATGGTTATTGTGCCCGATCACATTGAGCACAACCCCTACGAATAATCGTAGCTAGGTGACTACTAAAGGGAGTGTTGAAAAACGCTCCCTTTTTTTGTATATTTTTGCAGATATTTTAGGGAAAAGCTTTAGCACAGCAGTATAAAAGGTTTTCTCCCTTTGATGCAGTAAAATACCATTAAAAGAGGCCCACATGCAAAGAGAACACAAAGAGCTTTTACAAAATATTTTTTGGGCAGGCATTGAAGCTGTGGCACCGGACGGTGCCGTACTTCGTTCCTTGCGTTTAGAAAAAAATAGTACAGGTGATATTTTATGGGTAAAGGAACGTGCCTATCCTTTACAGGGAAAGAAAGTGTTGCTCTTGGGGGCTGGTAAGGGGGTGGCTCCCATGGCGAAAGCTATGGAAGAGCTTTTGGGGGCGCATCTTGAGAAAGGGCTAGTTGTGGCTAAGTATGACCATGGCCTTGAGCTGAAGCGTGTAGTGCTTAAGGAAGCAGCGCACCCTGTGCCCGATGCGGCAGGTGTTGAAGCTACAGCGCAGTTATTGCAAATGGCGCAAGAAGCCACGGCAGAGCATTTGGTTATATGCGTATTCACAGGGGGGGCCAGCGCGCTTACGCCGGCGCCAGCTCAGGGGCTTACCTTGGAGCATATTCAAGATACTACGGCGGCTTTGCTTGCTTGCGGTGCCACCATACAAGAGCTCAACGCTGTACGAAAGCATTTATCTGTATTTAGCGGCGGGCAATTGGCGCGAGCTGCGCAGCCTGCTGAAGTTATAGGGCTTATGGTGTCTGACGTCATTGGCGATGCCTTGGACGTTATAGCTTCTGGCCCCACAGTGCCCGACGTGTCCACCTTTACCCATTGTCTTGAGGTGGTGCAAAAATACGCTTTAGAAAATACGTTACCCCAAGAGGTTATGGCGCATTTGCAGGCAGGAGGAGCAGGTCTCGCGGCGGATACTCCCAAGCAAGGGGATGCTTTTTTTGCACAAGTGCATAATGAGCTTGTGGCGATTAATGCCGATGCCTTGGATGCCATGGCCCAATGCGCTGAACAAGCAGGGTTGAATGTGTGCATGCTTGAGGACGCCATGCAGGGGGAAGCGCGTGATATGGCTACGTCTTTAGTTTCCATGGCTAAAGCCATGCAAAAGGAATTGCAGGTGGGCGATGCCCCTGTATGCTTATTGGCAGGTGGAGAGACCACAGTGCAGATAAAAGGCGCAGGTAAGGGCGGACGTAATCAAGAAATGGCGCTGGCGGCAGGTATAGCCCTTGAAGGTTGTGAGGGCATAGTTGCGCTTTTTGCCGGTACTGATGGCAGTGATGGCCCCACCGATGCCACAGGAGGTTTTGCTCATGGTAAAGCTTGTGATGCCATGCGTGCGCAGCTTACTTCAAGCACCCCACAAGGCATGCTTGACAATAATGATAGCTACACCGCTCTCACTGCCAGCGGTGATATTTTTATTACAGGCCCCACACGCACCAATGTGATGGATGTGGCAGTGCTTCTTATTTATAATAATAGGCTATAATAAAAGTGTTTTGTACGGGGTGGGGGAGAAGATTTTTGGTATTAACAAAAATCTTCCCCTGCACCCCTTACAAAAAATGAGAGTTCTACACTTTTTGCCATAATTCTTTAAGCCAAGCGGGCACAGGGCAGGGCCTGCCTTGCTCATTTACCATGGCGTGCTCTGTCATGCCTTCAGCAAGAAGCTTCGTCTTGTCTTCATTCCATAATTCATATATAAATTTTACCGATGCACGGCCCCAAGCTGCTATGGCCACATGCACATGTACAAGGTCGTCATAGCGGGCAGGTGCGCGGTAGCGGCATTGGGCTTCTCGCACGGGAAGAAAAATGCCCTTTGCTTCTACTTCTGTATAACTCATACCTTGAGCGCGTATAAATTCACTACGCGAGCGCTCAAATAAATGTAAGTATTCTGCATAATAGAGAACGGACATGCAATCGGTTTCGCCATAAGAAACGCGATGGGCAAGCCAGCAATCTGGTTTTGGAAAGTCTTTCATGTGCAGCTCCTTAAAATAGACGTATACTGGAGATTCTACGCTTTATGTTAAAAATGTTACACCCTATGCACCTGTCTAAAATGGTCGTGCTGTGTGCTTTATGCATGCTTCTTGGTTGTCAAAAAGATATGCCCATACCTGTAGGCGCCCCTGCCGTGAGCATGGAAAGCCCTGAAACTTTTTTGCGTCATTTAACGCCTAGTAATCAAAATTTATCCTCTTGGGCAGCCATGGGGCCTACTGTGCAGAAGAGCTTAAGGTATGTCAAAGTAAAAAATCAATCCGCTTATGCCATTGATAGGCCGGGCCTGCGCTTAACATGGGGCCAGTTGCGCCAAAGTTTAGAAGAGTTACAAGCTCTTTTACCGCAGCTTGATGCTAACCCCGGACTTTTTATGCAGCGTTTTAGATGGATACCCATGACTGAGGGCATGAAATATACAGGCTATTATGAACCTGTGCTAAAAGCGAGTCGTACCTATAAGCCTGGTTATCAGGCCCTTTACAGAAAGCCACCGGATCTTGCCAAGGTGCGCCGTAGCGGCCGCAAATATCATAGCCGTGAGGCCATTGATAAAGATATGGTGCTGGCGGGCCGCGGCTTAGAGCTGGCTTGGGCTGAAAGCCAAGTGGATGTTTTTTATTTACAAATTCAAGGTTCCGGCAAGTTGCAATTTGAAGATGGCAGCACAGCTTATGTGAACTATGATGGGCAAAATGGGCATAGATATGTAAGTTCCGGTAAGGTTATGAAAGACCGCGGGCTGGTGGTAAAAGGAGACATATATGAGCAGAAAAAATGGTTTGCGGCTCATCCTGAGCAAACCTTTGATGTGTTGAAAGAAAACCCCAGTTACGTGTTTTTTAAATTTGGTGATAAGGGTGCCATTGGGGCCATGGGCACTGTGGTGGACCCCATGCTCAGTCTTGCTTCTGATAGAAAATATATTCCCCTTGGCGCCATTGTGGCCTTTGGGGTAAATATTCCGCACCTAATTAAAGGAACAACGCCTTTACGCGCCATTGGTTTTCCGCAAGATGTGGGCGGCGCCATTAAACAGAACCGCTTTGATATTTTTATGGGCGGCGGTAAAGTGGCAGAATATACAGCGTCTCACTTGGATGCTCGCGGGCCAGCTTGGGTACTTGTGAGCAATAGTGTTGTAAAATAATTGTAGGAGCAGATATGTTTGTAGCAAAGGGTAAAGACTTAGGCGAATTACGTGTTTCTTTTGAAGATAGTGAAAGAAATATAGTACTGTTATCTGATTCTCCAGCATCTGCAGGAGGAAAAAATGAGTATTTTTCCCCTACAGATTTAGTAGCTAACGCACTGGGCGGCTGTGTTATGATGACGCTTGCCATTGCAGGCAAAGGGCATGGCATAGATGTTTCTGGCATGCGCATGGAAATAGAAAAGGAAATGAGCCAAAGTGCGCCGCGCCGCATAGAGAAATTAACAGTACGTATTTATTTTGCGCAGCAGCATACAGAAAAAGAACAGGAAACGTTACGTCGATCTGCGGCTGCTTGCCCTGTAAAAAATAGCTTACACCCTGATATGGTGAAGGATGTAAGTTTTATTTACCCGCAATAGCGAGAGATTATTATGGTTATGCATATTCGCAAAGAAGAAGAGAAAGATTTTCGCCGTGTGGAAGAAATAGCGCGCGATGCTTTTTGGAATTTATATTTCCCCGGTGCTCATGAGCATTATGTGGTGCATAAAATGCGCCAACATGAGGATTTTATTGCAGATCTTTCTCATGTTATTGAGGTGGATGGCACGGTGCAAGGGGCTATTTTTTATACGCATTCTCATATAGCTTGTCTTGATGGTAGCGTGCGCAAAACCATTAGCTTTGGCCCTGTTTTTATTGCGCCAAAGTATCATAGACAGGGTCTTGGGCGTGCGCTTATTACGCATACCATGGCTTTAGCTAAGGCCATGGGCCATGCAGGCATGCTGGTGTTAGGCTATCCTTATCATTACGAGCCTTACGGCTTTGTGGGGGGCAAAAAATACGGTATAAGCATGGGCGATGGGAATTTTTATACAGGGCTTTTAGCCTATGCTTTGCAAGAAGATGGACTAACGGCTTGCGCTGGGCAAGCGGTGTTTTCCAACGTGTTTGAAGTGGCTCAAGGTGACGTGGATGCTTTTGATGCTACTTTTCCCTTTAAGGAAAAAGCCTTTCAAGAAAGCCAAGTGGAATTTGAAAAAGCGTGTGCGGAGTTAGACGTGTCATAGCATTTCTACAAATGCGAGCTGTTGCTTTTTCTATAAAAAATCACGAGTAGAAGAATTTTTTACTCGTGATTTTTGTTTTTTACAGCAGCGTTGAAAAATAGATGCTCTAGTCAAGCACCCTTTGCATGAAAGAAAGCCAATTTTCATAGGCTATTTGTTGTACTTCTTTTTCATTAAAGCCCAAGGTACGCATGGCTTGCAGTAGGTTAGGTATTTGCGTGCAATCTTCTAAACCATCAATCCACGGAACTTCTTCTTGGCAAAAGGCGTGGGTAGTATTGGAATGAAGAAATTCAAAAAAGTCAAAACCAAAGGAAATATGCTCCACCCCTATAAGATCTGCCATATGGGCGGCATGCTGTAGCAAACCATAAACGTCTTGAGTCTTGCTTTTTTTCCCTACAAAGGGTCGGTAGCTATTAAGCCCAATCAACCCCTTGCTTTGGGCAATGGCGTGCAATTGATTATTATCTAGATTTCTGGGAACATCCACCAAATGCCGTGCGTTGGAATGTGAAGCCAGTAAGGGGGTGCTGGCATAGTCCACTATATCCCAAAAGCTCCGCTCATTGGCATGAGAAACATCTACTATCATGCTTTTCTCTTGCATAATAGTAATGGCTCTTTTGCCAAGTGCTGTGAGGCCACGTTTAGGATTACCCAAGACACCTGTGGCAAAGGCATTTTCCTCATTCCATGTGAGCATGGCGTGGCGAATGCCATAGTCGTAGAGTTCATAAAGTTGTTCTGGGTCATTTCCTAAGCCGGATAAACCCTCCATGCCAAGGAGCATGCCAATGAGCCCCTTTTGCTGTGCCTCTTGCAGTTCTTGCGCCGTATGGATAGGGGTAAACTGTGTGCATGTGGCTAGCTCATCTTTAACAGCATGTAAAATTTGTTTTAATCTTGCAGCGGGATTATTTGTATGGGGCGGGTCTATCCAAATGACAAAACAGCCCCCTTGTACGTTTCCTTGTTTTAATCGTGCAAGGTGACAATTTTCTAAAATATTTTTTTCTCCCAGCAGATGTCTTATGGTCACGTCGGTTAAAATATCTGTGTGTCCGTCAAAAATCATGGTCATATAAACACCCTTGGTAGAGGTAAAAAAATGGGGGAAAAATACGCTCTTCCCCCTGAATAATTATAAAAATTGTGCTCTATGCACCTAAAAGTTGACCCACAAAAATACCGGCATAAGTGCCAAGTACATAACCGAGCGTGCCTATGAGCATAACCGGGCCCACAAGGCGTACCCAGCCCTTAGAAATGGCCATGGCTGCCGCTGTGGTAGGGCCGCCGATGTTGGCATTGGAAGCCATAATGATTTCTTCCAAATCAAAGCCTAAAAGCTTACCAAAGACAAGAGTTACCACAAGGTTTACAGCCACCATAATTAAACAGAAAACAAAGAGGAAGGGCGCATTAACCAGAATTGTCATGACAGATGCAGGCACACCAATAACAAAGAGGAAGAGGTAGATTAAAAAGGTACCTAACTCTTGAGAACCGGCCAATTTTTCCACATGTTTGGAGCCAAGGGTGGCTATGAGCATGGAAAAAGTAGTAATGATGAGATATTTATTGCCAAACATGCCATGGAGCAAATTGGTAAATACATTGGTAGGTGCTATAGCATCGGCAATAATTTTAGCTACTTGTTCTGATACGCAAACAATAATGGCTGAAAGGGCAATATTAAAAGCTATATCTTTTAAGGAAACAGGCTTTTTCTCCCAATAAGCAGCTGCTTGTGTTTTAGCATCTTGACCGTCGCTGGCTTGTTCCACTTCTTGGATATGCGGGTGCGGGAAGTGTTTGCGGAAAAAAGCAATGCTAGGAAGCGCAATAAGCACAAGGAAGTATAGCGCCATAATCATATTATCTGCCACAGTGGTGGCAGCTACAGCTTCACTGGGAATATTAAAAGCACCTGCCAAAGCAGCAAAGTTTACACCACCGCCAATATAGGTGCCGGTCATCATGGAGGCTACACCTTCAGGGCTTGGGATTTTATCTTTAAGCAGGGTATACGCCAGCATGGCGGAAGAGGCAGTGGCCACGGCCCCTATGAGGTAGATAACAAGAAGCCTGCCGGACTCTTTCCAAATTTTCCGTATATCACATTGCAAAAGCAGTAAGGGAATGGCAAGGGGCACCACATAGCCCCAAATAACGGTGTCAAACCATGGGGCGCTGGTGGGAATAATTTTTAGATTTGTAAGAATTAAAGCCCCTGTAAGAGCAATAATGGCACCGGAAATTTTTGCGGCCCAATCCCATGTTTGCTCAGCATAAATGGAAAAAGCCACCCAACCACAAGTAATTGCCATAAGAGCCCATGTATTGCTAGGGCTAATAAAGGTTTCCATGAAACGCCTCTCCTCTCTCTAAAGTTGTACTTTTGCTCTTTTTATACAGTATAAAAAGATATCCTTAGCTGATATAGGCATAAAGAAAAAGAGAGCATCATACTGACACAGTATGCATCTCTTCTTTATTGTATACAAAAATACCAGTTAAAAGGAGCACCGTCAATATGGTGAGAGAAATAAGGCGTATTGTGAAAAAAATATGCGCAAATGTAAAAAGGGGAAACTCTAGTTCTAGAGTTTCCCCAATTTTTTAAAAAAAGTACGTGTAAAAAACTACTCACCCATCTGAATTTGCTTAATGGTGGGGAGGCTTTTGACCATCTGTAGAGCCATGCGCAATTGGTTATCAAGGGCCAATTGCTCAGCTACATCTTTAGCTAGAGCTGAAGTATCTAGCTTTTCTTCTTTAACTTCAGATGTATTTTTATCATCTTGTTCTTGTTGGTTTTTAGCCTTTTGTGCAGCTTCTTTTTCTGCTTTGCTTTCTATATGGCGCGATAAATCTTTTTCACGTACCACCACACGAGCATTGTTACGCTCTTCTTCTGTGGCAGGAATGAAGGGGATTTCCATATCTGGTGTGATGCCCACAGCTTGAATGGCAGAACCATTGGGCGTGTAATAAAGCGCAATGGTAAGCTTGAGGCCGGAGCCGTCGGCAAGGGGAATGATATTTTGTACAGAGCCCTTACCAAAGGTTTTTTCACCTAAAATTAAAGCGCGTTTATGGTCGCGCAGAGCGCCTGCCACAATTTCTGAAGCCGAGGCTGAGCCAGCGTTTACCAAAACAACAATGGGTGCCGTAATATCGCTATTTTGTTTTTTAGCTTTATAAATGCGCATGGAATGCTTATTGCGGCCACGAATGGAAACGATATCGCCCTTGGTTAAGAACGTATCAGCCACGGATACAGCTTCATCCACAAGGCCACCGGGATTGTTACGCATGTCTAATACAATCCCTTTAATTTCTCCGCTGTCTTGCGCTTTTTCTAAAGCTTCATTGAGGTCATCGGTGGTGCGTTCGGAAAAGCGCGTTATACGTAACCAATGGTAGCCTTTTTCGAGTTCTTTGGCTTTTACGCTGATAAGCGGAATGGAATCACGCTTAATTGTAACGGTTTCCGGAGCGTTGGAGTTAAGGTGCATAATGGTAAGCACCACTTCCGTACCTCTGGTGCCACGAATGCGTGATACTACTTCGGGTAGGGAAAGCTCTTGTGTACTTTCGCCATCAATGGTGAGGATAATATCCCCTGGTTGTAAACCTGCACGAAAGGCCGGAGTGTCTTCAATGGGGGACACTACCTTTACCTGTCCATTTTCCATTGTCATTTCAATACCAATACCAGAAAACTCGCCGGAAGTGGTGATTTGCATCTCTTCATATTCTTTGGCAGTCATAAAGGTAGAGTGCGGGTCAAGATTTTCGAGCATGCCTTTAATGGCACCGTTAAGCAAATCTTTACTTGGTGTATCTGTTACATAATGTTTTTCTACCAGTTCAAGAACTTGGCTAAAACGTTTAAGGGCATCGTACATGCTTTCTTCTTGTTGCACCTCTGCAGCCATGGCAGGAGTGATGCTTAAAGAAAGACCTAATAGGGCAGTGCATAAGGAACCAGAAAATGGTCGCATACTGTCTCCAAGTATAAAAAAAAGTTAGTGTGTTAAGGTCAGTTACTATGCAAATATACCGTTAGAAAAAAAGATAAATAGTAACTGAGTGTGCAATGTAGTAATTTATATTAGCGAAGGCGAATGTCAAGACCTGTTTCGCCATATTTTAAATAGCGGATGTCAGCAGGTGCTTTTTTAAGGTCAATAACAATGCGAGAGCCATCTTTATGGTCACCTATGCGTACATTGGAAACTAAAGCATTGTTGGGAACACCAGGGGCGCGTAATTTCCATGTGCCATCAAGGTCAATGACAAGTCTTTCCGGAGAATTAAGGCGCATGGTTTTATAGGTGGGTGTTTGTGAGCTGTCTAAGCGTACGGTGGTGCCATCGCCTACTTTCATTACAGTAATTCTTTTAATAACCTTAGGGCCTTCAGGTTTTTTTACTTGTTCCACTGGCTTTGCTGTTTCTGTAGCGGCAAGAGGCAGAGTTGATTCTTTTCTACTGGCTTCGAGAGCTTTTTGTACAGGGTCTTCCACTTCTTTTGGAGCTTCAGCCACTTGAGTGGAAGGAGCCAGTTGAGCAGAGGGAGCCACAGGAGTAATAGGTGCAGGCGTGGGAGCCACAGAAGGCGCAGCAAGAGGTGCCGGTGCTTGCGAAGCCGCGGGAGCCACTTGCATATTGCCACTTGCTTTAGGCTCAGAAGCTTTAGGTGTAGATGGTGCAGGTGTTGGGGCCAGTGATGGAGCCA
>CAYJNG010000018.1:9264-22889 GCA_964371505.1 uncultured Desulfovibrionaceae bacterium
GGCTCAGAAGCTTTAGGTGTAGATGGTGCAGGTGTTGGGGCCAGTGATGGAGCCAGTTGCGCCGTGGAGGGTGCTTGCTTGGCAGGAGCCACGGGGCTGGGTGTTGTTAAAGAGCCAGCGGAAGCATTTGTGTTTGAAGTATCCGTGAGCGCTGTGTTTTGTTCTGTTTTTTGCGCACTGAAAGGGGGTGCCACTGGGGTTGCAAATTCATTATATGTAATAAGTGCCATGCCGAGTAATATAACGGCAGTAAGGACAATGGCTATATTTTTATTCATAGGTTCTCCTAGCGTCTATTCTCTCCTTATGGGATATTAAGGAGTGCACTTTGTGCTATATCTTTAGGCTTATAACATGAAAGTTTATAAATGTAAAAGACTGCAAAAGTGCTTAAAGAATAGATGACATTATGTGACTATTTTATATAGTTCTTCCATGTCATAGAGAGTTTCTTCCCACGCGCCAAGTGAATATTCATTGTTTTGCAAATAAAATTGCATATAGCTGCTTATGGGTCTGAGTATTTGTGGAAGCTCTTGCCAAAAATTGGCATGGGCGCAGTACTTTTTATGTAGTAGCGTAGTTTTTAACTGATTACGTAACTTTTTACCCAAAAGGAGGCTATGCTGGCGTAGGCTTTGAGCAAGAAGGGGATAGTGCCTGTGCAGCTCGGCATATTCTTTTAAAGGGCTAAACTGTGCATCTTTATTTTCATGCAGTCGCATCAGAAACCATTTTTGCCAAAACTGCGCCAAGAGCTCTCGGCTCGTGGGGGCTGAGCCCAGTGTGGTATAGGCATGTAACGCATATAAGCCTTGCGCATCCTGACCAACACGATACACCCGTAGACCGCGAAAATCTATATTCTCTAGGGCTGCTTGTAGGGTTTTTTCATGAGGATGCTGTAAAAGGGCGTGTGCCAATTCTGTGATTTTCTTTGCTTGAAACTTATGGTGACAGCGAGAGACATCCTTACAGGCTTGCCAACATGCACAGCAGGACAGGGCAGGTTGTACCACGTGATGTGCCACACCACCTTGCGCATTAGAGGAGCTACGAGCGCTGCGCGGGCCTGTTTCCCACGGGTTCACCGGGCCAAGAGAAAGGTTAAGAATGGGGGTATTAACCCACGATGCCAAGTGCATGGGGCCGGTATCCGGCGTGATAAAGAGGCTAAGTTTTTGTAGTTCAAGAGCCAATTGTTCAATACTGTATTTACCGCACATACAAGAGCCTGCTATACCACTGCGCGCTTCAGCCTCTTGCCCTACGCTTTTATCATCAGGGCCACCCAAAAAAAGAATGTTATAACCTTTTTGCGAGAGCTTTTGGCCTAATTCTCCATAAAATGCAGCAGCGGGGCGCTTTTCTTGCTCACTGGCACCTACAAAAATACCAATGGTACTTTCGCTGCGTGTTTGTGTGCTCTGTATGCTCCAAGGGGGTATTTTTCTTCCTTGTAAATGGTCTAATACATATAAATCACTCCAATGGAAGAGATTATATCTGTTATTATTCACAATGCTGGCTCTATATAAAGACCATTTACCGTTAATATAGGTTGCTGCGTTTTGTGCATACGCGCCATAGCGATGCTCTGCTTCTACGCTGCCGGCAAGGGCTATGGCATCGGGGCGATGGCTTAAATTAATAACGCTGTGATAGGCCTGCGTACGCAATTGAGGCGCAGCACTGGGAGGAAAAAAAGTGGTATGGGGCGCTAAGGGCATAAGCTTTGAAAAAAACATTTCTTCAGCCACCGTCCATACGGGTCGCTCAGGGTAGAGGTTTTGCAGCAAGCCAAGCAAAGGAAAGCTTAAAATAAGATCTCCCATGCGCTGCATTTGCAAAACAAGAATGGGTTTTTGCATGGGCTAGCCTTTTTGTGTACCGTCTTTTATGCCATAAATGGCACGCATATGCTTGAGTAAGCGTTGTAAACGGTGGTCCCAAGTATGCTCTGCCAATACGCGCGTGCGCGCGGCTGTGGTAATACGCTCTCTTTCTGTAGCATGTGTAAGGTAATAACGCACAAGTTCTGGGATTTCCCCAGCTTCGTTATAAAAAGCTATTTCTTTGTGAGGCTCAAAAAGATTGTCCATTTGCTCTCGCCAGTCGGTGAGCACAAAAGCATTGCAGGCTGGTACATCAAAAATACGCTGGTTTACGGCACCTTTCATTTGTTTACTGGTACAGTTAAAATTAATGTCAGAAAGGGGGTAAAATGCGGGTAAGTCTGTATAATAACTTAAGACATCGTGCAGGGTGAAACTTGCTCTTTTATGGGCAAAAATACTATTCCAGCCATCATCTCCCACCAAGAGAGGAGAAAAGGGTAGGATTTGCTCTACGCAAGAAGCTCTATAAATACGAGTAGCTTCCCAAGTGAGGGCTGTTTCATATCCTAAGCGGTCATCATTATTGGGTAAGCGTAAGAAATCTGCATAGGTTTGCGGCTCGTTTGTTTGTAAAAATTCCGCCACGGAACGTGTTTCACTTTGACCAAAACGCTGCGCCACGCTTTCAAAAGATTGTAATAATTGTGCGGGTAAAGGGGTTTTAGCAAGGCGCGCGTGCACTTTATGCAGCATGGAATTTCCCACAAAGGAAACAGCGCTTCTCCATGCAGGTTTTCCCTTGGTATTTGGGCAAAAAAGCTCTGGATTGGTGCCTAGGGGAAGATAGGCCACATGCTCAAAACCCATATGGCGTAAGGAGTCTATATTATCTGAATCCCATGTAAAAATAGTGACCCAAGGGCTTTTGAGCTTGTCGTAAAGATGTACAATAAGATGGGGATTATCCACAAACCATGAAGCCAAGGGTAATTGTAATTGCCCTAAAAGGTCCATGAGTATGCCTTCACGGTCTACACCCAGATGGTTTAAGGTAAGCAGGCAGTCTGGCTCAAATTCCACCACGGCCGAGAGGAATTGTTCTATGAATTCATTACTGGCTAAAGGGGTATCAGGCACTGTGAGGAGTTTGTGTTCTATTTGCAAGCGCTCACAAGCTGAGGCCAATTCTCCCATGAGAAAGTATTTGCTGGTTATGAGCAAAAGACGTGGTTTTTCATGCGTAAAGCGGGGTTTACGTACCTTTTGCCAAAAATTATGCTGTTGACTGGCTTCAAGGTGTTTACGTAAAGGGCCATACCAATCTTTATCCAAGCGTTGGTAAAAGGGGTGCACTATGGGTGTAAAAGGTAAATAATCATGCTCTTTTTGCCACTGTGTTAAGCTGTAAAGGGCTTGGTGTACTTCTGTTGTAGAGTCCACATTAAGCCAAAACACTTGTTGTGCTTCTTCGGGGGAAAGATGCTCGTATACACGGGCCTTCACATGGGTAAGTTCTTGTATGGCAATTTCTTTATCCACCACGGCCACAGGGCCTTTATGGGAACGCAAAAATTCTTTTAAAGCATGGCCAAAGCCTGCACCTAAAAAGACAGGAAGTGTTGCTTGTGCGCTGATATCTTGTATTATACGCAGTTCTCGTGCTGCGCCGCCACTACCAAGCATATGTAAGGGGGCCCCTTGAGGGCGCTGCACTAGTATGTCTTGGCTGTTATCGTCATGCGTGATAAGGGCTACTTTATTCATGTTTTTTGGGTGGGCTATAGGGTGTACAGACTATTTCATCATTTATAA
This sequence comes from uncultured Desulfovibrionaceae bacterium, assembly GCA_964371505.1. GTDB lineage: Bacteria > Desulfobacterota > Desulfovibrionia > Desulfovibrionales > Desulfovibrionaceae > CAYJAD01. The sequence goes on from CAYJNG010000018.1 coordinate 12,915, forward strand.
GCGAAAAAACAACATTTTTACACGGCGCATCTATGCGGGTATAGGCTTGCCCTATGGCAATTTCAGTCCCTGCATGCACAGTGCCCATGACTACAAGCTTACAATGGCCTATATGTTCTTCATCTAATTGCAAATGCTCCCAAATATGATTACGTGCACGTATAAACTTAGCATTTTTTTGGCGTGTGTTGTATAATTTTTTACTTAAATCACTTTCATGGGGTGATAAATGCCCCGCCACCGCTGAAAGGTGCTGTATAGTATAGGCTAACTTGCTAAGGTGTAAATCAATTTTTTCAAGTTTACGAATGTGCATGGGGTCATAACCTAAAAAAATACGCGTGGGTGTTGCGGCAGTATTGCCTACATTTTCTGCCACCATAACCCCTTGTCGACCGTGCAAAGTACCGCCCACAAGGCGCCCTTTTATAAGGGAATTGCGTGCGCCGTATAGGGTGGAGTGCATACAATTTTTTTCAATAATAATATTTCCGTGGCATTGTACTTCTGCCTTTTCTAAAAAAACCATACGCATGTCTTTTTTGGACGTTAAAAAACAGTGCTTACCTGCTCCTCCGCGTACGCCGCCGTTGATGGTAAGGGCTTTTTGTGCGCGCACAATACCGCCTTCTACCATGCCGGCAACAAGTACATTGCTGCCATGCACTTCAAAGCCTGCACGTATATTGCCGCCAATGCCCACATCACCATTAAAAATAATGTTTCCCGTTTGAAAGCATACGTCAGAGCGTACCTTAAGTACCGGCATAACACAAATTTTATCATCAACATAGGCCACATAGCCATGGGTTGTAGCCATAAGCTGTTGCGTATTTTCAGGGTTTATGTGTGTATTTTCTCCCATGGGCAATACAGGGAAAGAGAGAATATATTTAGGGTTTCTTTCGCGCACTTGCGCTAAGGGAAGGAGCTCAGCAAGCACTTGCCCAGCATGCACGTTTTGTACATAGCCAAGATTATGCAGAGCTTTTTTGGTTCCTGGGGTGGGCGTTAAGCGGCGTTGGCTTACGGCGGGGTCGAAGTAATGTTGTAAGTACAAAGCCACTAAAGCCTCCAAGGCAAAATCTTTGAGAATAGAGTAAATGTGTAGTGGAAGCTATTTTATAAGTTCATAAGAGTTTATTTTGAGTAGCTTCTATGGCCAAAGGGATTTTTGGCGCAACAACGCAACATATTTTAGCATAAGTAAGTTATGAGATGCGTCTTATACTGCTTTATAGAGCTGCGGAAAGAGTTCCTCACTATCTAATAAGCAGGTTACAGGGCCCCAATTGGTAAGTTTTACGTCCATATTGGCACCAAATATACCAGAAGATACACGAGTGGGCAGGTGCGCGTCAACGGTTTGTACCCACTGCTCATACAGTGTTTTAGCTACAGAGGGTGCGGTAGCTTGGCCAAAGTCTGGTCTTCGCCCGTGCTTACATTGTGCGTACAACGTAAATTGCGAAACAAGAAGTATTTCTCCCCCAAAATCGCTTACGCTGGTTTGAAACTTATGCTCAGTTTCCGCAGTATGGCCCGGAAAAATGCGTAGGTGCAAGAGTTTTTCTAGGCAAGAAGTCCAAATTTTTGTTTGGGGTAAGTGTATAGTATCGGGGCCGCCAAAGCCCACAAAAACCAAAAGGCCTTGCTGTATACTGGCTATCTGTACACCGTCAACGTCTACGCTGGCGTTGCGAACTCTTTGTACTAATAAACGCATGGTGTATAATTCCTAGGCTTTTTCTTCTCCCTCACCATTTGCGAGGGATAAATCATGAACAGCTTGTGCGTCAGCGGCCTTTTGCTCTTGAAGTTTTTTTTCTTCTTCTTCCTCGCGCAACACACGGCGTAAAACCTTACCCACAATATTTTTAGGCAGGCTTTCTCGAAACTCCACTAAACGTGGCACTTTATAGGTGGCCAATTTGTTGCGACACCATGCTATAACTTCAGAGCGCGTCAAATTACTTTGTGGTTTTAGCACAATATATACTTTGATGACTTCGCCGCGTGTGGCATCATCTATGCCCACGGCAATGGCTTCTAAAATATGGGGGTGCTCTAACAAAACTTCATCAATTTCTCGTGGATAAACATTGTATCCCGACACAATAATCATGTCTTTTTTACGGTCTACAATACGGAAAAAACCATCTTCATCCATGGTGGCAAGGTCACCTGTATAAAGCCAACCATTACGCAGGGCAGAAGCCGTTTCGTCAGGTTTTTTCCAATATCCGGCCATAACTTGTGGCCCACGCACAATGAGCTCTCCCAGTTTACCCACAGGCAGGTTTAAGCTACCGCCTTCGCTGTCCACAATACGAGCTTCAGTACCGGGTAAGGGCAGGCCAATGGAACCATTTTTTTGGTTATCTGAGAGCACAGGGTTAACATGCGTTATGGGAGAGGCTTCGGTAAGCCCATAGCCTTCGATGATGGTGGCACCGGTAATTTCTTGAAAACGACGGAAGTGCTCGACAGGCAAGGGGGCAGAGCCGCTGATACAAAGGTTAATGCAACTTAAATCATAAGAAGCAAGGTTTTTTTGCTGCATCAGTGAGGCGTACACCGAAGGGGCACCCGGTAAAATGGTGGGGCGATGCTTTTTGATAAGCTTAAGTACATCCTGCGGCACATAGCGAGGTAGGGGTAACACACAGGCTTTTAATGCTGTAGGAATAATGAGGCCCACTGAAAGCCCGTAAACGTGAAAGAAGGGTAATATAGATACAAACGTTTGTTTGTTTTGCGCAATCTTGTGTATAACGTTTATTATTTGTAAGGCATTGCTTCCTATATTTTTATGGGTAAGCATAACGCCTTTGGGTATGCCCGTGGTGCCGCCAGTATATTGTATAAGCGCCATGGTATCGCCTGTAAGGTCTTGCGCAGCGCTATACCTTTTTTTTATGCTAATGATATCTTTCCAGTCGAAAATAGTATCATTATCTGGCGTTTGTACGTGTTTCTTCTCTCTTTGTTGCTTAAAAGCGTATAGCCAGTTGAGCGGGAAGGAAAGCGCTTGGGCAATATTTGTAACAATATACTTCTTTATGGGAAGGCTGGAGCGTAAGGGGGCTATTTTAGGCCAGAGTAAGTCCAGCATGATGAGGCATTTGGCATCGGAGTCTTGTATATGATGTACAATTTCTTTTTCCATATACAAAGGGTTAATCATAACAGCAACGGCGCCTGCTTTCATAACGCCCCAAAAAGCTACCATGGCTTGAGGGATATTGGGTAGCATAATGGCTACACGATCCCCGTGATTTATTCCCATAAGGCGCAAGGAGGCCGCCAAATGCTCAGCGCTTTTGTGCAGCTGTGCATAAGAAATCTTTGTATTTTGAAAGATACAGGCTGTAGCTCGAGGTTTTTCTTGTTTTGCTTTGTCTAATAAGGAAAAAAGAGGTCCATCAAAAGAGGGTACTTGCTCTAATACACCTTCATCATAATGCTTTGTCCACGGCCTTTCATAATGTATGGGGGCAATGCAGTGTTTTTCTTTCATATATGTAAACCTCAAAGACGTGCGGTTATGCTACCAAGGACCCACTGATAAGGGCCACCGCCTTTATTCCTGCGCCTTCGCCTGTAAAGCCAAGCCCTTCTTCTGTTGTTGCTTTTACATTAACACAAGAAGATGGCAGTGAGAGCAGATGGGCGACATTTTTTTGAATGGCTGTGCGTTGCGGGCCAACCTTGGGCTTTTGTGTAATAATAGTAAGGTCTACATGATGGATGTGAAGCCCTTTTTCTGTTGTGAGTCGCAAAACTTCTTGTAAAAGTACGGCCGAGTCTGCATTGCTGTATTGGCTAGATGTGTCGGGGAAGTGCAGGCCTATATCCCCAAGGGCGGCAGCGCCAAGCAGTGCGTCCATAAGTGCGTGCAACAAAACATCGCCATCAGAATGCGCAATAACTTCAAAACTCCCATCCATACGCACGCCACCAAGCTTTAAGGGGCGTTCTTTGCCTGTGCGTTTAGCATGGGGGCCGTTTTGCGCAAAACGGTGTACATCATAGCCAAAACCAGAACAAGGGCGCATGTTTGTGTGTTGCTGTAATTTCATAAGATCAGCCTCATGGGTGATTTTGCAGTTTTCCATAGCACCCTGAACCATGGTTACAGTGTAGCCGCATTTTTCTAGCATGCTGGCATCATCGGTTACGTCAAAACCGGCTTCTATGGCCTTGGCATGCGCTTGTTCTAAAATGCTTCTGTTAAAACCTTGAGGTGTTTGAACAGAAAAAAGTGTGCTTCTATCTGGAGTTTGTACCACAATACCTTGGCGAATTTCTTTTACAGTATCCACAAGCTCCAAAGCAGGAACAACCCCATGCGCGCCTTCTTGTAAGGCTGCTTGTACTCTTTGAATAAGGGAAGGTGGTACAAATGGACGTGCAGCATCATGCACAAGCACGTGCGTGCATTCTGGGGGGAGGGCGTGTAAGCCGCAAAGCACAGAGTCTTGTCTGCGTGCGCCGCCAGACACAGCTTTCCATGCTATTTGCAAAGAGTTATGCTTTTCTAGGGCTACAAGATGGTCTTGCTCTTGAAGCAGGTTTTGCGCCGGAAAAACAAAAATAATACCCTTAAGCTGTGGTTGGCGAGCAAATATTTGCGCTGTGTGCAAGTAGAGGGCCTTACCCTCCATAGGTAAAAACTGCTTAGCGTGCCCTTGCGTGTGCGCTTGTAAACGCGAGCCAGAGCCAGCGGCAAGTAATATGCACCATGTATTCATACGGCATTGGGAAGATTGTGTCATATAATTTATGGTACAAGAGTCGGACTGTAAGCCGGGTTCTGTCTCTGCCCCGCACAAAAGTGGGGGCAGGAGGCCGCCATTAGTCTAGGAATGCAATTACTCGCATCCTCCAGCAACCTACCCGAAAGGTAAGATCGGGCCGATCACCTTTCCTATTTGGTCTTGCTCCGAGTGGGGCTTGCCTAGCTTATTGTGTCGCCACAATAACTGGTGAGCTTTTACCTCACCCTTTCACCCTTACCTCTTACGAGGCGGTCTACTCTCTGTTGCGCTTGCCAAGGGTTACCCCTTCTGGGAATTACCCAGCACTCTGCCCTGTGGAGCCCGGACTTTCCTCCCCGTACCTAAAAGTACGCAGCGGCGGCCCGTCCAACTCTTGTAAAGTTATACTTGTATAAAAAGTAAATTATGCGTCTTCGTTGAAGAACTTAAATTTAGGGGCTGGAGCTTGCTCCACCACGGTTTCTGCCTCAGGGCGTTTGAAATGCTCGCACCAATACACAAGGCGTTGGCAATTGGGGCAAGAAAGAATTTGCTGGCCGCGTTGCAATTCAATAAAAGATTGCGGAGGAATAGAAATATTGCAACCACTGCAAATGCCAGCTTCCACAGGCACAATAACGGGGTGATCAAGGCGGTGACGAATAAATTCGTAGCGTTGAAACACAGGAGCAGGCACTTCGCTACCGGCGTTGGAGCGGTCAGCTTCTAAGGATGAAAGCTTACCTTCTGCGCTGTCAATGCGCTCTTGCAAGCCTTCGCGGCGTACTTCAAGCTCAGCTTTAAGGGCAAGATAATCTCTATCAATTTCTGCCAAAGCTTCTTCTTGCAATTGCATTTCCTCTTGTAGGGCTACTTTTTCCTCTTCGCGAGTGCGGTTTTGCTTTTCCATGGAGTCCATTTCACGCATCATGGCGTGATATTCACGCTGATTGCTCACCTGAGCCAATTTATTTTTGCTCTTTTTAATATTGGCAACGTCATTATCAATATCAAAAGAAATACGCTTTTGTTGCTCTTGGATGTGGGTTACTTTTTCCACAACTTTATTACGCTTTTCTTCGGCGCTATTGAAGCGATCTTCAAGACTTTTAAGCTCAAGAGGAGCTTTTTTTAATTCTTGTTTCACAGCATATATGGCATCATCAACCTTTTGCAGTTCAAGCAATTGTTCGATTTGTTTCAAGTATACGTTCATATTTTTCTCCTTTACTGGATCAATGTTCTGATTATTCAGGTGTTTTTATGCTGGTCGCAAAGGCGACACAGAAGGCACAAACTCCACCTGTACAGTCGGTAAAATTTTTGTAAGCAGGGTGGTGAATTCCTGCATCATGACTTCTTCTAAACTATGATGCCCCACATCAAGCGTACATAGGGGGCTTTCCAAAGCGCTATGGTATTTCACATCGCCGGTAATAAAAATATCTGCTCCTAACTTATGCGCTTTATGCATAAAAGAAGAACCTGATCCCGTGCAGTAGGCCACACGTGCAATGGAGGTAGGTTTGCGGGCACAAAGCAGGGCGCCTTCTAATGAAATATACTGGCCCAAAACATCCAAAAGCTCGTTGTAGCTTAAAGCTTTAGGCAAAGTACCCACAAGGCCATAGCCAAACTCATGCGGTTGGCATAATTCATCATCGGTAATACAGACGCTTTCAAGCACTTTTAACTTTTGTAAAGATAAAGCTCTGGCTAGCCAACCTGCAGGGCCGTCTCCATTCACATCAAGGGAGGTATGCGCTGCGTAAAGTGTTACGTCGTTTTGTAAGAGCAAACGTAAGGTTTCGTGGTAGTTATCTAGCTTGCTTGGTAATCGCCCTTGCATGAGTAAAGGGTGATGCGAAATAATGCACTGCGCTCCTTGAGCAATGGCTGCACTTACGCTTTGTGGCGTAGGGTCAAGGCACAAGGCAAGGTGTGAAATATCTGCGGTATGAGAAGCCACTTGAACACCGCAATTATCCCATGATGCCGCAAATTGCGGTGGCGCAATCTTTTCAACTAAAGCAATAATTTCATGTAGTTTCATAGGTGGTAGCCTCAAATAATAAGGTGCTTTACTGTTTGCGGCAGATAAAGCACCTTGATACATACAATAAAACGCCCTTGCGACATGCGTATCACATGGGCGTTTTTCTGTGTTTTGTCAAGTGTTTTCTATGTCATTTAACAAGAGCCGCACTGCGAAACAGGGGAGACTTTTAAATGCTATTTTCTCTTAAATGCTTAATGGCATTTACAAAAAGAACCGTGCCCGGAGTGGCTATTTCGCCGCGAGTCCAGCCGGGATGATTGCTCACATGGTGAAAAGCTTCAGGGTGTGGCATAAGACCAAGCACACGGCCCGTTACATCTGTAAGGCCTGCAATACCTAAGGGAGAACCGTTGGGATTGGCTGGGTAGTCTTGGGTAACTTCACGCGTGGTGGAGTCTATGTATTGGAGCGCAATGAGGTTCTCATCTTGTAAGCGTTGCAAACATGCTGCGTCCACAGGAATGATTTTACCTTCACCATGACGTACAGGGGAGCAAACAAATTCTAAGCCTTTGGTGAAAACGCAAGGGCTTTTTGTGTTTACTTTCATTTCTATCCAGCGGTCTTCATAGCGTGCAGAATCATTATGGCCAAGGGTTACGTGGCGCACAAAACGCTCTCCATCAAAGCTTGGTAACAGGCCTAATTTTACGAGAAGTTGGAAGCCATTACAAATACCAAGAACAAGCTTACCATCATCTAAAAAATCTTTTAAATGTGTGAGCAGGGGAGTGCCATTTTTATCTTCAAGGTGGCGCCAACGCATACTGGCAGCGTGGGCTGCGCCAAGGTCGTCACCATCTAAAAATCCACCGGGAAAGACAAGAAAATGATAATCTTTAAGTTTTACCTTTGCATTAACAATGTCTGCAAAGTGCACCACATCAGCCCTATCAGCGCCGGCAAGACGTGCTGTATGTGCTGTTTCCATGTGGGAGTTGGTGCCGTATCCGGTGATAACCAGTGTGTTTACTGCGCCCATGAAGTATGGTCTCCTATTTATGCTGTGTTTACAGTCATAGATACTTTTTCTATGCAAAAAAATTCTATGCCATAATTGTAATCTTTAGACTGTGTTTAGCCTAAAATGGGGCTATTAGGCAATACTTTATATTTTTTTAATAAAATCAAATAATTATTAAATTATTGCTATTTTTAAGCCTTTTTTGCTAGGTATTTTTAAAGATAAAGTTAATTTTTTTACTGCTCGGTAATTTGCCATTATGGTATTAATAGTGTAGAAGCATTCTTGTTAAGGCATGCAAAGGGGCTCTATGCAGAGTTTTTTTTGCTAACTATTGAAAAAAGTTCATTTACTGCATTTGTATTCGTAAAGTTCATAGCCGCTTTATACTGGCACTTGCCAAGTATGGACAGTTGTCTTGAGCGGCTCAATACCATATTTTACTTCCTTCGGGGATTTTGCTTAATCTGCGCTTTTGTTTGAAGATTGTGAAAGTGTGTGTTGTGCGTGCGGCTTTGCGCGTAAGATAGATAAATAAAATAGGTTGGAAACATGAAAACAAAATTTATTTTTGTTACGGGCGGTGTGCTTTCATCACTGGGTAAAGGGCTTGCAGCAGCTTCTTTGGGGGCTCTTTTGCAAACTCGTGGTCTTTCTGTCACCATACAAAAACTTGACCCCTACATTAATGTTGACCCAGGCACCATGAATCCTTTTCAGCATGGGGAAGTTTTTGTTACCGATGACGGCGCAGAAACTGACTTAGACCTTGGTCACTATGAGCGCTATTTGGGCGTGCCCATGTCTCGTAAAAATAACACCACTTCTGGCGCCATCTATAACCGCGTTATTGCTAAAGAAAGACGTGGCGATTATCTTGGCGGCACTGTGCAGGTTATTCCGCATATTACCGATGAGATTAAGCGTTCTGTGCTTTCTCTTGCTGAAGGCACTAATGCCCCTGATGTGGCCATCATTGAAATTGGCGGCACCGTGGGAGATATTGAAGGCTTACCCTTCCTTGAAGCCATTCGTCAGTTAAAAACTGAAATTGGTCGTGATAATTGTTTAAATATTCATTTGACCTTGGTTCCGTATCTTGCGTCTGCTGGTGAGCACAAAACTAAGCCCACACAGCACAGCGTAAAAGAATTACTCTCCATTGGTATTCAGCCCGATATTATCTTGTGCCGTTGTGAGCAGGCCATTGCCGAAGAACTTAAGCGTAAGATTGCTCTTTTTTGTAATGTGGATCAAGACGCTGTGTTCTCTTCGGTGGATGTGAAAAATATTTACGAAGTACCGCTGAAGTTTTACGAAGAAGGCTTTGATCAAAAAGTGGCCATTATGTTGCAACTTCCTGCACGTAACGCCAATTTAGAATCTTGGAAAAAGCTTGTATATGACTGTGCACACCCTCAAGGTAAAGTGACCATTGGTATTGTTGGTAAATATGTAGAATTAAAAGAAGCCTATAAGAGCTTACATGAAGCGCTTATACACGGGGGCATTGCCAATGGCGTGCAGGTAGAGCTTCGTTATGTAAATTCTGAAGAAATTACCGAAGAGTGTGTTGCCAAGGCGCTTAAGGGTTGCCATGGTGTGCTTGTACCTGGTGGCTTTGGTTATCGTGGCGTGGAAGGTAAAATTGCTTCCATTAAATATGCTCGTGAAAACAAAGTGCCTTTCTTTGGTATTTGTCTTGGTATGCAGTGTGTTGTTATTGAATATGCGCGCAATGTGGCTGGCATTGAAAATGCTAACTCAGAAGAATTTGCTGCCGACTGTACCAATAAAGTGGTGTACTGGATGAGTGAATGGGTGGATCCTGTTTCTGGTAAGAAAGAGCGCCGCCATGTGGATAGCGACCTTGGCGGGACCATGCGTCTTGGCTCCTATGAGTGTACCCTTGAAGAAGGCACAAAAGCCCATGATGCTTATGGTCAAAAACTTATTCAAGAAAGACACAGACATCGCTATGAATTTAATAATGAATACCTTGAGCCTTTGCGCGAAAAAGGGCTTATTTTCAGCGGTATGTCTCCGGATAATAGCTTGGTTGAAATTGTGGAAATCGCCGATCATCCATGGTTTGTAGGCTGTCAATTCCATCCAGAATTTAAGTCCACTCCCATGAAGGCGCATCCTTTATTCCGCGGCTTTATTGCGGCCACCAAGGCACAAGCCAAGAT
>CAYJNG010000018.1:22989-26178 GCA_964371505.1 uncultured Desulfovibrionaceae bacterium
CGCCCCCGTCAGAGTCATGGCTGTCGTGGTCCGCATCTCGGCGCGAGCGAATATGGTCATTTTCAGGGCCGCTAGTGTACTTATCACTGTGCGTATTTTTGCTTTTTTTATGGGAATGGCGTGGGGCCTTTACCAAAGTTTTAATGATAAAATAGATGGCATGTATCACAAGCATGATGGGGAGAATAAAGCTCACCCCAAGTGTTCCTAAAGTATAATAGACAAGCCCCACAATTATGCAGTATATGAGTAGTGTTTTCACTATATATCCTCATGGTTAACGTTGCTGAAAAAAGATAAAAACTGTAAGCGGACCTTTGGCCTTCTTTTCTTATCACCGGTAAGAATAGAGCAAAATACTCTTATTGTACAGGATATAGAATATAATGCTTTTATACCCTGTGTGGAGCGTCGTTTTTCGTTTTTTAGGCTCAGGGGAAAGCCTTTTCTTACTTCTTGCTCTATGATAGAAGAAAGCACATTTTATATATGAGGATACTATGAAAAAATATGCTCTTATGATGGGTATGACCTTTGCCCTTACTGGCTGCCTTGCTTCGGGGCCGGAAAAACCTATAGAAGAAATGGCTAAGGCCTTGGAAGAGCGCGATGCCGCGAAGTTTTTGCAGCATATAGATATGAAGCGTTTTGCTGCTTCGCAGGTGCAAAATCTTACGGAAAAAAGCAAGCCTTTGCACGCGTTGGATAGCGTAGGTAAATTTTTGGGGCTTGGCGGTGTGAATGACTTTTTGGGCACAGTGCTTGATGCACAAAAAGAAAGTACGGAATACTTTACGCGTGAGGTGAGCACTGGTGAGCTTATATTGCAGTGCACGCAGTCTCAAAAGCCAGATTGTCCGTGGGTACCGGATGCTTTACTTAATGCTAAAGTAAAAGAGCTTTCTGCCACCACAGCCGTGGTGCAAGTAACCACGCCCACGGGTATGACTTCATGGCTTGCCTTGGCACAAGTGCAAGATGTGTGGAAGGTGGTTGGGCATGCTGCGCTAGAAAATGAAGCTGCGGCTTTTGCTAAGCAAGGTATTGCTACCGGCCAAGCAGCACCCACGCAACAAGGGGCTCAACAGCCACAGCAGAGTAAAGAAAAAGATCCTTACGCTCCCGCACCTCCTCCGGCAAAGGATTTACAAAAAACTCCAGCTCCAAACCAAAACACTGATGATGCACCGGCACCGCCACCGCCTGTGACCAAGTTGTAAATTATGCAAAGTTTGTTTTACGCACAAAGCCCGCTCATTTTGGCCTCTGCCTCACCTAGGCGGCAGCTTTTTTTGCAAGAACTTGGATTGTCCTTTACGGTGGTACAGCCTCATGGCATTGAACCTTTGCCTGAAGCGGGGGAGCAGCCGCATATATATGCGCAGCGTGCGGCCTCGGTAAAAGCTAAATTTGTGGCCCAAAGGCATGCAGGGCTTACTGTTATTGCAGCGGATACTGTGGTGGCTTTGTATGATGAAACAGGCACAGAAGGGGAGATTTTTGGTAAACCCCATGACGTGGCCCATGCTTTAACCATGTTGGAAAGTCTTGCAGGTAGAGAGCATAAGGTTATTTCTGCAGTGAGTCTTATTTTGCCTTGGGGGGAGGAAGTTCTTTTTTATGATAGCACAGATGTGCATTTTCACCCTTGGTCTAAGGAAATTTTGCGTAATTATGCTCAGTGCGGTGAGCCTTTAGATAAAGCCGGTGCTTACGCAATACAGGGGCAAGGGGCTTTTTTGGTAGATAAAATTGTAGGCTCGTGGAGCACTGTGGTGGGCTTGCCTGTGACAGCGCTTGTGCAGAAGCTTTTGGAACATGAGGTAATTGCCCCGCTGGCATAATTTTTATTTTGTTCTTTTTGCAAAAAAAGGGGGGAAGAGCGTATTGTTCTTCCCCCCTTATAATTATATGATGTTAAGCTTTAGTTTTCTACTTGTTGGATGCCATCAAGCTTCCAATTACCACCGCCTACGGGGCGGGTGAAGTGCCATACTTCACGTACTTGTGTCGTTTCCACAGCGGTGGATTCACGCATGATAACGTCAAAGAATACGGTGGCTATTTCTTCGCCATTTTCTTGTGTAACGCTGAGTAAGCGTGCATTGTTAAGTAATACTTCTGTATTGGTGGGGCTTGTGTCTTCAGCCAATTGCTTGCTGACTTCTTCCAATACGGAAGGGCTCGTAAAGAGAGCAATATCGTCAAGGTCGCGTTTATCCCAAGATTTTTGTAAGCGACTAAAGGCCATTTTAGCGCCCTCTAAAAACTCTTCCACTTGAAAACCTGCAGGAATTTGTGGGTTTTGCTGTGCGCTTCCTTGTAAGGAGCCCCAATCGCCTGCATTGTTGGCTTTAGCGCTTTGATAGTGCATACCGCTTTGCGGTGGGGTATGGCCCCCTGCACCAGCGTATTGCATTTTAGCTGAGCTTGAGAGCGTTGTACCTCGGCGCATGCGCATGAATACTTTATAGGCAACAAAGAGTAACAAAGCTATAATAAGAATGCTGAATATACCGCCACCATCGCCATCGCCAAAAAGTAAGGAGCCTAAAAGAGTACCGGCAAGCAAACCACCAAAGATGCCGGCCATGCCGGATTTTTTGCTCGCGGTTGATGTTGTGGATTTTTGAGCCACACCTGGTTGTTGCTGTGTGGGAGCAGTGGTAGAGCGCTGCATGGAAGGTTTAGAACCAAAAGAACGGCCACCGCCAAAGCGTTTTGCTGCATCTGCATCTTGTATAGCACTTACAAATATGGCCATCACAAAAAATAAAGTTGCAAAGATGGTCTTTGTACGCATAAAATTCCTCAAATAGTGTAATATGGTTTATAAAAAATGCCCTGTATTCCAGAGGCAATGGCTAAATATAAAGCATATTGAGTAAAATGCAACCTTGAATATGATTGTTTGTATTTAAAATAATGTTTAATATATTAATGTGATGCGTATAAAAATAAAAATAATTTAAAAAAAACAAAAAAAATTGTTGCAAAAAAAATCGCTTGGGGTTAGATTGCCTTTCGTTGGACGGGAGCACGGCTCTCGGAAAACAAAAGGGGCCATAAAGCTCCTAGGATTTTAAGCTTCTGTGTGTTTGAAAATTCTTACCACGGAAAATAAGTCGAAAAAAAGTTAAAAAAACTCTTGACGGCTTAAAAGATAAAGCGTATAAATCCACTTCACAA
>CAYJNG010000019.1:0-24386 GCA_964371505.1 uncultured Desulfovibrionaceae bacterium
AGAACCTTTTTTTCAAAAAAGGTTTTTCCCCAGTAGACTTTGTCAGCAATCTGAGGGGAGCTTTAAGCTCCCCTCAACATGTAATTACACTTGTGCCTTACGCAAAAACTTCGCCTTAAACCAATCTTGCACATCTTCCAGCACCAAATAAAAAGCCGGCACTAAGAGTAAGCAAATAAAGGTAGCAAATAAAATACCAAAGCCTAAAGAAAGGGCCACAGGTATAAGGAATTTTGCCTGCCGTGAAGTTTCAAACATAATGGGCACCAAACCAAAGAAGGTGGTAAGTGTGGTGAGCAAAATGGGACGTGCCCTTTGAATGGCCGCTTGCTGCACGGCATCAAAGGCCGACTTACCTTGACGACGCGCTGTATTGGCAAAGTCAATGAGCACTAAAGAGTCGTTCACCACCACGCCGGAAAGAGCCACAATACCGAAGAGCGAGATAACGCTTAAGCTATAGCCCATAATAAAGTGCCCCGCCACAGCGCCCACAATGCCAAAAGGAATGGACAGCATAATAATCAACGGCTGGGTATAACTCTTAAAAGGAATGGCTAAGAGCGCGTAAATGCCAAGCAAAGCCATCATCAAACCTAGCCCCATGGCCATGGTACTATCTGCCATATCGGTCTGGCGGCCGCTGTATTCCCAGCTTAAACCATCATAACTAGCAAGAATTTGAGGTATAACCTCTGTTTCCACCACGCCCATCATGGTTGCCGTGGCAGAAGAAGGTGTAATGTTAGCTGTTACATCGGCAGTACGACGCCCATTGCTGTGACGAATGGTAGAATCCGCACGGCCGTCTTCTATGCTCACAATATCGCGCATGGGCACTTCTTGCCCTGAAGGCGAACGCAATACCAATTCCTCAAAGGTGGCTTCTTGCGAGCGATCTTCTTCGGGTAAGCGAACACGTACGGTCACTTCGCTATTGCCACGTTGCTGACGCAGGGCCACCACACCGTCAAAGGCATAGCGCAATTGGCGCGAAACTTCCTGCGCTGTAAAGCCCAAGCGTTCTGCAAGCGGCGTTAATTTTACATCAAATTGGCGCATGGTGCGGCTGGTACCAAGGTCCACATCGCTCACACCGTTATAGGTAGCAAGCGAAGCGCCAAGATCCGCTGCTGCTTGCTCTAAAACCGCCGTATCACGATGTGATAAGCGCACAGAAAGTCCACTACCACTGCCGGGGCCGCCACGGTCTGCCTGCATGACTAAGCTTTCCACACCAGGAATGGCTCCCACGGCTTTTCGCCACGCATTGGTTACATCTTCGGTACTCATGGGCCGTACATCAGGGTCAACCAAGTGCACAAAAACCATAATTTTAGTGTCACGCACTTCGGCTTGAATACCTGTGGAAAGCGCATCTCCGCCATGAGCATCCACCACCTCTTTGGCAGCGTTTACCATGGTATCTTTTATGCGATGCAACTCTCCTTTAGATGTGCCGGAAGGTACTGTGGCTTGCGCAAAAGCATAGTCAGACTCCACACGCGGCATAAGGTCAAAGCCCATGCGTCCCGATTTTACAAAGCCCACAGTGAAAAGCAAAATAGCAATACCTATGGACACGGTAAGGTAGCGCTTTTCCAAGACCTTTGCCACAAAGGGGCCAAAGCGAAACTCCACAAAGTGCATAAAGCGGTCGCTAAAGCGAGCTTGCCATGCACTGAACCAACGAAAAGGTGCCGTAAATGCAGAACCAGATTTATCGTATTCAGTGGCATTTTTGGTGCGCTTTTTCAAATGACTTAAGTGTGCAGGCAATACATACACAGACTCAATAAGGGAACAAATAAATACAGCAATAACAATAAGCGGTATGACCATCCACACCTTGCCCATGGTGCCGGGAATGAAAAGCATGGGCATAAAGGAAATCATATTGGTAAGTACGGAGAAGGTTACCGGCCCTGCCACTTCTTTTGTACCTTTAATGGCAGCTTCCAAGGGCTCCACCCCGCGCTCCAGCCACGCCGCCACATTTTCCCCCACCACAATGGCATCATCCACCACAATTCCGAGGGTAATAATGAAGGCAAACATGGAAATAACGTTTAAACTTATGCCAAAGGGCGTGAAAAACCAAAAAGCCCCTAAGATGGATACAGGAATGCCCAAACTTACCCAAAAAGCCAAGGAAGGACGCAAAAAGAGCGCCAAACAAATGAAAACCAAAAGTACGCCCATGAGCGCATTTTCTGTCATAAGCTCTTTACGTTGATTATACACCTCAGCCATATTTTTTTGTTCGTATAGGCGTAAATCTCCGGGCATAATTTCATTATATCTTTCTGCTATGCGCAAAGAAGCCGCCGCCACCTCGGTGGGGTCTTCATCACCAAGGCTGTAAATTTCTATGGAAAGCGCATTTTGCCCATTATATTCGCTCCAGCGGCGTGTATCGTCAAAGGTATCTGTCACGGTGGCAATATCGTCTAACAAAAGACGCGAGCCATCGGCATTGGTGCGTACGGCAATATTGGCAAAGTCTGCAGCATAGTCACGGCGCTCATTAAGGCGTAATAAAATATCACCACTGGCAGCATTCAGGCTACCGCCCCCCTGCTGAATAGCACCCACGCCAATGGCATTGGCCACATCTTGCATGGTGAGCCCATAACGACGCAGGGTATCTTGCTTCACCTCCACCCATACTTCATGGTCTTGCACGCCTTCTAGTTCCACCTGCGTAATGGCAGGGTCATTGATAAGGTCCTCTTTTACAAGATCACCCCAATAGCGAAGCGAAGCTGCAGACACGTTTCCGGCCAGCGTGAGCTCTATGGCTTCTTTACGTGAAGAGGTAAGCGAAACGGTGGGGCGCTCAGCATCCACAGGAAAGGTAGTAATGCGGTCTACGGCTGCTTTGACATCCTGCAACAAAACATTGCCATCCACATCATCGGTACCCTCTACCACTACTTCGGCATGACCTGTGGTAATAATAGCCGTGGTTTCTTCTACTCCATCAAGGCCTTGCACAGCTTCTTCTATGGCCTGAGCCACACTTTTTTCCATTTCTTCAGGTGTGGCCCCACTCACTGTTACGGAAATTTTTACTATGGTAAGCTCAAAATACGGGAAAACCTCACGGCGCACTTGCGAAGCCACAATGATGCCGCCTATCATAAGCACCACCATGAGCAAATTGGCCGCCACAGGGTTGCTGGCCATCCAGCCTACGGAACCACGGGTAAGTTTTTTAGAACCTGTTGTACTCATAGCTTACTCCGCACTTTTTGGGGCCATACCTTGAGGGCCTTTTCCGCTTTTATTACCACGTGCCCCTTCGGGTTTTTTATCTTTCTGCCCTGCGCTGGCTGCTGGTTTACTTTGCTGCGTAAGTCGCACAGGCATATTTTGTACCGGCGCGCCCAAAGCAGAGGTAATAATCTGCTCGCCATCTGCAAGCCCCTTGCCCACAAGAGCCACTTGTGTATCTTTCCATAAAACTTCCACAGGGCGAATATCTAAACGTAGGTTACCGTTATCTCCCTGCATAGCCACCCACACAGTATCATTACCGCGCAAAGCTACACGAGGAATTTCTATAACATCTTGCAAGGTGCCGGCTTTAAGCTCCACACGCACATGATCACCCAAAATAAGTGCAGACACATCACTACGTAGGGCTAAAGGGTCTTGCACTTCTATGAGCACGCGGCCCATGCGTGTTGTTTCATCCAAGGAAGCAATACTATGGCGCACACGCCCTTCACGCTCAGCCCCTATGGTGGTAAAAACTTTGGCTGTGGTGCCGTCAAACACGCCCACACCCAGGCCTTGTAGCTTATCTAAAGGAATGGCGGCTTCTATGTAGTAATTATCAGTTCCCACCAAGGTGGCTACGGTATCAGAGGTAGAGGCTTGACTACCCATGGAAACATTGCGTGAGGTAACCAAGGCATTATACGGCACAAGAACCTTAGTGCGCGATAAATCAAGCTCTGCTTGCTTTACATCCACCTCAGCAGCCTGCAACGCAGCTTTAGCTTGGGCCAATTGCGGTTCACGCAGGGCCAAGGCCGTATTGCGCACGCCGCTAGAAGTTTTATTAAGCTGCGCAATTTCAGTACGGGCCACGCGTTGCTGCCCCATTTCTAAAGAGTAGTCCGCCTTAGCCTTGGCTAAACTACTTTTTTTCATGGCGAGATTATTTTCATAATCGCTGGCATCAATACGTAAAAGCAAGTCACCCTTTTGTAATAAGCCACCCACATCAAAATTGGGCCCAAGTTCTTCCACCTGACCCGACACACGCACGCGCACCACGGTTTCTTGATCTGCTTTCACAGTACCAAGGGCTTCCACAGTAAGCGGCGCCGCAGCGCGTTTCACATCAAGCACAGATACCAATGGGCTGGACACAGGGGGTTTAACCCTTTTTGTTTGTGGCTTGGTTGCCACCATAAAATAGCCGGCAGCAGCCCCCAAAGCAAGGATAGCCACCACGAGAAGCGGCGTGGAAATTTTTTTCTTTTGCGTAGAAATGTTCATGGTTAAGCCTATGTATTATAATAATTATTGTAATGTTATGGGGAAGTTTAATGCGCCTAAAGCACGGTATAAAGTAATGCGCGCACGCGCCACGGTGGTTTTTTGCCTTGCAATGGCACGCTCTAAGGTTTGTACATTTTTTAACTCAGTAATATAGTTTAAAAAGGTAGATACACCACCCAAATAGCTATTGCGTGCCTCTATCATGGCTGCAGAAGCAAATTCATACTGTTTTTCTAAAAGGTGTAGCTTGCGGTTTTCACCGGCATCGGCAGCCAAGGCATTGTCCACTTCTTCAATGGCCGTGGCTACAGTCTTCACATACGTTTGCACTTCAATATCACTTTGCGCGCGTGTACGTGCTTCTTCAGCCGCCAAAGCGCCGCCATCAAAAAGGGGCATAGTTAACGACGCTGCCAAGGAAGAAATCCAATTGGTCACAAGTACGGTATTTTCTGCCGCCTGATACAGTGCCGAAGCAGAAAGCCTTATGGCAGGATATCTATTGGCATGCGCAGCCGATACATCCCAATCTGAAGCGGCAAGGCGTGCCCAAGCAGCAGACACATCAGGGCGTGCATCGAGCAACTGCACGGGTAAGCCGGGCTCCGGCATGGTTTTTAACTCTGGCAAGGTGGCGCTTTCGTCAATATCAAGCCCAGATCCGGGGAGAGTGCCTTGCAATATGGCCAATTGATTGCGCAAAACTACAGCCTCTTGCTTTAAGTCTGGAATTTCAGCACGCGAAGAAGCAAGCAGTTCTTTTTGCTGTAGCAGCTCCAAAGAGGTGCCAAGGCCATTATTAAAGCGTACCGTTTGTAGCTCCACAAGGTCTTCATTGATGGCGATTTGCGCCTCCAAAACGGCAAGGTCGCGTCTATTGCCAAGCAGGGAAACCCACGTATCTGCCACCTCAGCAGCCACTGTCATGGCAGCCGTTTGCAAATCCTGCGCTGTGGCTTCTGTGCGCAAAAGCTCTGCTTCACGCTCAGAACGCACACGGCCCCATAGGTCCAACTCAAAAGAAGCTGCAAGGCCCAAATCGTAACCATTAGTTACGGAATCAGACGTATAGCGCAGGTTATCATCTTGCTGCACATTGCGTTTGGTCTCAGCGCCGCTATCAAAATTTAAGGAGGGAAAAAGCCCCGCCGTAGCACGCTTAGTTACCGCCTCAGCTTGGCGTAATTTGGCATAAGCGGTGACTATATCAAAATTTGTGGTGAGGGATTTTTCCACAAGAGTATTTAAGTCTTTACTTTCAAAGTTTTCCCACCACGGGCGTGACGCCTTAGGGGCCATGGCGGCTTGCCCTGCTTGCGCCTGTTGTGCTGTTTTTTCAGCCTGCCCTTGTGGCCCTTGTGGCATAGAAGGGTAATTTACCGGCACAGGCACAGGTAAAGTTTCTTGCGCCACACGATCATTGGGGGCAAAAGGGGCGCAAGCTGCCACACACAAACACAAAGGAATAAACGATAGTTTTTTTAATATATACGGCATTGTTACCCTCAAAAGCTTCACACATAGGTTATAGTAAGATAAACTCACAGCGAGTTTGTACAGAGCAAATATTAAATTTTTCTTAAAAAAGAATGCATCTCTAAAAATTCATGAAAAAACGTAGACCAAGGGCAATACATCCGCACAATTACGCAATGCGTGTAAAAAAGGCTAAATATTCTTGATTCCCCTTAGGACCCAAAATGGCAGAAGGCACAATACCTTCATATTGCAAAGATAGCTCTTCTTGGCAAAAGGTCACCACTTTATCAATGGCACTTTGACGTACGGCTTCATCGCGCACAATGCCTTTTTGTGTTTGCCCTACCCCCACTTCAAATTGTGGTTTAATGAGGGCCATAATTCTCCCCCCTACCTTGAGCCAAGGCATGCAAGAAGGCAATACCATGGTTAAGGAAATGAAGGACACATCGGCCACCACCATATCCACCATTTCTGGTATAAGGCTAGGCTCCGCCACACGCAGATTCGTTTTTTCTAAATTAATTACGCGGGGGTCTTGTCGCAATTTTTCGTGTAATTGCCCATGCCCCACATCTACAGCATACACTTTAACAGCACCGTGCTGCAAAAGACAATCGGTAAAGCCACCCGTGGAGGCGCCAGCATCAAGGCAAACAAAACCCGTCACATCGAGCTTAAAGTATTCAAGGCCCGTTAAAAGCTTATACGCTCCGCGGCTGGCAAAGCGCTCTTGGGCAGCCAATTTGAAGACAGTTTCTTTAGGGTAAGGGTGCCCCGGCTTATCCACAGGCACAGGTGGATCTCCCACAAAAACTTGCCTTGCCATAATAAAGCGCTTAGCTTGTTCGCGGCTTTCCGCAAGGCCTTGCTCAAAAAGAAGCTGGTCTGCTCGAACTTTTGACGATTTTCCGCCATAAGCGGTCTTGCCAAGGGCAGGCGCATTGTGTATGGTGCCCACGTTATCTGTACAGGGTGAGGTATGTGACTTACGTTTCATGCGCTTGCTGTAACGCCTTTTATAAAAAATGACAAACGCTTTTCTTGGGTTTATCTATAATAAATTGTTACAAGTACATAACAAAACATATTTCTTTGTTTTATGCGCATTACGCGCCCCTTGGCAAGGCTGCAGCTGTATTCATGAACAGCGCTTAAAACAAAAAACTTTTTTATGCTCTTTTCCTCTTGCCAAGAACACGAAAAGGGTATAGTTATTTTTCCCCTTTACTATGCGAGGTAATAGAAATGAAGAAAGATATCCATCCAAAGACCTACAAGGCAACAATCACTTGTGCCTGCGGCAACGAAGAACAATTGCTCACCACCAAAGGCGAGCGCATTTCTTTGGAAGTATGTTCCGCATGTCATCCCTACTACACAGGGAAGCAACGCTTTTTGGACACAGCTGGTCGTATTGATCGCTTCCGCAAAAAGTACGCTAAGTTTGATAGCAAGTAGGCTTTACGCCTTCTTGTTACAAGCGGTGACGTGCCAAGCTTATGTAAGCTTGCATTGTTTGCCGATGCCTCTTTCCCATGGAGTTTTACCCATGGGAAAGGGCATGGCCCCCAAAAGTATCTGCATGTGGTAAAATACACATAAGGGATGAATTAAAAGTCCTTTTGTGTGTTCCTTTCCACAAGTAGATACCTTTACGTGTTTATTTAAACATATTCCATTTATCATTTCGCTTTTTAATGAGGTGCGCATGAATACACCCCACCACAAATCCTTACTTGCTGGCCTGTTAGCCAAAGCATGCCCTGTTGTGGGCGGCCAAGCCGTCATGGAAGGGGTTATGATGCGTCACCAAAACCACTATGCCCTAGCTGTTCGCCATGCTGACGGAACCATTGTGGCAGAGCGTAAGCCTTGGTTTTCTCTTACACAACACCCCTTGCTTAAAGTACGTTTTGTGCGCGGTTTTCCGGTGCTTTTGGAAACGTTGGTCAACGGCATTAAAGCCCTTAACCGCTCTGCCGAACAAGCAGCCGAAGGCGAAAACGAAAAGCTCGAAACATGGCATATTGTTATGACCATGATTATAGCCATGGGTATGGCCATACTACTTTTTGTGGTTTTGCCCCACGTACTATCCATAGGCATGACATGGCTTGGCCTTGGCGGTGATGTGGAGGCTTTATCCTTTCATTTGTGGGACGGGCTTTTTAAATGCGGCATTTTTGTGGGCTATATTTGCATTATTTCGCTTTTGCCAGACATACGCCGTGTCTTTCAATACCACGGGGCTGAGCATAAAGTTATACATGCCTTTGAACATGGCGGTGAAGTGACAGCTTACGAGGCCATGCGCATGAGCCGCTTGCACCCACGTTGCGGCACCACATTCTTACTTTTTGTTATTTGTATATCCATAGTACTGCACGCCTTACTTGTGCCCTTACTCTTAAGCGTTTGGACACCAGAAAGTACTATATATAAACATGTTATCACTTTATTATTTAAACTTTTACTTATGATTCCCATTGCATCGCTGGCTTATGAACTTATACATGCTGCTGCCCGCATGCAGGAAAAAAGCCTTCTGGGTACCGTTTTACGCGCCCCTGGGCTTGTTTTACAAAGACTTACCACCTATGAGCCGCATTACGACCAATTAGAGGTGGCCATAGTAGCTTTATACGAAGCCCTTGGCGAAGATGCCCCCGAAGGCGTTCGCCCTGTGGATTATAAGCCCATGGAAGCATAATTGCCCTTGCACACGCAAAGCATTACCCATGACTAAAGCCACTTAACAGGCAAAAACACAAAGGATACCATTATGTTTGCCAAGCTCGAAGCTTTGGAAAAAAAATACATGGAACTGGAAAACCAATTGGCTGAGCCAGATGTATTTAATGACCAAGACAAATACCGTAAACTTACCAAAGCCCATGCAGACTTGCGTGAAGTGGTAGAACTTTTCCGCGAACATCGCACCTTGCGTGAGCAAAAAGAAGAAAATAGTTTATTGCTTGACGATAGCGATGCAGATATGCGCGCCATGGCGCAAGAAGAAATCAGCGCTGCTGAAGAACGCTTACCAGAAATTGAGCATCAGCTCAAAATTTTGTTACTGCCCAAGGACCCCTTGGATGATAAAAATACCATTTTAGAAATTCGTGCCGGTACTGGCGGCGATGAAGCTTCTCTTTTTGCGGCAGATCTTTTCCGCATGTATACACGCTATGCCGAAGTAAAAGGCTGGAAAACGGAAATCATGAGCGAATCCCCCACGGATACAGGCGGCATGAAGGAAGTCATTTGCCTTATTACTGGTGATCGCGTCTATAGCCAGCTTAAATACGAAGCAGGCACACATCGTGTGCAGCGTGTGCCCGCCACTGAAACCCAAGGGCGCATTCACACCTCAGCTGCCACAGTGGCCGTTATGGCGGAAGCTGATGAAGTGGATATTGATATACGCCCAGATGATTTGCGTATTGACGTATACCGCGCCTCAGGGGCCGGCGGTCAGCACGTAAATAAAACAGAATCTGCTGTGCGTATTACACACATCCCCACAGGCACCGTGGTGACCTGTCAGGACGAAAAAAGCCAGCACAAAAACAAAGCCTCTGCCATGAAGGTGTTGGCCTCGCGTATTTTGCAAGCAGAACAAGAAAGACAAAATGCCAGCATGTCTGCTGATAGAAAGGCACAAGTGGGTTCAGGTGACAGATCTGAACGTATTCGCACCTATAACTTCCCTCAAGGGCGTTGCACAGATCACCGTATCAACCTGACTTTGTACTCCTTGGAAAAAATCATGGAAGGCGATATTACACATTTACTCGAATCCTTAAACACCTTCTACCAAACAGAAGCTTTGAAAAATCAATCAGAAAGCTAATCTGCAGTGGCACTTTAAGCCTTTCTAATAAAAAAATAATACATACAGCCCTTTTATTTACAAAAAGGGCTGTATTTCTTTGCACATTCATAGCAAAAATACAGGCGCATAAACGCCAGCAAAACACTTTTTACTGCTTGCATTCATTTATATCTTACTATATAGCTAGTATATAGGAGAGTAACACTCACTTCCATTCAACGTACCTCATATAGGTCTTTCTACAATACGTGTAGATATCTGCATACGCACAAAGAGACAGCCTATACACTGACAGCTTCTTAGATCTTTTTAAAACTTCCCTACTTTATGGGTGAGTTTAGCTTCCATGCGCCTTTCTGGTTCATTCACGCGGCACACTGCTAATTCTTGGCAAAATGTTTTTTCCTATTCCGGTCTTGCAGCTTGTCCCCATAGGAAAAAATTTATTTCTTAAATTGCATTAAACTAAAGAGCTTAAATAAAGAATATAGCATATTCCAAATCAGAAATTATAGCATGGTTTTTCATAATCACCATACAACACATGGCATCATATTCGTAGGAGGTTTTATGAGGATAAGGCAGGGTATTATTTTAAGCAGTGTTTTGATTATTGTGTTCATTAGTATAACCGCTTCTCTTTCTTACTATTCCAGCATCATTTTTGACGAACTACAAGCAACCGATGCCAATAATAAGGTTTTGCTAGAATTGGCCGATGAATTGCGTCAGAGTTCGGCAGAACTTACATCCAACGTACGTAGTTATGTGGCTACGCAAGACATTAAATTTAAAGAAAATTACAATACTATCGTGCGCATACGCAGCGGGGAAGAGCCGCGCCCAAGCTCACGCTTAACAGCCCCCAGCCAAAGCATTGCTTTGCTAGATTTGCTTAGGCAATACGGCATTAGCGATCTAGAATTTGCCCTATTGGAAGAAGCCAATAATCTTTCCAATAGCCTCATTAGCCTCGAAGTAGAGGCTATGAATGCCATTGAAGGCAAAACAAAAGATGGCGAAACTAGCCCCAATCAAGCCTTAGCGTTACAATTGGTATTTGGGCAAAAATATCAAGAAGAAGCGAAAAAAATTCAAGTGCCCATTGAGCGTTTTTTCCAGCAGCTCACTCAGCGTACAGGAGAGCTCTCCCAAAACGTAGAAGAAAAATTTGATTTAAGCGTATTTGTTGCCATTGCTTTTTCTCTACTCACGCTTTTTACAGCCTGCCTTGTGTTTTTAACCATTTTTAGACAAATTGTTATTCCCATTACAAAGACGACACTTACAGCTTCCTATATCGCGGAAGGAAACCTCACCCTCACGCCCGAACAAGATAGTCAATTTACAGCCTATATGCAGCGAAATAATGAAATAGCTGACCTTGCACAGGCCTTAAAAACCATGATCACTAGCCTTGCGCACATGGTAGAAGAGTCCGAAGAAAAAAGTAAAACCGCTCTTGAAGCCACGGAAAAAGCCCAAAAAGCCACAGAAGAAGCTGAAGAAGCAGCAAAACAAGCTAGCTTGGCAAGACAAGAAGGTTTACAAGATGCCGCACATCGTATCGAAGGCATTGTTTGCACCATTTTTTCTGCCTCTGAACAACTTTCTGCACAAATTACCATCTCTACGCAGGGCGCAGAAGAGCAATCCTCGCGCATGGGGGCAACCTCTGCTGCCATGCAAGAAATGAATAGCACCGTGCTGGACATTGCGCGTAACTCAGGAGATAGCGCTGAAATTGCCGAAAATACAAAGCACAAGGCTTTAGAAGGCGTAAGTATAACACAAAAATGCCAAGAAACCATGTTGGAAGTGAAAAATGAATCTTCCAATGTGCGTGTGACCATGAGCGAGTTGGCAGACCACGCTCAGTCCATCAGCGCCATTATGGGGGTTATTTCAGATATAGCAGACCAAACCAACCTACTCGCCCTGAATGCTGCCATTGAGGCAGCTAGAGCAGGAGAGGCAGGGCGTGGCTTTGCTGTGGTGGCCGATGAAGTACGCAAGCTAGCAGAAAAAACCATTGCGTCTACCTCCGACGTGGCCAAAGCCATTAACGCCATTCAACAAAGCACCGAGGTTAATGTGCAGCAGGTGGATAGTATGGTAAAGCGCATTGAAGAAGTAACAGAGCTTACCATAAACAGTGGGGAAGCTTTAACCGGCATCTTAAGCATGGCCGAAGGCAGTGCTGATGGCATTCGCGCCATTGCCACCGCCAGTGAAGAGCAATCTGCCACTTCAGATGAGGTGTCACAATCCATACATTCCGTGGCCAGCATTGCTGAAGAAACAAAAAATGCCATGCTTGAAGCCACCGATGCTGTAAACTCACTCATGGAGCAATCCCAACAATTATCAGAGCTTGTTAATAGCTTAAAAAGTTAAACGGGCATCAGCTCTTATAAGTAGTCGACATTGAAAATACTTTTTCAGATGTCGGCTACTCAAGCCTTGTCATGAGATAAGGCTTGCACGGCGTAAACCGCGTAGCGGTATTTGGAGCCAGTGTGCCTTTCTGAAAAATGCATGAAAATGTGTTTTTCAGCATCGACTAAGTAACCAACACGGAAAAGCATGTAAAATTTAAACATGCGAAATACCATATTTTAACGCAAAGGCCATGACTTTTTATTACTAAAAGTCATGGCCTTTGAAGTTTTTTACTCTGTAGGGGCATGCGTCTATATCTCTATGCCGAGAAAGCATCCCTGCGTACAGCGTAGGTACATGGCATGGTACCTAAAATTATACTAAAACAAGATAGAAATCCTTACGCCATGCCCTTGTGCTACCTCTTGCATGTTCACATTTTCCACTTGCAGCGTGGCTGCGTGTAAGGTGGCAATATGCCCCACAATGGCAAGGCCAAGGCCACTGCCGCGCTCTTTCTGACCTGGGGGGCGATAAAAGCGCTGCCCCAATTGTTGTAAAGCTTCTTGGGCTATATGCGGTGCAGAATTTTCCACATATATGCTATTTTTTGCCATAACCACCAATACCTTGCCCCCGTGCGGCGTATAACGCACAGCATTATCGAGCAAGTTACGCAAGGCTATGCCCCACAATTCACCATAGCCCTCTTGGCAGGCAGGCTCTTGTTGCAAATCAAGCGAAATAGTAATTTCTTTACACGCCGCCGCATTGGACACCGTGTCCATGGCATCGTGCACTAAAATTTCCCACGGAATTGCCCCCACAAGGTTTGTATCCTTATTTTGTGCACTTTTAGCTTCAAGGCTTGAAAGCAAAAGCAATTGCTCCACCAAGTGCGTGCACCTTGTGGTGCCTTCCAATATTTTTTGTAAGGAGTTTTCACGCGCCTCTGCATCATCCATGCACATTTCCATAACTTCTGCCTGCACGCGAAGCCCAGCCAAGGGGGTACGCAATTCATGCGCGGCGTTGGAAACAAAGGCCCTTTCTTGCTGCAAAAGAGAAGCTATGCGTTCAAAAAGCGCATTTAAGGCTAGCACCACAGGCTTTGTTTCAGGCGTTAACTGCGCAGTATCTAAGGGGCTTGTATCTTGTGCGTGGCGTTGTTGTAAATTATTAGCAAGTTGTCGCAAAGGTTTAAGTTCACGACGCAATATCCACGCAAGGCCCATAATAATAATCGGTAGCAACACAAGCCAAGGCCACATATGGCGTACCAGTATGCGCAACACCACTTGGCGCCTATGCTCCATCTCTTGCCCCACCACAATATAGTACTCTTGCTTGCGTGTGGGGAAGACAAAAATTCGCCACTTATCATCGTCATCATCGTCCAATTTTACAGTGCGATACCCACGACGTGTCATAAAGGGTAAGTCTTCGCCATCATCATCGCTTAAAATGCGTGTGCCATCCTTAGAAAAAATGGCAAAAGAAAAAGTTTCATCAAGAGTCTCATCCCTCTTCTTTTTCTTTTTAGGCAAAATCTCTTCAATATGATCCACTTCGCCATGAACCCTGTCAAAATCAATATCAGATAAAGATTTAGCTAGGTTGCGCATATGCGAATCATAAAAAAAATGTATATTCGCATTGTCAAAACGCCACGCAGTCCCCAGACCTATACTCCAGGTAATTACAGCGAATAGTGAGAAAAACAGAACAAGCCGCGAGGTCAATGACCACGACTTCACACGGCGCATGCGCTCTGTAAGCCATGACATACTATGCACCCTCTACTTTGCCCAAGGTATAGCCAATGCCGTGCACAGTCTTAATGAAGCCTGAACCCAATTTTGAGCGCAAATGATGAATGTGTACTTCCACCGTATTACTGCTTACTTCATCATTCCAGCCGTAGAGCTTTTCTTCCAAGGCCGAGCGAGATAAAACTCCACTACCATGAGTGAGAAAAATTTCCAGCAGCACCATGGCCTTAGGGCTAATACTAATGGGAACACCGCCCTTTAAGACTATACGCTTATGTTGGTCAAAGGTCACATCACCATGACTGAGCAAGGCATCACTTTGCCCCGTATGGCGCCTTTGCAAGGCGCGTACACGTGCCACAACCTCAGCCAAGGCAAAGGGCTTTGCCAAATAATCATCAGCCCCTAAGTTTAGTCCCTCTACCCTTTGCGCCACTTGCCCACGCGCTGTAAGCACAAGCACAGGCGTGCTCAGTCCTTTTGAGCGCCAATGGCGCAGCACTTCAAGCCCGTCCATGCCAGGTAAGGTTAAGTCTAGAATAACCACATCATGCACACTATCCTGCAAGCCAGATTTGGCTAAAAGGCCATCTTCAAGCCAGTCCACAGTAAAACCTTGCTTTTCCAAAGCCACCACAAGCCCATCACCAATAATGGTATCATCTTCTACAAGTAGTATACGCATATCTACCCCTTAAGCATAAAAGGGAAGCTTAACCATAAGCCTCCCTGGAGTTTATTGTAACATTTAAAAATTAAAAGGGTTATTTCTTAATTACGGTCACGCGTTCCACTTCAAATTCCACAGCGCCCCAGTCTTTATCCACTTCTACCAGAAGTTGCACATAGTCATTGGGGCCCACTTCAACGCCGTGCCAAGCTTTGCGATCAATTTCCACAACACCGGTACCGCTATCATCTTGGAAGGTGTATTTATCATCTCCCTTTTGATTAATAATACGCCCTTGGAAGGTTACCCAAGCGTCATCATTCAGCTTAGCTGCTTCTTTAATGCTTACAATTTCAGGGCCGGGGCCGGTGTAGCCGCCACTTTGTTTGGGGCCTTTAAATCCGCCGCCTTGTGCCATGGCCACGGGGGCAAGGGCAGTGGCGCCGGCAAATACCAAACCGGCCAAGACCAGTGAAATAGCTTTTCCTGTTGTTTTATTCTTTTGCATAATTTTCTCCTTGTAACGGCATTTCCTGCCGTGCTGTTAGGGTTAAAAAAACATAGCAAACTTAAAAAAAACTTAAGGCATGGCTTTTCATAATTTTTTTTTCAAGCACTGTAAACACGAATTCATCACATTTTTACAATAAAAAAAGGGGAGTAAGAAAAACTCCCCTTTCGTAAAAAATGTAAAAAAGATTAATCTTCTTTTACAGCAATAACTTCAATTTCCACATTCACACCCAAGGGTAAGGATGCCACGCCCACGCAAGAACGTGCAGGATACGGCTCTTGGAAAACCTTCTTATACTCTTCATTCACCAAGGGGAAGTCAGCCATATCAGTAATAAATACAGTAACTTTTACCACATCAGTAATGGCAAAACCAGCGGCGCTCAAAACGCCCTGAACATTTTTAAGGCATTGTGCCGCTTGCACGCTCACATCCCCTTCCACCACTTTGCTGGTAGCAGGGTCAATGGCCACTTGGCCTGCGCAGTACAAGGTATTACCAATACGTACTGCTTGGCTATAAGGGCCCACAGCGCAAGGGGCTTTGTCGGTTTTAATCACTTCTTTCATACATTCTCCTTACATTGAATCAATTATATGTAAAATTTCTTGTGTTTTCTCTTGCATTAAAGCCGCATCCCCACGTGATTCCACATTTAAGCGTAATAGGGGCTCAGTGTTAGAAGAGCGCACATTAAAACGCCAATGAGCAAACTCTAAAGAAAGACCATCAAGCGTATCTTCCCCAAGGGCATCCTTTATATACGTGTCGCGAATTTTTTGAATGATACTCTTAGCGTCTTTCACCGTACGGTTAATTTCGCCGCTGCAAGGGTATTTTTGCATGCATTCCTGCACCAATTCTGCAAGGCTTTTTTGACTTTGCGTAATAAGCTTTGCCACCAAAAGCCAAGGTAACATACCGGAATCACAATAAGCAAAATCACGGAAGTAGTGGTGAGCGCTCATCTCGCCGCCATACAAAGCGTCTTCTTCGCGCATTTTTTCTTTAATAAAGGCGTGACCTGCCTTGGAGGCAAGGCTTACGCCGCCAGCAGCGGTGGTTACATCTTGCGTATTCCAAATAAGGCGCGGGTCGTGAATAATTTTGGCACCGGGGAAATCTTGTAAAAGACTTTGTGCCAAAAGCCCCACCAAATAATACCCTTCAATGAAGTTTCCTGCAGCGTCATAAAAGAAGCAGCGGTCAAAGTCACCATCCCAAGCAATGCCAAGGTCTGCACCTTGCTCGCGCACAGCTTGCGCTGTGGCGTCTCTACGCTCAGGCAGTAAGGGATTAGGAATACCGTTGGGGAAGGTGCCGTCCGGCTCCATATGCGCAGTGCTTATGGTGAAGGGCACTTTCTCCATGAGTTCTTTAAGTACTAGGCCGGCGCAACCATTGCCAGCATCGGCATGAATTTTTAAAGTAGCTGTGGGGTCGATTTTTACATAGTCCAATAAAAATTGCACATAGGCCTTACGAAAAGAATTTTCTTCATAGCTGCCCTTAGCTTCTTGTGCGTCTACTTTTTCTTGCACATGCGGCAAAAGCTTAAGAGCTTCATCGCGAATATCAAAAAGACCGGTATCTGCAGATATGGGCACAGCATCTTTGCGCACAAACTTCATACCATTATCATCTCGTGGATTATGACTACCGGTTATCATTATGCCGCCGTCAAAACCTTGAGCAAAGGCCGCATAATAAATTTCTTCGGTACCACAAAGCCCTATATCCGTTACGTCTACGCCTGCTGCACGTAAGCCAGCCACCAAACCATCACGCAAAGCTGGGCCAGAAAGGCGACAATCGCGCCCCACCACCACTCGTTGCGGCGTAAAAAGCTTGGCATAAGCAAGGCCTATGGCCTTAGCCAGATCAGGGCTTAACGATTGCGGATAAGTACCTCGAACATCATAGGCTTTAAAAGATGAGGCAAAAGGCATATTTTATTCCTTATATTATTATACGTTTAAGTTTTGCAAAATCCTGCACGGGAAACATAGCACAGGAAAACATAAAATCCAAGAAGCAAAGGCACCGTATAAAAAAGACCCCGCCAAAAAACGGGGTCTTTACCATTATCCTAACCTAAATATGGTTAAAAAGGCCAAAGATTATCCATAAAGCGTGTAAACCAACCGGGCTTTTGCTTATCGGTAATGACTCCTTGTCCGTAATACTGAATATTGGCATCTGCCATTTGTGTGGACATGATGGAGTTGTCAGCGGCTATATCACGCGCGCGGATAGTACCGCTAATGACCATATACTGCGTTTCCTCGTTTACACGTGTTTGGCGCACGCCTTCCAATTGCAATATACCGCCCGGTAATACCTTAATTACCCGCGAAGCAATGGAAGAAACCACCGTATTACTGCGTGAGGTTTGCCCTGTACCGGCATAGTCGCTATTGGAATTGGTTTGAAATACCGAAGTTCCCGCTCCTACAGGCGCCGTTAAGCCGCCAGCCGCCAGAGGTACAAAGGGAATATTGCTTCTGCCAAAAAAGGAAGGAATACCATAATCGTTATTACTTTCTTTATCAGTGTCTGTGGAGGCAGTATTGGTAGCTTGGCTACTTTCTATGATATTCACCACCACTATATCTCCCACACGGCGTGCGCGACTATCGGAGAAAAGCGGGTCAATATCACTTTCTGCATACAACGAGCCGGGGTTAGCATGCGGATCTTGCGGCGTATAGCTTTGCACAGGCGCTGCATTTACCACCGGAGCTATCACTGTGGGGGCCTTGCTTGAGCCCTGACAAGCGCTGAGTAAACACAGCATGCCAAACGCAAGCCCCATGTATAAAATATGTAATTTTTTCACGCAATTCCTCCAAATAAGCCTACTATTCATACCCTTCCAATACAGATGAGCACTTATATTAATCTATAACTACGGTTCTGCTATCGCGCACAGTGCCGTACACTTGCTTTTTACTTTGCAAATTTCGCACCGCAATAATGGCGCCGGGGGCCCCATCTGCCAATGCCTCGGCTTTTACTTCCATGCGCACCGCGCCCTTGTTGTACACAAGGTTTACCACAGCGCCACGTCGCACCATGGCCTCACCCAACAAGTCACCACTATAAATAATTTGCCCTGTGCCTATGGAGCGCACCACTTGCCAAGGCCCGCCTTTACCATCCCACGGTAAGGAATCCAAATGTGCTGCATTGGCACGTACAAAGTTAATATCTTTTACGTGTAGGGAATCCCCTTTATTCAAAGGCCTTGCTGCAGCTGGCACCTCCACCCATAAATTCAAAAAAGCCGCCCCTGCCGCTCGCCGCAACACGGAGCCATCGGCCTCCTGCACCACAAAGCGAAATGTAACTCGGCCGGGAGATACTTTACCGGGTTCCAAATTCACCCGCTGTTGACCATGCGCCAAGAAAATATACGGAGGCAGGCGAAAGTCTGTCCATTCTGCCATACCGGGCATGGCATTGGTTTGCGGCGTCAAAAAGCTGACTACATATCGGCGTAAATCGTGCTCGGTAAGCACCACACCGCCTTTTTGTATGGCAAGGGAGTTTGGCACAATGCACTTAGAAGAAAGGTCGCCCAGCGTATCATGTAAAGCCTTACTAAGACGAGCTTTATTAATTTGTAAAGGCTTTCCGGCTTCTGGCGGTGCCGGCCATAGGGCTTTATGGCGTAAAGAGTTCCATAAATTTGGAGGCACATCCCCCACGGGCTCAGCTATTTCACCAAGCAGCACCATATCCCCTTGGGCCACAGCGGCAGACTTAATGCGCAAACGCCAATCCGTCTTGGTTTCCAGCTGCAAAGTGCCACCGGCGTACTCCCCCTGCCCCAAGGTATTACGTGTTTTTGCGGCCTCGGCAGCGCGGTGCTCCTCGCTTAAAGGAAGCCCTGGTTTTGCGTAATTCCAAGTATTAGCATGGGCTACATTCATAGTGCATACAATGCACAAAAGAATACAAGTAATTAAAAAAGCAAAGGCTCGTTTTTCAAGCATACCCCCCTGCTCAAAGCTCATGATGTTTGCAAAGGTTTTGCACCTTCCATCATTTGCTTTTTTAGCATTCAGGGCGCTTTTTTCGAGCCTTTTGCTATTCATCATTACGATCTCTTAAGTTGTACGGCAATTCCTAGCATGGAGTCAGAAGTTTGAATGGCCTTGGAGTTTACCTCATAGGCGCGCTGACCCACAATCATATTAACCATTTCATCCACCACTTCTACGTTGGACATTTCAAGGAAGCCTTGAGCCAAGGTACCTACGTTGTCCGTTCCCGGCACGCCTTCAAGCTCTTCGCCTGAGGCCTCCGTGGGGGTGTAGAGGTTACGCCCACGCGCATCTAAACCGGCGGGGTTAATAAAGGTGTATACTGGAATTTCTGCCGAGGCAATTTCTGCGCCGGAAGCATCCAAGGCTGCAATATGCCCTTGGGGCGAAATGGAAATATTTTTTGTTTCCGGTGGCACGGTAAATTCTGGTTGCAATGTATAGCCATTGGCTGTCACCACAGTACCATCTTGATTAAGCTTAAAAGTACCTGCGCGTGTATACATAAGCTCATCGTTTACTTCCACCTGAAAGAAACCGTCCCCTTCAATGGCAATATCAAGAGGGTTGCCCGTATTTTGGAAATCCCCTTGCGAGAAAAACTTATGCACGGCTGTGGGGCGCACACCCATACCCACTTGAATACCTGTGGGCAGCACAGTATCCCCTTCAGTAATAGAACCGGCAATCTTCATGGTTTGATACATGAGGTCTTCAAACTCGGCGCGGCTTTTTTTAAAGCCTGTGGTATTTACGTTAGCCAAGTTATTGGAAATAACGTCAATATTCAATTGCTGGGCCACCATGCCTGTGGCTCCTGTCCAAAGCGAACGCATCATAGCTTTAGCTCCTTATGTTATGGCTAACGAACCTTACTTACTTTATCTATAGCTTGTCTATCTACAGAGTCAGAAGCCTGCATAACTTTTGCCAAGGCTTCATAGTGACGCTGTACTTCAATCATTTTTACCATTTCAGTGACCACTTCCACATTGGCAGCTTCCACAAAGCCTTGTGAAATACGACCGCCGTCGAGTAAGGGATCATTTTCTACAGCTTCCACGCCTGGGCGCACTCTGTAGGTGTTTGAGCCTTCTCTCTCCAATACCTGTGGATCTTCAAGGCCCACATAGGTAATGGTATTGATAAGGTCTCCATCGGCAAAAACTTGCCCATCGCCGGCTATATGCACATCTCGTGCACCTTCGGGGATAACTATGGGCCCGTCATTCCCCTGTAAAGGCCAGCCCTGCGGCGTAAGCATGGTGCCATCGGCCCCTTTAACAAAGTGCCCGCTGCGCGTATAACGCTCCCCTTCAGGGGTTTGCACCTTAAAAAAGCCTTCGCCGCTAATGGCTACGTCTAGGGGGTCTCCGGTAAACTTCATGGAGCCTTGCGAAAAATCTATTTTAGACACGGCAATACGTGTACGTGAAAGGTTTTTCGGTTCTGGAAATAAAGGCTTAGAACGAACATTGGCAAGGGGCTCACGAATTTCATCATGGGCGTATTGCGCCATGGTGTTTTTAAAGGCCAAGCTGTCTTGCTTATAGCCTGTAGTATTCACATTTGCCAAATTATTGGCTATGAAATTCATGCGGTGCTCTGTGGATAAAGCTCCAAAAAGTGCACTAAACATCATGTCTTGCATACAAAATTCCTCCTACACACACCTTTACCTTTTACAAGGACTTTTAACCATGGAGTATGTAGTAGGGATTATGCACGTTATGTGCCAAGGGGCTCTCATAACAGCCTAAGCTAAGAAGTATGCGCAGGTTATGTAGCTCTAAGCGCAAGGTTGAAAAACAGCGCTAAGCTTAGAGCAAAAATTATTTGACACTAAGCCCAAGCCCATATATAGAAGGTGTCGAAGCTGAACGGCGCAAGCACCGCCAACTCCGTCAGGTCCGAAAGGAAGCAGCGGCAACGGTGGCTACGGGTGTTCAGCTTCTTTTTTTTGGCCTTCACAAAAAGATGGGGATGCCAAAACACCCCCATATATAATTCCTTAAAATCCCCTAGCTACATGCTCACCAAGCCATACGGCAAAGCTTTCTCTCGCGCGCGTACCGTACATGACTTTACGCTCAGCTTTTTTCGCCCGCACGCCCAATTCTGGCATAAGGCCAAAATGCGCATTGGAAGGCTGAAATTTCTTCACCTCTGTACGCAAATGCTGCATGAGCGCGCCAAGGGCCGTGGTCACCGGTGGCACTTCCAAAGCTTTTTCTTGCAACTGCGCTATTAAGGTTAGCGCTGCCCACAAGCCACAAGCTGCCGACTCCACATAACCTTCCACGCCGGTAATTTGCCCTGCTAGGCGCACGTCTTTTGCCGCATAGCCTTTCAGGCGTAAATTTTCATCCAGCACTTTGGGTGCGTTCACATAGGTATTGCGATGCATGGAACCAAAGCGCACAAACTCGGCATTTTCAAGGCCAGGTATCATGCGAAAAATCTTTTGCTGGGCCCCATAGGTTAACTTTGTTTGGCAGCCCACCAAGTTATACATGGACTCGTTCAAATTTTCTGTTCGCAATTGTATAATAGCATAAGGCCTACGCCCTGTGCGTGGGTCCACAAAGCCCACAGGCTTCAGCGGGCCAAAAGTAAGCGTGCGCGGGCCGCGCTCTGCCAAGGCTTCAATGGGCATGCAGCCTTCAAAGTGAATTTCCTTTTCAAAGTCTTTAGCTTGCACCTTCTCCCCAGCAAGTAAAGCTTCATAAAAGGCTAAATATTCATCTTTTTCCATGGGGCAATTCAGATATTCACCTGTAAGTGCCCCTTCTTCCGGCTCTTGATAACGGGAAGCGCGAAACACAATACTTCTATCCAAGGAATCCGCACTCACAATGGGAGCAATGGCATCATAAAAATACAATTCGGTACCGCCAAGGGCTGCGCTTAAGGAAGCCGCCAAATTATCCGAAGCTAAAGGCCCTGCCGCCAGCACCACATGACTAAATCCTTGTAAGGCTGCATCATCAAGGCTTTGCACTTGTTGTCTATATACCGTAATAAGTGGGCAAGCTTCCACCTCTTGGGTAATATTTCTAGCAAAAATTTCTCTATCCACAGCAAGGGCCTTGCCTGCAGGCACAGCCGTAGCGTCAGCATGGCGCATAAAAGGGCTGTTTAACTCCCGCATTTCCTGCTTAAGTAGGCCAATTCCCGAAGCTAGTTCGTTGGAGCGCAACGAATTAGAACACACAAGCTCCCCAAGATCTTGTAATTGGTGCGCCGGCGACATATGCTGTGGTTTTTGTTCAAAAAGACAAGAAGCAATGCCGTATTTGGCAAGTGTCAGGGCGCATTCTGTGCCGGCAAGACCACCGCCAATGATGGCTATATTTGCAGATTGTGACATATATATTCCTTTATAAAGAGAAAACTTCATGGTATATTGCGCTTCGTGTAGCGTGTTATCCTTACCCTTGTCAAAGTATTTTACACAAGGTCTGCCTTGACAAAATAGGGATATGGCACACTATTTTGTCAAACCAGAAAAACTCATTTCATATATACACCATGCCAGAAAAGGTACTCCATATCTTTTCTGGCATGGCTTATTACAAATTCTTATAGTAAAGTTATATTTTTACCGACACGTAAATACCTTATTTAGTGCTGACTATTTTTAAAGTGAGGCCTGTATGCAAAATAAACAACTCTGGCAAGCCCCTTGGGAAGAGCGCCGCGGGCAAACCCCTGAGCGTTCGCACGACGTGCGCTCCCCTTGGGATCGTGACTACGCACGCATCATCCACTCTGCCGCTTTTCGACGCTTGCAATCCAAAACCCAAGTTATGGACCTTGGGCAAAGCGATTTTTACCGCACGCGTCTCACCCATTCCATGGAAGTTGCGCAAGTAAGTTCCGGCATCATTAAATTTTTACGCGAAAAGCACGAAAGCGATCAAGCCATTGTGGACGCTTTGCCTGATTCCAGACTGCTTTCTGCCATTTGCCTTTCTCACGACCTTGGGCACCCCCCTTACGGGCACGGCGGCGAAACAGCCCTCAACTTCTGCATGCGAGAGTATGGCGGTTTTGAAGGTAATGGGCAAACCTTACGCATCCTCTCTTTACTGGAGCAATACACCCCCCATCATGGCCTCAACCCCACACGGCGCTTGCTACTAGGCATATTAAAGTACCCCGCCCCCTATTCGGCAGTGGTAAACCCCAAAGCCTATGGCCCTTGCGACTCCTCACCGCGTTGGCTTTTCTCCTCTCAGGAGCACCATCCGCCTAAATGCTATCACGATTGCGAGCAAGACGTGGTGGATTGGATTTTTGCCCCGCTTGGGCAGGCTCGCCACACTTTCAGCGCCGCCGAGGACGCATCCACAGCAAGCGTAGCCAAGCATAAAAAAACATTACACAAATCCCTCGATGCTTCCATCATGGATTTATCTGACGATATTTCCTACGGCCTGCACGACCTAGAAGATGCCGTGGCCCTTGGCATGCTCACACGGCAAATGTGGGAAGAGTACATCACAGGTAAAGAAGACGTTTTCACCGCTTGTGGTTTCTCCTCCACTGAAGTGGCGGATGATATCTTCTCCGACGCAGAGTACCGACGCAAAGGCCGCATTGGCGGTTTGGTGCACTATATGATTACGCATACCTATGTGGAAAAAAGCGGCATTGAAAGCCCCTGCCCGCTCATAAACTACCGCGCTCGCTTTGAGCAAAGTGCAGCCCACTTGCAAAACCTCATGGGAGATTTAGTTTTTGACCTCATCATCTCCTCTCCCAACCTCCAAGTGCAGGAGTTCCGCGGGAGGAAAATTGTGGTGGAGCTTTTCGACGTTTTTGCCTCCAACCCTGAAAGGCTCTTACCTTGGGAAGTAAAGAGAAACTTTTTGCAACAAAGCGACAAAGCCGCG
This sequence comes from uncultured Desulfovibrionaceae bacterium, assembly GCA_964371505.1. GTDB lineage: Bacteria > Desulfobacterota > Desulfovibrionia > Desulfovibrionales > Desulfovibrionaceae > CAYJAD01. The sequence continues at coordinate 24,118 of CAYJNG010000019.1, forward strand.
CAAATGCGTGTTATTTGTGACTATATAGCCTGCATGAGCGATGCTTCTGCCGCCAGATTACACGAAAAAATATTTTTTGCCGGCAAAGGTTCGCTTTTTGACAAGTTTTAGTGGAATTTTTTGATTGTTTTTTAGTTTTAGGTTTTGTTTTTTGTTTTTTTGTGGGGGAACTTTTTTTAGAAAAAAAAAGTTCCCCCACACCCCCTCAAAAAAACCAATGGCGATACAGCATCCACTCTGTACAAAAATCCTGCCGCAACAGCACTTTT
>CAYJNG010000020.1:0-24031 GCA_964371505.1 uncultured Desulfovibrionaceae bacterium
TGCCCACCAGCAAACAAAATAAGCGTTTAGGGAAACCTAAGCGCTTTTTTGCATTCATAGTTAGTGAGCCTATATAGTGCAGTAATTTCTCCCTTTGCCGCTATTGCCTGCGCCATCTCCCTTGAATATCCCTCCTAAATAGGGTAGATTCTCTAGGCTTAAATGCTATATTTTTACCCTAGAGGAGACCTTCAATGATTAGAAAAGCACAAGACGTTGCCGTGGCACATATAGAAAAAAACCGCGGTGGAAAAGGCGTGACCGAAGCTCATACTTTGCTTAAAGATGACGAGTTTTACGGCAAAGGCCGTATGTTTAACCGTGTGGTATTAACTCCTGGATCTTCCGTGGGCTATCACAAGCACGAGGGCGATTTTGAAGCCTATTATATCCTCTCTGGTCAAGGCACCTATCAAGAAAATGGCGCTGAATATCCCGTAAGCGCTGGGGATGTGACTATCTGTAAGGAAGGCGAAAGCCATGGCATAGAAAATACAGGTTCTGAAAACCTCGAATTCATGGCTCTTATTCTCTACACCAACTAAAAAGCACAGCCCTTGCAAAAAAAATTGCAAGGGCTTTTTATGGGCTAAATTATTGTAGCACTTTATAAAAAAAGCTTTTAGCTCAGTGCCTTTTGTCTCATCTCCCCTAAATAAAAATATCTTGGAACATCTTTTGCTTTCTCCTTCTTAAGACGTAAAAATTGTGCAGCATAAGGAAAAAATTTCCCATTGCTCGTATATATAAAAAAAGGGGATGCACCATGTCTATATCCGGCATTTATTCAGATTCTATCTATACCAATATGTTATTTGGCACTTCTTCTGTGCAAAGCCAAGCTGCAACCTCTTCCGGTGCCAACAAAACAGATTCTGTGAGCCTTTCTTCTGAAGCAATGGACTTGTACAAAGCCTCTCAAGCAGAAAAAGCAGCCGCTGTAACAGCGTTAAGTAGTCAAGACAATAATGCTGAGTCTGATTTTGCCGATGATAGTAGCGCTCAGGCAGAAAGCTCCTTGGGCGAGCAAGCTCAAGCTGGTGGTATGAGGCCTAAGGGCGGAAGACCTAGTGGTGGTAGTAGCGAAGATGACGACGATGATACCGAGTCCACCGAATGGTACGAAGACTGGTATGAAACTACCATAGGGCTTAATGCCGATGAGGAAAGCAAGTTTGCCGCTTATATGCAGGATGATATAGCGTAGTTCTCTGAAATATAGCGTATACCGTTTGGAAGGGCTTTAGAGTTTCTTTTAGGCGGATTTAGTGGAAATTTTAAAAAGCTAGTGGCTGCGTAAGGCAGTGGCTAGCTTTTTTTTATGGTGTGCTTGCAGAATTTTTCTTTAGTCATAAGGGCCATACCTAACATGAAACCTCTGTGCAGCTCATTGTGTAGGGTCTCATGGAGCGTTGACGACAGTCAATATTGACAAATAAACTTTTTGTGGATAAATTTAATATATGCGCTAGTTAACATAGGTAGGTTGCTTTTTATGTTTTGCGCGTGCATTTTTACCCTCGCTTTTAAACTCTCGCAAAAGTTTATTAACTAGTGCAATAGCACTATTATAAAGGGTATTTTATGAAAAAAACTCCGCACATGTTACTAGGATTTTTTATTGCGTCTCTGACTTTGCTTGCAGCTACGCAAGCCTTTGCTGACCGTTCCATTACTATTATCAATGATAGATATAAAACCACGTATACGGCGGTACGTTACCAAGACTATAGAGAAGGTAATGATGGTGGGGTTTGGACTACGGAAGCTTGGTATGCTGTTAAACCTTGGCAAACACGCACCATTCGCTTTGCTACGGATACGGATATTATGTACGTGTATACGTATGAAGATGGAACCCGCACCGTATGGGCTGGAAACCCCAATGATAGCAGAGATAACTCCTATTGGATATCGCATAAAAAGCTCTATTTACAAGGAACCACTAAGCCTAGAGATAGTGGCGCCAAGATGGTAAGATTTAAAAGATACCATGTGCGAAAAAATGGTTTGAGCATACGTTACAAATAAGTTTTTTTTTACACAGGCAATAATTTTTAAAAATTGCCAAAAAAGCGTTGACAATGATGTGTACTTTATATAGAACATTCTTCGCGGGCAGTTAGCTCAGCTGGTAGAGCGCCGCCCTTACAAGGCGGATGTCGGGGGTTCGATCCCCTCACTGCCCACCAGCAAACAAAATAAGCGTTTAGGGAAACCTAAGCGCTTTTTTGCATTGTGGGGGTACGGTTTGTAGGTTCTTCAGGCTCTTCCCAAAGAAAGGTGTAATAATAAAAGTGCTGAATAAAGCTTGCGGTAAATGTCGTACGCGTTCTTAGCGTGAAGCGTTATGTGGCTGATACGTAAAATACTTTCCCATGTGGCTTAGCTGTGCAAACGTGCTTGTAATTCATCAATAAGAATCTTACGCAATGCGGATAGAGAATTTTCATTACGGTCAACGCAATAGAAGTTTCTGGTAAAATGCATATTGCTCATGGGCACTTTGTGCAATATGCCGTAGCGTAACTCAAGCTCGATGCTGCGCGGAGAAAGGCAAGAAAGCGTGCCTTCATTTTGCAGTACGTCTTTAATGGCGTCGGTATGGGGCAAATCTAAACTTTGTGCTGGCTGTAAGCCCAACGAGGTGATGCTGGTTAAAAACTTTTCGCGTGTACCTGAGCCCACTTCGCGTAAAAGCCAAAACTTGTCCATAAGTTCTTCAATGCTGCGCGGCTGTGAAGCCAAGTCTTTATCTGCCGTTACAATAACAAGCTCTTCACTACCAATAAAGGTCACATTAAGGTTGGCTGAGCTCACATCTCCTTCCACAAAGCCCATATCCAGTTGCGCGCTTTCTACCTTACGTACAATTTCTAGTGTGTTGTCCGAAAGGCATTCTAATTCCACATGGGGGTAGCGCTTTTTTATGTCATACAGAATTTGCGGGATGACCCAATTAGACAATGTCAAAGAAGCCCCTATGCAAAGCTTGCCCATGGGTTCATCGGAAGAAAGTAAGGAAAGTACATTGGTAAGCTGATGGTACAGCGGCTCTAGTCTTTTTTGTAGTATGCGCCCCTTGGCATTAAGGCGAATGCCGCGCCCCACACGCTCAAAAAGCTCCACGCCCATTTCATCTTCAAAATCTCGTAAAGTGCTAGAAATGGCCGCTTGAGACACAAAAAGTGCATGAGCCACATCACGCATATTGGGAGTTTGAGCTAAGGCTAAAAAAACTTCTAAATATCGTAATTTCATATGGCTAGTCCTAAATTTCAAATGGCTAAGTTTTTTGCCCAGCTGTACTAAATGGTAACGTGTAACAGGCTATGGGTATAAAAGGATTTCTGGTTACTGGTACATTGTATACGGATAAGGTCTCATTCTCCAAATGGATAATATCTATTGTTTCAATAAGTGTAAATTGTTAATTGTTTTAATTGTTTATTATTTCACAAGTCCAAATGTTGCAAAAGTGCAAGGTGCTTTTATTGTCTTCTCTTACTTTTTTTGTAAGAATTTAACTAACACCTTAGTATGAAAAAAGTCTGTTTTAAAAGGTTCTAGGCCGTTAGGAAAAGCTAGAAGTTTATTGTGGTAATTTATATGGATATTGTACCATTTGTCACAAAAAATACTTGCGTAAAGCTTGTGTGCATTTGTGCTAACAGCGCTTTTTGAGAGAGCTTCTAGAAGTCTTGACAAATGTTCAAATATAGATGAAATGTTGAATTGTAAAACGTGAATAACAATTGAGAAATACCATGTACGATGATACCCCTTCTAGCCTAAGTACACGCATGCAAAGTGACTTGCATAAAGCTTTACAACAAAAACAACATAAAAAAGATGTGCGTTGGGCCATGGTGATAGATCAAAAACTCTGCCTTGGATGCCACGCTTGTACCGTTGCGTGCATCACAGAAAATGCTTTGCCCCCGCAAGTGATGTATCGCCCTGTGCTGGAAGAAGAAAGCGGGGTATATCCCCATGTTTCTCGTGTTTTTTTACCGCGACCTTGTATGCATTGTGCAAAGCCTAGCTGTGTGCCGGCATGTCCTGTTAAGGCCACATGGCAAGAAGAAAGCAGCGGCTTGATACGCATGGATAGGGCTCTTTGTGTGGGGTGTGGGCGTTGCATAAAAGCTTGCCCTTATGGCGCCCGCCAGATGGATAGGGGCCAAAGCTATAGTGCGCATGCTCCTAGCTGTACTCATGTGCTTTTGGGGCGAGAAGGTATGGAGCAAGGCTATGGCGCTCAAACCTTGCCAGAAAGGGGGGAAAGCGCATCTCAAAAAGAATATGCGGGCACGAGAAAAGGCAAAGCGTACAAATGTCATTTCTGTTTACCACGTCTTGAACGGGGGCTTTTGCCGGCTTGCGTTACCTCTTGCATTGGCAGAGCCACATTTTTTGGAAATTTGGCCGATGTGCAATCTTTAGTGTATGCGTTGGCGCACTCCCCGCGGGCAACCCAGCTTTTGCAAACGGCAGGCACGAAGCCGCATGTTTTTTATTTGAAATAGGATTTGATAACCATGAAAGATATAGCAAAAAACATGCTTTATACTGTTTGCCAGCAGTGCAATACCAATTGTGGCATTGGCGTGTGCGTGGAGCAGGGGCGCGTGGTAAAATTAAAGGGTAACCCTTACTCCCCTTGGACCATGGATGCGCACATACCGTATGACACCCCATTGCAAGAGGCTCAGCATGTGGAGGGGGCTCTATGCCCCAAAGGCTATGCCGGCATGCAGACCTTATACGACCCTTATCGCATTAAAAAAGTGCTGAAGCGTGTGGGCAAGCGCGGTGAAAATCGTTGGAAAAGCATGGATTTTCATAAAGCAGTACAGGAAATTGTGCAGGGGGGGGACTTATTTGGTGAAGGGTATGTGGAAGGCCTGCAGCATATTGCCACCCTACGAGACCCTAAGCTTGCTGAGGTGCTGGCTGCGGATGCAAAAGCCGTGGCAGAAAAAAAGCTTAGTGTGGAAGATTTTAAGGTAAAGCATGCGGAGCACCTGCACCATCTTATAGACGCTGACCATCCGGACCTTGGCCCTAAAAATAATCAAATTTGCTATATGTGGGGCCGGCAAAAGGGAGGGCGCGCAGAGTTTGCGCAGCGTTTTTTCCGTCAAGGTTTAGGTACGGTAAATACCCACGGGCATACCACCGTATGCCAAGGCTCGTTGTATTTTACATGTAAGGCCATGTCGGAGCAATTTTGTGAGGGAAGCTTCAGCGGAGGCAAAAAATTCTATTGGCAGGCTGATACCAATCATGCGGCCTTTATTTTGTTTGTGGGGGCCAACCCTCTAGAGGCTAACTATGGCCCCACCTTACGCGCCGGTAAAATAACGCGGCGTGTGGCGCAAGGGCAGTTACGCATGGCCGTGGCTGACCCCCGTTTTTCCAAAACTGCCGCACGCGCATGGAAGTGGATTCCCTTAGCGCCGCACGGTGTGGGGGCCTTAGGTATGGGCATGATACGCTGGATATTAGAAAATCAGCGTTTTGACGCGCCGTACTTACAGGCTTGCAATAAAGCCGCAGCCAAGCGCATAGGCGAGCCCACATGGACGCAAGCGGCATGGCTGGTAAAATTACGCCCCGATGGCAGCGCCGGTACCTTATTACGTGCGTCGGACTTGGGGCAAAGCCCTGAGGCTCGGCCTGTAAGCGATGCTAAAAAAGAAGCCACGTGGAACTTTGATGCCTTTGTAACCTTACAGCAGGGCGAGACCCTGTGCTTTGACCCCAACGATACCCAAAATCCAGTGCAGGGTAATCTTTTTGTGGATACGATGGTGCAGGGGCATAGGGTTAAAAGTGTCTTGCAGCTGTACAAAGAAGCTGCTGAGGAGCAAAGCCTTGAGCAATGGGCTGAGCAAGCAGGCACCACGGCTGAAGAGATAGCGGAGCTTGCCCGTGAATTTACCTCCCACGGAAAAAAAGCCGCTGTGGATATACATCGCGGCGTGTCGCAACATACCAATGGTTTTTATACGGTGACCATTTGGATGCTGGTAAATATGCTCATAGGCAATGTGGATTGGAAGGGCGGGCTTTGCAAAGCAACCACCTACGCCACCACACCTTATGCCAGTGATGGCCCCAAGGCTACAGGCCCTGTGCTGCTAGAAACAGAAGGCTCTTTGCGCCCTTGGGGTATTTCCATCATTCGTCACGGCGTGCATTACGAAAAAACCACACTGTTTGAAGGTTATCCGGCTAAGCGTCCGTGGTTTCCCTTTGCCAGTGATATTTATCAAGAAATTATACCCAGTGCGGGGGATGCGTATCCTTATCCTTTAAAGGCGCTTTTTATGTATATGGCTGCGCCCACGTACTCCTTGCCAGCCGGTCATGCGCTCATGGATATTCTTCGCCATACGGCAAAAATTCCCTTGGTTGTGGCCTCAGATATTACCGTGGGCGAAACCAGCATGTACGCAGATTACATTTTCCCCGATGTGACCTACTTGGAACGTTGGGAGTTTTCTGGCTCGCACCCTTCGCAAGCGTGTAAGGTGGCGCCGGTACGTCAACCTGTGGTGGCACCGCAAACCGATACGGTGACGGTATATGGGCAGAGTATGCCAATAACTTGGGAGGCCACCTTATTGGCTTTAGCGCAAAGCATGCAATTGCCGGTATTTGGGGAACATGCCTTGGGGCAGCATAAGCACCTTAGGCGTGAGGAAGATTTGTATTTGCGCATGGTGGCAGGCATAGCCCATGGCGAAGCTGCCGACGGCTCGCAAAGGGTGCCTGCGGCTTGCGCGCAGGAAATAGAGCTCTTTACGCGCGCGCGTAGCCATTTGCCGGCAAGTACTTTTGACGCTGCTCGTTGGGAGCGCGTGGTGGGGGCTGAGCTTTGGCCTCATGTGGTTACTGTGCTTAACCGCGGTGGGCGCTTTGAAAGCATGGCAGCAGCTTATGATGGAGAGCGCATGGCCCATGGCTACGGTAAAATGGTGAATATATTTTTTGAAAATGTGGCTCATGCCACACATAGTATGACCGGTCAGCCCCTTGTGGCTTACGGGCGTCATATGCTAAGCCCTGTGGATTGCCTTGGGCGTACGCTTAAGGATGCACAAGAAGGCTATGATCTTACCCTTATTACCTACAAAACCATTACGCAATGCAAAACACGTACGGCCGGTAACACATGGCTGCGAGAACTGGAGCCAGAAAATTATGTGGAGCTTGCCGCCATGGATGCTGTGCGCATGGGCCTTGTGTCGGGGGATAGGGTGCGTATTGTTTCCGCCTCTAATCCGCAAGGTGTATGGGCCATTAGCGCCACACAGCACAAATATATGGAAGGTAAGGTAAGAGTAACACAAGGCCTACGCCCTGGTGTGGTGGCCTTTAGTTTGGGCTATGGGCATTGGGCCAATGGCGCTGCAGACATGTGTATAGATGGGCAAAATATAGCCGGCGATGCGCGCCGCGCCACGGGTTTTCATGGCAATGCCGCCATGCGCCTAGACCCAATACTGAAGAATACGGGTCTAGAAGACACGGTGGGCGGCTCCGCGGTATTTTACCAAACATCCGTTAAACTAGTGAAGCTTTAGGCCACAGCCTTATATGCTTAGGCAGGCACCAAGTGTAAAAAAGCCACTTCTGCCGGAGCGCCAATGCGTATGGGCGGGCCCCAATAGCCTGTGCCACGGCTTACGTACAGTTGGGTGTTCTCCACCTTGTACAGGCCATGAATATAGGGTTGCACAAGGTCTGTCACATAGGTCCAAGGGAAAAGCTGGCCGCCATGCGTATGGCCAGAAATTTGTAAATGGTAGTTGACCGTACTTCCAGCATAAATGCTTTGGGGCTGATGGGCTAAAAGCACCTTAATGTCCCCTTCCATGCTGCCTTGTTGTGCTAGCACAGGGTCAGAAATATGATCAGACATGCGCGGGGCCGTAATATCCGGCACGCCGCACATGAGCAAGCGTGCGCCATCTCTTTCAATGACACGGTGTTCGTTGTGTAAGTTGGTAATGCCAAGGCGGGCCACTTCATCCAGCCATGCGTCAATGCTGGTATAGTATTCGTGGTTGCCACTTACAAAAAAGGTTCCATCTTTGGAGTCTAAGGCACGTAAGGGCTCCATTTCTGCATGCACTTGCTCGGGAAAGCTGTCCGAGATGTCTCCGGTAATGACCACAGCATCGGGCTTAAGGGCATTGATGTTTGCCACTATATTTTCAAGTCGTGTGGCAGGTACTGGCTTATTGATATGAATATCGGTAAGTTGAGCTATGGTATACCCATGCAAAGGTTTGGGCAAATTTTTTATGGGTACAGAAATATGCTTTATTTGCGGCATGCCCACAGCTTCACTGACGCCATAACTTACAAGACTTCCCCCCACAGCTACCAAACCGGCACTGAGCGAATTTTGCAAGAAGAGACGACGGCCCTGCATCACGGCAGGGGCAGGTTGGGCCTTTACGTCACAGGAGGGTTTACGCAGGCGCCTGTACAGGTATTTAGCCAGTAATAGCATATCACAAGCAAAAACCACCACCGCCACAACGGAAAGCGAACCTATGAGAATATAGGTGGCGTAAAGGGTAACATCAAGCCAGGCCGGTACGGTTTCACCGGCGCGTGCCATGGAGCGCACCATATGGCGTGCAGGTACGTTGAGCAGCGGGGTAAAGCATAAGGCATAGGCCAAGGCTTTAGGCCATCCCTTAAGGGAGGTGCGGGGGATGAGGCGCAGACTGATGTACAAACAGCCAATACTTAATACGGCAGCAAAAATTAAAAAAAACATAATCTTGTATCCAAATGTAAATGAACTTATTTTCTATGTAGTCGCTTTTGAAAAATATTTTTCGGCCTAAATATTGTCAACAAAGGTATATTCTACCTTTGTTATGGCTTTTTAGTGTGAAATTTTATTTTTCGTGTGAATATATAAATGTGTTGTAAAAGGGCCTTTGTCAATGCAATAGGGGCCGAAAAGGAGGGTATAGAGTGAATATTACCTTGTGTTGCCTAAGGCTGAATGGTTAAAAAACGCTTTGGATAATACCACCAGCTAAGATACTGCCTTGGGCATCGTATACAGCGGCAATTTGTCCTGGTGCCGTGGGGGATTGGCTTTGCGCAAAGGTAACACGTAATGTGGTGCCTGTGAGTTCGTATTGTACGGGGCTTTCTTGCTGCCTGTAGCGCACACGCACAAAAATTTGGCTTGGCCACAGTTCAGGCGCCACAAGGAAATTCATATCACTCACCATACAGCCTTGTAGCTGGGCTTGCTCCTTATTGCCTAAAATAAGGGCATTGCGGTGGCTGTCTTTGGCGCACACGTAAAGAGGCTCCTTCCATGCAACGCCAAGGCCGCGTCTTTGGCCTTCGGTATACTGCCACAGCCCCAAATGTTCACCACCAAATTTCTTGGGTAATAATACCTCTTGCCCATCTTCACGTATAAAGATGGCGCCGCGCTTACCAAGGGCAATGCCGCGTTGCTTAGCATGACTGGGTATGAACTCACGGTAGGCATCGGCGGGCACAAAGCAAATTTCTTGGCTTTCTTTAGCTATGGGTATGCTAATGCTGTGCTGTTGCAAATAGGCAATATTGTCACTTTTTTGTGTTTGAGCAAGGGGGAAGAGTACCTTGTCAAAGCGTGCTCTTGGCACCAAGGATAAGAAATAGCTTTGATCTTTGCGTATGTCTTGGCCCTTCTGTAAAGGGCTTTGCTGCGGGCTTTGCTGTGCGGGCGGTGTGAGGCCGGCATAGTGCCCTGTGGCAAATGCATCTGCCCCAAGCTCCAAGGCTGCGTCCATAAGTAAACCAAATTTTATGCTTTTATTACAAAGGGCACAAGGGTTTGGCGTGCGGCCTTGAGCGTATTCCTGCACAAAGGGGGTAATGACGGCATGGTCAAAGGCTTCGCGTAGATTGCGCACATGAAAGGGAATGTGGCGTGCCTGACAAAGCGTGGCGAGTTGGTCTATACCGTGGGGTAAAGCCAACTCGCTTGACGCTGATAATTGCTTTGGGCTGTGTTCTTCTGGAAGAAAAAGACCGTGCAGCGCAAAAACTTCATGCCCTGCTTCCTGTAAGGAAATAAGGGCGTATAAAGAGTCTGCACCGCCGCTTACGGCTACGCCAATACGAGCCATATTACAATATTTGGTTGAGGAATTGTTTTAAACGTGGTGCCCGCGGAGACTCAAATATTTGGTCCGGCGTGCCTGATTCCACAATTTGCCCATGATCCATGAAGATAATGCGGTCGGCCACGGTGCGGGCAAAGCCCATTTCGTGGGTAACGCAAACCATGGTCATGCCGTCTTCTGCAAGGCTTACCATAACGTCAAGCACTTCGCCCACCATTTCTGGGTCAAGGGCAGAGGTGGGCTCGTCAAAAAGCATGATGCTAGGCTGCATGGCCAGCGCACGCGCAATGGCCACACGCTGCTGCTGCCCGCCGGAAAGAAGGGCAGGGTACACATTGGCTTTATCGCTAATGCCTACGCGCTTAAGTAAGGCTAGGGCTTGCTCTTCAGCTTCGTGCTTGGGTATTTTTTTCAGCTTAATGGGAGCCATGGTAAGGTTTTCCAACACGGTTTTGTGGGGGAAAAGATTAAACTGCTGAAACACCATACCAAGATCTTGGCGAATGGCGTTAATATCATGCTCATCATTGGTTACATCGCGCCCATCTACGGTAATGCTACCTTGGCCCACTTCTTCAAGGCGGTTGATGGAACGCAATAAGGTAGACTTACCGGAGCCGGAAGGCCCGATGATAACCACACGCTCACCGCTTTGTATATCAAGGCTTACATCTTGTAAGGCCGGCAATTCGCCAAAGTATTTCCATACATTGCGAATGCTGATGATGGGGGCATTATTTTCTTTTGTCATAATAATTCAACCTTCCTTCCATAATGCTTACGCACTTAGATAGAAGTAATGTAATAATAAGATAAATAAGAGCAATGACGGTGTAGGTTTCAAAATACAAATAGGTTTTTGCCGCATAGGCGCGCCCGCGTTGCATAAGGTCCGGCATGGCCATAACAGATACTAAGGCTGTATCCTTAAGCATGGCAATACATTCGTTACCCACAGGGGGGAGAATGGTGCGCCAAGCTTGAGGTAAAATGACCTTAAACATGGTTTGGAAGTGGGTAAAACCAAGGGATCGTGCCGCTTCCATTTGCCCTTTAGGTATGGCCAAAATACCAGCGCGGAAAACTTCACCCATATAGGCGCCATAGCAAAAGGAAATGGCAATAACCGCTGACATGAGGCCGCTTACATTTAAAAATTTTGCCAAAGCAAAGTAAATGTAGAAAATTTGTACCAATAGTGGAATACCGCGTATGATTTCCACATAGGTGGACGCTATAAGATTGATAACGCGATTTTGGGAAATACGTCCAAGCCCTGTGAGAAGCCCCATGGGGATGGCACAGGCTATGGATAAAAATGTTACTTGAAAGGTAACCACAAGCCCATCTGGCAGGAAGGCAATGATGTTAATATAAGGGTCTGGCCAGAAGGTGCAAAGCGAAATAAGAGCGGCTATGGCCCCTGTAAGGGCAATGGACCAAGCATTAATAAGACGCCATTCCTTAGGGTCGGGAATGGACACGCCATCGCTGGTAAGAATTTTAACGGTACCGCGTTCTGCTTTATCGGGTGGTGGGGTATTGTTCATAGATTTCTCATAATAATCCTCCGCCGGCCATAAAGGAAGGGAACCGACGGAGGAAGGTAAATAGGGGAGTAAGACTACTCAGCGCCCATCCATTTAATTTTTAACTCTTTTTCAATGCCTTTTTCTTGAACGCGCTTAATGCCTTCGTTTAAGATTTTTACTAACTCTTCTTGACCTTTTTTCAAGGTAAAGCCGTAGTATTCAGCTTCAGGGGTTTCGTAAACCACTTTAAACTTGTTGGAATAGTCTTTACGCTTGTTGGCAAAGTATTTAGACACAGGCGCATCAGCCATAACAGCGTCAATGCGACCATTGGCAAGGTCTTCAGCGGCAAGGCCTAAGTCTTCGTATTCTTTAACTTCAGCGCCAACGTTAGCCTTTTGCACCACAAAAATACCCGTGGTGCCAATTTGGCCGCCCACTTTTTTGCCTTTAAGTTCAGCAAGGCTTTTGATGTTGGAATCTACAGGTACAATAAGAGCTTGGCGAATTTCACAGTAAGGGTCTGTGAAGAGGAATTGCTTTTGACGCTCTGGGGTAATGGTTACAGAAGAGGCTACGATGTCGTAGTTACCTGCAGCTACACCGGCAAAGATGCCGTCCCATGCTACGTTGCGCACGTCAAAGTTAATGCCCATTTCTTTACCAATGGCTTTGATGTAATCGGTAGAATAACCAATTACTTGCTTGTCATCGGCAAGATATTCCATGGGGGGCCATGTGCCGTCGGAGGCAACGGTGTAAGTTTTCTTTTCTGCCATAGCTACGGAGCTAAAAAGCCCTACAGCAAGAATTGCTGTCATAAGAATACGAAACATAAAATTCCTTCCTTTTTAAAAAAAATTGTATCTGTATCATTATGCAGTACAGAGTTCTTTCTGTCAACTGCGGCAAAATGTGTGTATTTTGATGTTTTTTTATGCAAGGAATAGAGCTAACAAGTAAAAATGGGAAAATGTAAGCAAGTAGGAGTTGTGGATACAAAGGAAGAAGATGTACTTTGCCGGAAAGAGCCGCATAGTAGGCTTTTTCCGGCAAAATGCAGATGAATTATATGAAATGTGCTTTATATTCTTACCATGTGAAAATGGCAGTAACAAATACAGGTACGGCCATGGTAAGCACCATGCCGGAAAATACACCCATAATGGCGTACTTTTCGCCGGCGTAGCGAGCAATAACCGGCATGCAGGTGTCCATGGTGGTGGCACCACCTGCAGCTACAGGGGCTAAGCCTCCTGCAAAGCGCACCAACAGAGGAGCAAAAAGCAAGGTTAAGAGCTCTCGGCTAATATTGGCAATGAGGGCCACAGAGCCTAGTTCTGCATTGCCAAATTTCGTTATCATAACAGAGGAAAGGCTATAATAGCCAAAACCGGCGCCAACGCCCATGACATCACGCATGGAAAGGGCATGCCCTATGCTGGATAATAAAAACCACGCTAGGCAAGCGCCAAAGGCAGTGCCTACAACCGAGCCTATGGGAAGCAAGAGAATTTTAAAGCCAAAATCTCGTATAATAAGGAAGTTGCGCGTGTCAAAGCCCATGCACATACCGGCTAAAACCAGCATGGCATACAAGGCATAGGTAAGGAGGTCATCCCCCAAGTCCTGCGGGATAATGTCTAGCGTTCCCACAAATATACCGCAAACAAAAAAACAGAGAATATAAAGGCTGCCCTTCATTATACACCTGCCTTAGATTGCGGTGCTTGCGTTGCCGCTTGTGTGTTTTTTTTACTTTCAAAAAAGGAGCGGAATAAAAAACATACAGCAAAAACGCTGCCAAGGCCTGAAAGAATGCCAATGATGGCCCCTTGAACGCCTAATTCTCCTACACGAGCTAAGAGGTCTTCATTATTGCCAAGGGTTAAGCCAATAAGGAATAATAAGGCGTAAATAATGGCGGAAAGGGCATGGTTAGTGGCGCTTACAGCGCGAGTTTTTTTGTGTATGGCATAGCCAAGGGGTACGCCCACTACAATAAGACCAATTTCTAAAATCATTACCAATCTCTATCTGTTGTTTCTAAGGGAGCTATGCCTTGGAAGTTAGAAGATTCAGCAAGGCTGTCTTCTAGCAAGGCTTGTTTCATAAACCAATCTTCGCGAATACGCCATGAGGCCGCCGCCGTATACGCAGGGGAGGAGTAGCCCACAGAAAGAACTAAGGTGCGTCTGGCATGTTCTTGTAGGCGAATGAGCAAGGGCGTAAAATCCGCATCGCCAGAAAGGATGATAAATTCTTCAAAGCGTGTGGAGTGCGATAAATCGTCCATGCAGTCCATAACAAGGTGTATATCCGTACTGGTTTTACCTTGTTGGGTCAGTGGTGGGCAGTCAATGACGCGAAAGGCAGCGCGAATGAAATTGGTGCGAAAATCGTGGTAGCGCTGTGGATTTATATAGCAAACGCGTTTTAAGATGCGCCTGCGTACACCATCGCCATAAAGCATGCGTAAGGCGTGCGTTTCTAGCCATTTCACCCAGCGGTGAGGCATGGTGCCAAAGGCGCGGGCGGCTTCTGGATCCATTTCTAAAAATCGTGTATAAATATTGTCAAAGTCTACATATAAGGCGGCGGTGACTTCATCAAAATCTGAAAATCTTCCCATGTATTTTCCTATTTGGCAAAACGTAAAAAGGGGCTTTGCAAAAGCCTTTTGCAAATATTTTTGCGCGAAGCTGCATGTTTATTGCGTTATAACAGCTAAAAGGCTGATGCCTTTAAACGCACCCTATAGAAAAAGTGCTACCTTGGCAAGGTTTTGCCCTAATGCCTCTTATACGCAGCTTTTTTCTACAAAAATGTGTGAAAAATGCTTCTGTTTACTTTTTTATATGCCAAGGGAGACGTTTTTCTGCTAGGGCAAAGCAACGCGTGCATGCCAGAGAAATGCCAAGATAGAGCACAAGAATAAGCATCCATGTTTCGAAGGGGAGGCGTGTAATGGCTACAATCTCCATGCCTTGAAAGGTAAGCTCCGGCACAGAAATAAGAGAGGCCAAGGCCGAATCTTTAAATATAGAAATATATTGCCCCGCCAAAGGGGGAAGCATAATGGGCAGGGATTGCGGTAAAAGAACATAAAAAAACTGTTGCCAGCGCGAGAAGCCTAAGGCCGCTGCGCCGTCCCATTGCCCAAGGGGCAGGCTTTGTAAGCCTGAACGCACAATTTCTGCCACATAGGCCCCTTGGTAAAAACCTAGGGTGAGCACAGCAGCAAGCATCCTGTCCATATTTTCCGGTGTGGCAAATAGAAAACCCACAACGTCCTGCACGCTTTGCGGCATAGCGCGTACAAGGTCGCCCATAAGGGAGAGGGTGTTTTCGCTTGCTAGAAAGTAGAGCAAAAAAAGAAGTACCAAGGGCGGGGTGTTGCGTAGGAAAATAAGTAAGGAGTAGAGCAAGGTGCGTGCTACGCCGCTTCGTGCCGTGGTAAGATACATGCCCATGCTAAGGCCCACCAGAAGGGCCACAAGGCCGGACCACAACCCTAGGCGCACCGTTGCCAGTAGGCCCTTTATGAGTAAGCCCATATGCCAACCTTCTGCATCGTGCCACGCTATGTATTGCGTTATACTTTCCCATTGCCATTGGCGGCTAGCTTGTTCTGTACTGCTTCCCGCACTCCATAGGCAATAGGCCCCATAAGCCAGAGCCACCACTAGGAATATATCTAGCCAAAGCCAGCGCTTAGTATAAGGGGTTTTGAAGGTCATGGGTACAGTGTGCCAAAGTGTGCTTTTAAGCGCAAGCTTTTTAAGAAACAAAGCAAGAGGGCATGGAGAGTAGGCACAGCTATTTTCATTGAAAGAGTCACAGCTTTGCTTTATGTTGTGTACAGCATACGCAAGGCACGTTTGTCTTGTGCCATTTTATTTTCCCTCAATTGGTATACAGCTCCATTTCTGTAACTTTTCACTTCTGTAAAGGTGTACCATGTTTTCTCATATACAATATTCAGCCATCGCGGCACTTTTTTCGCAAGCAAAAGCACAAGGGCGCAGTAGCTTATTTGAGCATGAGGTTTACGAGCTGCTAAGCTTTATAGGTTCAGAGACACCGCCTAAATCCCTTTTTTTGCCAAAAAATGTGAAAACTTCGCCGGAAAGCGTCATGGCCTTACCGGGGGAAAAAACCGTGCTGAAAATTGTCTCTCCCACCATTATGCATAAAACAGAAGTGGGTGGTGTGCGCATTGTGGAAAAAACACCGGAAAAAATATTATCTGCCTTACGTCGTATGTATGTGGAGGTTCCGGAAAATTATAAAAATAGTATAGAAAAAAATCCTGAGCATGCTCCGCAAAAATATAAGGGGCTTAAGGATGACGAACTAAAAAATGCTATAAAAGAAGATATTTGTGGCGTTTTACAAGTGCAATTCATGCCGCCGGATTCTTCTAGCTTTGGTAATGAGCTTTTTGTGGGCTTACGGCGCACCAGCGAATTTGGCATGGTTATTTCTGCAGGCCTTGGCGGTACGGATACGGAATTATATGCTGAGCGTTTTAGAAAGGGCCAAGCCGTTGTGGCTGCTCCCACCGCCATGCTGGATGGGGAGGCTTTTTTTGAAATATACAAAAACACCATATCCTATAAAAAGCTTGCCGGCCTAACACGCGGGCAAAAGTGCATTGTTACCGATGAACAGCTCATAGAGTGTTTTCAAGCTGTTATACATATAGGTAATTATTTTTCGCCTTTAAATCGCCAAGCAGAGTTCATCATTGATGAATTGGAAATTAACCCCTTTGCGTTTACAGATTTTCTCATGGTGCCCCTAGATGGCTTGTGTAAATTTTCCCCGCAAATATCGCTTACGCCTCCGCGCCCTTTGCAGCAAATAGAGAAGCTTTTGCACCCGCAGCGTCTAGGCATCATAGGTGTTTCTTCCACAAGGCGTAATTTTGGACGCATTATTTTAGAAAATGTTCTTGAAGCTGGTTACCCCAAGGAACAAGTGCTTTTAATTAAAGCCGGAGAAGATGCCACAGGTGTGCCATGTGTGGCGGATATTACGCAAGTGGAGGGGGCTTTGGATTTGCTCATTGTGGCCATTGATGCCGTCCATGTGCCGGCTTTGGTGTCAGACATATTGGCGCAACATAAAGCGCACAGCGTGCTCTTGGTGCCTGGAGGCCTTGGCGAAACGGAAGAAAGTAAATATGTGGCACAGCGCATGGTGGAAGAAATACAAAGGGTGCATCAAGAAAGCCATGAAAAGGGTCTCACCTCTCCTGTATTTTTAGGTGCCAATTGTATGGGCGTTATTTCGCGTTATGGGCAATACGATACGTGGTTTATACCCACAGAAAAAATGCTTTCTCTAGCCCCTTATAAAGGGATAAAGCCGCGCTCCTTAGCCTTGGTAAGTCAAAGCGGGGCTTTTTTGCTCAATCGCTTTAATCAGGTGCCAGAGATGAACCCTGCGTATCTTATTTCCATGGGGAATCAAACGGATTTGACCCTTGGTGATATGATGCAGTATTTTGAAGCGTCGGATAAAATTACCACTGTAGCTTTTTATGTAGAAGGTTTTAAAGAATTAGACGGCCTTGCCTTTGCTCAAGCGGCAAAGCGTGCTGTGGCTGCCGGTAAGCACGTGGTCTTTTATAAGGCCGGTCGCACGCCGGAAGGAAAGGATGCCACCAGCGGGCATACGGCATCTTTGGCAGGTGACTACATGGTATGCGAAGCTGCCATAAGCCAGGCTGGCGGCATTGTGGCCAGAACTTTTACAGAATTTCAAGACCTTGTACTGCTCACAGAGTGTCTAGCCCATAAAAAGATTACCGGTAAACGCATTGCGGCCATCAGCGCGGCTGGTTTTGAGGCGGTGGGCATGGCGGACTCCATTCAATCGGACGAATATAGCATTAGCCTAGGCACCTTTTGTGAAGAAACCAAGGAAAAAATGCAGGCCGTGCTAGACGAGAAAAAGCTCTCTAAACTGGTGCATGTGGCCAACCCTTTTGATATTAATCCTTCTGCTGATGATGAGGTGCACGCCACCATGGCAGAGCTTGCCTTGCAAGACCCCCATATTGATGTGGTGATACTCAGTGTGGTGCCTCACGCACCTTTAACGCTCACGGTGGACCCTGCCCACTGCCCGCAAAATCATTTTCAGCAAGAGGGCTCCATTTATCATCGCCTTGTGGCTCTTGCACAAAAAACGCAAAAACCGCTCATAGTGGTGGTGGATGGCGCAAGCCAGTTTGACTCATTTAGAAAGGCCATTAGAGATGCCGGTATTCCTGTATTTACCTTATGCGATAGGGCCATAGCTGTGCTTGCTTTATACTTGGAGCAAGTGGTTAAATAAAGGCAAAAAGTGACGTTTATTTTGACAAGGTGTATATTTGTGTTTATTTTTTAATACTTCGTATTTTTTTGCGCACAATTCATGAACCTTCTTGGTGCGTTACTTACACATATATGGAACATAGGTTTTACAGATATGGAAAAGTCACATGGTAAAGCAGGAAATTATGCCGATGAAGGCCTTACTCTAAAAACGCTTATGGAAGAGGTTGAGGCTTTGCGTAATAAGCTTGCTCAGGCAGAGGAAGCTTTGGCCACAAGCCAACAGCAATTGCACGAAGCGCAAAGAGAAGCGAGTAGCGCCAAAGAAATTGTACAGGTTATGTTTAAAAGCTTGCCTGTGCCTGTGAAGCTGTGGTCCACAAAGCGCATTCTTTTGGATGCAAGCCATGAGGCTACGAGGCTTTTTGGATTTGACTCTAAGGAAGAATTCTTACAAAATTTTTGGAAAACAACGCCAGAGTATCAACCCAATGGT
The DNA here is from genome assembly GCA_964371505.1 of uncultured Desulfovibrionaceae bacterium. Classification (GTDB taxonomy): domain Bacteria; phylum Desulfobacterota; class Desulfovibrionia; order Desulfovibrionales; family Desulfovibrionaceae; genus CAYJAD01. Next base: position 18,521 of record CAYJNG010000020.1, read on the forward strand.
ATGCTTTCTTCTGAGCTTGGCCCGCAGTATGTACAGGAAGCTTTTGCCAAGGGGGGTGTGTGTAAACCTTGGATGCATGTGCATGTAAGCGGTGAGGAAATCCCCGTGGAGGCCACTTTTGCTCCTTTGACTATGGATGGCGAGCAATATGTATTGGTTTTCTTAAAAGATTTGCGCGAGCAAAATGCCATTATACATAAGCTAGAAGAGTCCAACGAATACAGCAGGGTTATGTTAGACGCTAGCCCTGTGGGTGCTATGATGTGGAATAGCCAAGGCGTGCCTATGGATTGTAACGTCGCCATGTATAAAACCTTTGGTTGTGACAATAAACAAATATTCATGGAGCACTTGCAAGACCTTTTCCCCGAAGTACAGCCCGATGGAGAACCCTCTTTACAAAAAATGCAACAGCAGCTTCATAAGGCTTTTACTAAAGGCTCTGCCAAGGGGGCTTGGATGGGCACAAGCTTAGATGGCACAGCTGTTCCCACAGAGGCCACGGCAGTGCGCGCAAAGCACCAAGGCGAAGATATGGTGGTGGTGTTTTATAGAGACTTGCGCGAAGTGGAAAAAAGTATTCGTAAGGCTCAAGCAGCCGAACGCCGCACGGAAGCCATTCTTAATGGTGTGCCCATGGGTATTAATTTACTGACACCACAGATGGTGATGGTAAATTGTAATGAACAAGCCGTACGCATTAGTGGGTTTGCCAGTAAGGAAGAGGTGCTAGCTAAGGCCATGCAGTCTTTCCCAGAGGTGCAACCCCACGGGCAAGATTCTGCTTCTTATATCGTAGAAAAATTTACAGAAGCTGTGAAGCTGGGTAAAAGTCGCTTTGAGTTAACGGCTTTAAGTGGCGACGGCCAAGAGTATCCTATGGATGTTACCTTGGTGCAGGCCCATATTGAAGGGGAAGATTTATATATTGCTTACTGCAATGATTTGCGCGAAACGAAAAAAATGCTCGAAGAAATAGAGCTTGCTCGCGAGGCCGCAGAACAAAGTGCCCAAGCCAAAAGCGAATTTCTTGCCAATATGAGCCATGAGATTCGCACCCCCATGAATGGGATTTTGGGCCTTTTACATATTTTATCCGGTACCAAGTTGGATGCAGAGCAGCAAGGTTATATGCAAAAAGCTTTGTTCTCTACCAATGAACTCTTACGTATTATTAACGATATTTTAGACTTTTCTAAAATTGAAGCCGGTAAACTTACCATGGAAAGTATGCCCTTTACCATGCATGCTGTATGCACTGAGCTGGAAAATCTTTTTAGTCATGTGGTGCAAGATAAGGGCCTGACCTATCAGATATTTGAGGGGGATTTTACCAATACACCCATTTTGGGGGATCCTTTACGTTTAAAGCAGGTGCTTTTAAATCTCATAAGTAATGCCATTAAGTTTACAAGTAAAGGCTGCGTGTGTGTGGAGGTTATGGGGGTAAAGCTGCAGTCAGATACCGTAGAGTATTGCATTAAAGTAAAGGATACAGGCATCGGCTTGCGGCAAGAGCAAATAGAACATCTATTTTCCGCTTTCATGCAGGCAGATACTTCTGTGACGCGTAAATATGGGGGGACGGGGCTTGGCCTTGCCATTTGTAAAAATATTGTGGAGATGATGCAAGGGCGTATTTGGGTGGAAAGTGTGCCGGAGCAAGGCTCAACTTTTATTTTTACCGCTGTCTTTGCCCTAGCCGAAGACGATGCACTTACACCGCCTTGCTTACAGGGCCCCCAAGGGGACGAAGGCTTTGAACATTCTGGGCATATTCTCTTGGTGGAGGATAATCATATTAATCAAATCATAGCAGAAGAACTTTTGCACAGTGTGGGGTATACGGTGGATATAGCCAACAATGGGCAAGAAGCTTTGAATATGCTGGAGAAAACAAGGTATGATATGGTGCTTATGGATATTCAAATGCCTGTGATGGACGGACTCACGGCCACGCAAGCCATTCGTCAGAATCCTAAATTTGCCGCTTTGCCCATTGTGGCCATGTCTGCCCATGCCATGGAAGGCGACAAAGAAAAAAGCTTGCAACATGGCATGAACGACCATATTACCAAACCCATTTCTCCCAAAATTTTATATGCCACCTTACAGCACTGGCTTACGAAAAGCAAAAGTCGTGCATAAGGTGATGGCTTAAAGGTTCTAGCTCTAGAGGCCTTTTGAGATGGCAAATATTGACAAACTATTAAAAAATACCTAGTTGACTTAGACTTACTACTACAAGTGGAGGCTTCATGCGCTTACATACCTTTGTGTTACTTTCTTCTTTTATTTTGCTGTCAGGCTGCGCCAGTGGCTTTGAGCAAAACTATCACCCTGTATTACCCAGCGGAAATATTGCTCCTTTAAAGCCCTGCGCCATCCCCAAGGTAGAGAAGATGCGCCCCCATGCCGACGCGGATGAAGTAAAAGCAAAAATGCGCACTAGGGGCTATGTGCTCATAGGTGAAGCGCAGTGGGAAAGTATTTCCGATGAAAGCAACGAAACTGCCTTGGAGCAAGGGCAAAAAGTAGGCGCTTGTCTTGTATTGTGGCGTCGTTTAGATGCTGGGATTATGCATACAACGCGTACTGTAAGCGATTATCATCCTGCTTATACAAAAACCATTAAGGTGCGTGGTAAGCACGGTACTGAAACTAAAACCATTGAAGTGCCAGCGCAAACCACCTATCATGATGAACCTGTGGATTATCAACGCTATGACTATATGGGGTTATTTTTTGCCAAAACTGAAGGCGGTACCGGAGCTTTGGGTATAGATTCTGCGGCGCCTTCCATTGAGTACATGGCAAAGCACGATAGCCGTCGTGGTATATTGGTGGTAAGTGTAGAAGCGCAAAGTCTGGCTTATGATGCCAATATTTTTCCCGGTGATGTGATTTTAAAACTCAATGGACAGGATGTGCATTTTGGTACTCCGCCCAATTTACAGCCTAACCAAGAAAATGTGCTCATCATTGAAAGAAATGGAAAGCATTTAACCAAGAAAATTTATACTGGGCAAAAACAGTCTTACATGTAAAATTTTTGCAGTTAATGAACATAGGTGTTTACGTATTTTTTAAGTACGGAGACAGGCAGCACTTTGAATGTCATAAAAAACCCCCTTGGCCTCAGCCTTGGGGGTTGTTTTTGCTATAAGGGAAAAGTTTACTTTACGCTTTTGCCTACAAATTCAATGAGGCGTACCAATTGGTTGGTGAAGCCGGCTTCGTTATCATACCATACAATGGCTTTGATTAAGTGCTTTTCGCTTACCATGGTACACATGGAATCCACCACGCCGCCAAAGGTGCTGCCGGTGTGATCCACAGAAACGAGAGGCTCATCGCTGTAGCCCAAATGGCCCTTAAGGGTGGTTTCGCTGGCAAGTTTAAATGCTGCGTTCACTTCTTCTACAGTACAGGCTTTTTCCACTTCACAGGTGACGTCCACCAAGGAAACGTTGGGCGTAGGTACACGCACGGCCATGCCGTCAAGCTTGCCTGTAAGTTCTGGTAGTACAAGAGAAAGAGCTTTAGCAGCGCCTGTGGATGTGGGCACCATGGACACAGCAGCAGCACGCCCGCGGCGTAAGTCCTTATGGGTACCGTCAAGGATGCGCTGACTCATGGTGTAGGAGTGAATGGTGTTTACAAGGCCATGCACAATGCCAAAACTATCGTTGATAACCTTGGTGGCAGGGGCCAGACAGTTGGTGGTACACGAAGCAGCGGAGATAACATCGTGCGCGGCTGCATCGTACATATGCTCATTAACGCCCATAACAATGGTGGCGTCTGCATCTTTAGAAGGAGCAGAAATAATGGCTTTTTTAGCGCCACAAGCCAGATGCTGTGCAAGGCCTTCGCGCAATTTAATGGAACCAGTGGTTTCTACAGCAACTTCAACACCGTACTTTGTCCATTCCCAAGCACCGTGCGCACAGCGCGTCACAGGAATATGCACACCATTAACAATGATGCCGTTTTCATCGTGATCTACAGTGCCGTTAAAACGCCCTTGCGTGGAGTCGTACTTAAGTAAGTACGCCAAGTCTGCATTTTTGGCGCGCGCGTTGATGGCGCCAATTTTTACATTGTTGTTCTCAGCAAGTAAGCGAACAAGATAGCGACCAATGCGCCCAAAGCCATTGATGCCTATTGTGATGGACATAGTTTCTCCTTCTCGTAAAACTCTTGATAAACGTTATGAACCCTGAGGCTCTAGACTAATGAAAAATCCCACTTTGTGGGCTTTGCACCGTGCTGACCTTGCCAATACGGCGCTGAACCTTAAGGTTCATGATAGAGTTAGACCCCTGCCTAAGCAGAGGTCTAAAATATTGTTACATCTTGCCAGATGCGCCCATAACATTGCGAATCTTATGCGCCACCATATCTTTAACAGCGGTGCGGGCCGGTGTTAAATAGCCGCGTGGGTCAAACTGCTCTGGGCTTTCTTTCATAAATTTACGGATGGAGGCCGTCATGGCAAGGCGAATGTCCGTATCTACGTTGATTTTACATACGCCGGAGGCAGCAGCTTTGCGTAGCATCTCTTCGGGAATGCCTTTAGCGCCGCCCACATTGCCGCCATATTCATTGCACATGTCCACAAACTCGGCAGGTACGGAAGAGGCACCGTGTAGTACCAATGGATATTCAGGCAAGAGTTCAGAAATTTTATATAAGCGGTCAAAGTCCAGTTGGGCTTCGCCTTTAAATTTATAGGCGCCGTGGCTGGTGCCTATGGCAATGGCAAGGGAGTCGCAACCGGTGCGTTGTACAAATTCTACTGCTTGGTCTGGGTCGGTGTACACATGCTCATCAGATTGCACATGCTCTTCAATGCCGGCCAACTTTCCTAGCTCAGCTTCTACCCAAACGCCTTTATCATGAGCGTATTCCACCACTTGCTTGGTGAGGGCAATGTTTTCTTCAAAAGATAAGTGTGAACCGTCAATCATAACCGAGGTAAAGCCGCCATCGATGCAGTCTTTGCACATTTCAAAGCTGGCGCCATGGTCGAGGTGAATAACCACAGGTACATCGTCTTCAATGAGTGCGGCTTCCACAAGCTTCATAATGTACACTTGTCCAGCGTATTTACGCGCACCGGCTGAAACCTGCAAAATAACAGGGGCTTTTTCTTGCGCTGCTGCTTGCATAATTCCTTGAATAATTTCCATATTATTCACGTTAAAACCGCCAATGGCAAAGCCTTCGGCGTAGGCACGTTTAAACATGTCGCGTGGTCCAATAAGTGGCATGACGAACTCCTTTTACTGATTGAATAGGTGCAATTAAACAAATCGGCTGACTATAGCGTAAATTTGGCCAAAGCAAAAGAGAAAAATACCAAAATGGAATTTATCCTTTTTATCACAAAGGCTAGGGGCTTTGGTGTTGTTTCTGTCTAAGATAGCGCTTGGTTGCACGCCTTGTGCAACACAGACTAATGACAAACCCTATAATTTAAAAGTCTACTTATTTTTTTCGATGAAA
>CAYJNG010000021.1:0-10762 GCA_964371505.1 uncultured Desulfovibrionaceae bacterium
CTCACTCGTCATTTTTTCTTCCCAATTTCGCTCTTCACTTGTCAAAGAATCAACTTCTTCGCTGATTCGTCATATAACCGCCTCATTAGGCAGCTATTGTTGCTTCACGTTGCCGTTTTGGCTTTCCGTGTCGCGGAGAGTCTTTATACGCTCACCGCTTCGGCGTGTCAACAACTTTTTTTATTTTTTCAAAGTTTTTTTCAGCGTCTCTTGTGAAACTCTGGGCTGTTTTCTCAGCCAGCGCCCGAAACATTTTCCGAAGCGCGGAGAGGCAATCTGCCTCAAGTTGCGACCGTTGTCAACAACTTTTTTTCTTTTTTCAAAAAACTTTTTTGAAGCTTTCCGAAAACCCTAACTGATTTCTCAGTCAGCCACCCAGTGAATTACTCCATCAGGCGGAGAGGCAATCTGCCTTAAGTTGCTCTTCTTGTCAACAAGTCTTTTGCAACTTTTTTTGCTTTAACTTTTGCCACTCCTCTATAAGGATGCTCCGCTGTGCGCTCAGCTCCCGTCGTCTCGATTCCTCCAAACGGCGGAAGCGCAATATGGAGGAAAAGCACCCTGCCGTCAAGCACTAATTGTACTTTTTTTGTATATTTTCTTTAACGCCATAAAATACTATACATTATTCTTCTACCATCATTCGTATCCTTCCCCATCCCCCTAGCACACTATTGGCACTGTGCCCAAAAGCACATCATCATACACCTCACGTCGCAAGGCTATACATAAAAAGTTGTGCTTAGCTCCTAACAATGATATAAAGCTTTGATTTTGAAATTTATACCGAGGTACTTCATATACACTAACCATTCATACAAACAATTTTAGGAGATTCTATGCAAAGAACATTAGCCATTATTAAGCCTGATGCTGTTAAACGCCATATCAGTGGCAATATAATCACTAAAATTCAGGAGGCAGGCTTTTGCGTCCTTGCTATGAAAATGTTACACCTCAGCCATGCGCAAGCAGAAGGCTTTTATGCGGTACATAAAGGTAAACCCTTCTTTGAGCGTCTTATGGAGTATATGACCTCTGGCCCCATTGTTTGCCTCGTTCTTGAAGCCGATGATGCCATAGCAAAATACCGAGCTCTTATGGGGGCTACCAATCCTGAAGAAGCTGCAGAAGGTAGTATTCGTAAACTATATGCCTTAAGCAAAACACAAAACTCGGTGCACGGCTCCGACGCACCAGAAACAGCCGCTACAGAAATAGCGTACTTTTTTAACACATTGGAGATACATAGCAGATGAATCAAGCATTACAAACCGTAGGTTGCATAGGTTGCGGCAATATGGGTTCTGCCATTTTGCTTGGCCTTAGCAAAAATAAAGCACTAAACCTTATGGGGTACGACCCTAAGATTGAAAGCACTGCTGCCTTGCGTGCTGCAGATATTGAAGTTGCCAAAGACCTTGAGCACTTAGTCATCAGTTGCAATATCATTATACTGGCTGTGAAGCCCTACCTTGTGGGAAAAATTCTTCCTCTCATGGCGCCATTGCTTACTGCAGACAAAATTATAATTTCCGTAGCTGCAGGCATCACACAGCAGGCATTACAAGAAGGCATGCAGTATAAATGCGCCGCGGTACGGTGCATGCCCAATACCCCCGCCTTGGTGGGGGCTGGCATTTTTGCTTTCTGCTTTGATGACCCCAAACTGCAAAGCAAAGAAAAAGAGCATATTATAAGTTTATTTAATGGCATAGGCATGTGCTTAGAATTGCCCGAAGATAAATTTGTGGCCTTTAGTGCCTTCATAGGTGCTGGGCCTGCGTATGCGTTTCACCTTATGAATGCCCTCGTGCAAGCCGGTGTAACCCTAGGCTTTAGTCGAGAAGAGTCGCGCAGTATGGTGGAAGAGCTCTTTAACGGTTCTGTGCGCATGGCAAAATCTTCCGCACAATGTCTCTTGGAATTGCGCGATAATGTATGCTCACCTGCCGGGCTTACCATTGCCGGTATTAATCACATGGAGCGCACGGCTGTGAACGGCAATATCGTTGACGCTGTACTGGCTGCAGAAAAGCGCAGCAAAGAAATGGAAAGTTAACTCTTAAATGTATACAAAAAAATCCCTTCCTAGCTTTCTGCTAAGAAGGGATTTTTTTGTAGGAAACAACCTAGCGTAAGGCATTGATAATACTTTGTGCGCTTACATTTGCTAAAGTTTTTCCATTAACCACAACAGCAGGAAAACGCTTCACATCATACTCTTGCGCAGCAAGCCCTGCCTGATACATATTTACATTACCTGCATCAAAGGCTCCACTTACTATGGGAAAATGCTTACTTGGCGGCACAAGACTTTGTACTCTTTCTAAGTAGCCGTATAAAATCGGCACTTCTGTTCCCACAGTGGCATCATATTCATTTACAAAGCGGCGTTTAATACCTCTAGCTGCTAAGCCCTGTTTGGCATCATTCCAACGCTGCAAGGTATATGTATAGTATTCTAGAGCCTTTTGCGGTAAGGAATATGCCACCCAAATACCACCGCCCATGAGTTCAGTTGCATAAGGCTCTGTGCTTTTACCAAAGACGACTATTTTCACCTGCTGCGGAGCAAGATTATGCGATGCTTGCACCACTTGCGCCCAAAGCTGCGCCGAGTCGGGAGAAGCATAATCTAAAAAAACAATAATTTCATGAGGGGCTTTAGCATTGCCAAATACCACAGGATAGACTTCTTGACGCCAGTGCTTTCTATGGCTTGTCTCTGCTTGCAAACTGGAGGCACTACCGCCAAGGGAACGGGCCATTTGCGCGTTTTCTCCCTGTAATTTGGCCGATGGCAGCTTTGCATGCAAATAAGGGTTGAAAATATTCACCTCTCCAGCAAAGGCAACAGCTCCCATGCTCAGCAGTAAAAAAGTCACTAGCAAACAGTGTCGCATGAAATTCCTCCTGAATTTGATATTTCGTCCATGGTTTTTTGCAAATGCTGTAGCCATATATTCATAAAACCTTCATACTCTGCAAGACCATGCAAAACAGGTTCACAAGTATAGCCTGCCGCTTCAAGTTGTCTGCGCCATGATGTTTTTTGCTTGCCGGCCATATCCTTAAGGGCATGCTGCCCTATGACAGAGAGTAAAGGCATAAGCCACACTTTTTCGCATGAGCCAAGGCGCGCTATGATATCATCTAACACTATGGCTCCATTCATGGTGCCCACATGCACCTTTGCATCTAAAGTATACACTGCGTGGGCAAGATCTGCGTAGCGCTGTACAGCCGCATGTTTTGCCCCATGCCCCATAAGCACCACAGTGTCATTGGCGTTACGCCTTGCGGGAATATGCTGCATAACAGCCCGCGCAGCGGCTTGCACGTCTTCTTCAGTCTGTAATAAAGGTGCTCCCACATATACCGTAAAATCATCATGGGCATGATTCAGCTTTTGCACATCCTCAAGTATAGCATGATGCTCGCTGCCAGCAATGGTTTGTAAAGGCTGCACCACCACATGAGTAAACCTTTCAAAGCGCATTTTTTCTAAAGCTTTGCGCACAGAATCTCTTTTCACGCGGGCCTTAGCCAAGCGCTCTCGTATTAGTAAAGATGTAAATGCCCACCGCACAGGCACTTGTGCAAAACGCTCACGAACAATTTTATCAAAAGCGCGTAAGGTATGCTCTGCATGCGCGGTACTTGAGCCATAGGCGGCTAGTAATATTCCTACTTTCATCCCACAAACATACTCCTCGCTTATTTTTTTTGCAAGGCATTGCCTACCTGCTGAAATGGAGCTTACACTTTTTTGAGCTATGTACCAAACATTTTTATCTATTGTATTTTTATATGCTAAGTCCATACACAAATAGCTATTGACCACACCTTCTAGGAATTATATAGTGCAGAGGATCCTAAGGAGGATACTTATGGAAAACAGGGCTCTCATTTTTGGTGGTCGAACAGGTCTTGTGGGACAAGCACTTACGCGGGCACTAAGCGCAAATCAGTGGTATACTATGCCCATAGGGCGTGATGATGGTGACCTTTTAAACATAACCTTTATTGAAAACTGCATTAAAAAATATAAACCTACACACCTTTTTAATACCGTTGCGTGGACGCAGGTGGATTCTGCCGAAGACCACGAAAATCAAGCCTTTGTGGTCAATAGAGCTTTTCCTGCTGGCCTTGCTCATATGGCAAAGACGCATAATATTCATCTCACACATTACAGTACGGATTTTGTTTTCTCTGGCGAGTCTGATAAGGACTATACAGAAGAATGCGCCACAGGCCCGCAGTCTGTTTACGGGCGCAGTAAGTTAGCCGGAGAAGAAGCCGTACGTAACTTGGCGCCGGATCACACATGTATTTTGCGCACAGCATGGCTTTTTGGGCCCAGCCGTAAAAACTTTGTGGCCTCCATTATTCAAAAGCACTGCGAATATGGCAAACTAAGCATTGTACATGATCAAGTGGGCTCCCCCACATACACCATGGACTTAGCCCATTGGAGCAGGCTTGCGGCTGAAAAAAAGCTTACCGGCGTGTACCATGCCGTAAACAGCGGGCGCGCCTCTTGGTATGAGCTGGCGTGTGAAGCCCTTTCCATTGCAGAAATACCTTGCCATGTGGAACCCATCACCTCTACCCAGTGGCCGCAAAAGGCGCATCGCCCTGCTTTTTCAGTACTCAATAATACCAAACTTTCTGACGCATTGGGCATTACTCCGCGTGCATGGCCGCAAGCCTTACGGGAGTATATCTTTAGCGATCAACTCAATAGAGATTTAATTGGAGCATAAAATCAAGTAAAGGTGGCGCAATATGTCCCAACCGCAAGATAAAAAGCGCATGCCCTTATTCCTTATGGGCTTTATTATAAGCCTCATATTGGGCTTTGCCCTTGCTTTTCTTATGGCTTTACCTTCAAAAGCCATGGCAGTACCAAAAACGCTTGAAGCTTTGCGTAGTATTAGCAACAAGCTTGTTAAAACGTCTGTAACGCACGGTGCCATAAGTTCTTTTTACCGACCTGCATTTGGACGTATAATGGATGCAGACTTAAGCCTACAAAAAAATGAGCCCGTATTTATTGTAGCCTTCCCCGAAGGGGCACGCATATACCCACAACGTATTATGGTATGGCATCAGGTATCCAATGAGCTTTTTGGTAAAAACTCCTATGCCGTCACCTATTGCCCCATTACAGGGACCCTTGCCGCCTATATAAGCAAGATTAATGGCGTGGATTTATTCTTTGACGTGCAGGGTTCTTTATTTGGTGGCAACACTGTATTAATTGACCGTAATACTGGCAGCCTTTGGCTGCAAGGCTTGGGCATGGCCTTTGAAGGCCCCCTCACAGGGCGAGGGCTTGCCAAAATACCTGTATTTTGGACCACATGGGAAGCTGCAAAGCGCTTTTATAAAGAAGCTCCCGTGCTTTCTGCCCCCTCAGGGAGTCGAAAGGCCTACGGCAGAGACCCTTACGGCAACTACTTAAAGCAGGGTACGTATTACGACGATGATTTACTAGCTTTCCCCTTAGAGTACACTGACTTGCGCATTCCTTACAAATCGCAAGTTATCGGCCTAGAGTTTACCAACGCTCGATTGGCTGTGGAAGTGGCGTACATTAAAAAGGAAGGCGCCGTTAACTTCTTTTTAGGCGATATTCCGCTTCTTGCTGTGCACGACACCAAACTGGATGTAATACGCATATTCAATAGACAAGTTTGGGAAAAGCCCTCTCTTTTCATAAAAAAGGATGGCAAGCTCATGGACATTGCTAGCAAGTCAGCATGGGATGCCAGCACAGGCGTTTCCCTTGAAGGTAATATGAAGGGCGCCTCCATGAAGCAATACTACGGCATTTATAGCATGTGGTTTAACTGGTACAATCTCAACCCAGAAACCTTTCTCATACCTGGGCCGGGCGAAGTACCTAAGAGCGTACTGCACACCGATAGCTTAGCTGAGTAAAAATTACTTACAACGTTGAACAACACAACAAAGGGCTGCTTGCTATGGAAAGACATAGTAAGCAGCCCTTTTACAGTTAAAGTAATGTTAAAGTTAAAGCTAAAGTTTAACTTTAACATAAAATCTCAGCCCCAACACATTTGCACGCACCTAGAGCAGTCTGCCATAGCGTTTTTTCGCGTTTAAATGGGCACCTAAAGAGCTGTAGACGCTTAAAGCACACCGTCCATGCTCAAATAAAAAAAAGCCTCCCAAAAAGCGCATATCGGGAGACTTCTCAAAAGTTAAAGCTAAAGTTTAACTTTAACTTTACATATACTATTTACATTTATTTTTAATTTGCCGACACATGCCCATAAGTGCGTCATACTCATGGCGGCGCAAACCTGCGCGGCCAAAAAGACGGCGCAAGGGCATGAAGAAGTAATCCGGATTATCCTTTTGTAAAAAATCAATACGTGTTAACGTTTCTTTGAGGTTTTCAAACAAGCGCGCCTCATCGGCTGCAGATACACGTCTATCCACTTTAGAATTCGCTTGCCCCTCGGCTTCTTGGCAGTCAGACTCGTGCTTTATAAGCGTCTTTTGCGCTTCTTTTATATCGTGCACAGCTTTAAAGCATTCATACAATAAAATGAGTGACGCTTGCGCCACATTTAAAGAGGCGGCATGGGCTGTGGGTATAGTAACAAGGCGCTGGCAGCACTCTATTTCCTCGTTGTTTAAGCCCCTATCTTCCGGCCCCATCATAATGGCCACCCGCTCCCCTTCTGCCAATACAGCCACAATTTCTTTCGCGGCTTGGGAAGGGTGTAAAAGCTCACGACGCCAGCCTCCAGTGCGCGCCGTGGTACCCACCACCAAGGCATAGGGGGCCACAGCATCGGCAAGGTCTTGCTCTATGCGCACACTTTCTAAAATATATTGTCCCTTGGCTGTGGCTAAAGGGCGTGCCTTTTCCGGATTCCAAAGTTCAGGATCCACCAAGGTAATACCGCCAGCGCCCATGTTGGCGCAGGCTCTGGAAATCATCCCCACATTTTCAGGAAAGCGAGACTTGACCAAGACCATTTCTAAATTTTCTAGAATAGCTTCTGTGATTTGCATAAACTCTTTTGCTAATGCTGCTTTCTGGGGGGAAATATTTTTTAAAGAAAGAGCTGCCCCCCAGACGCCCTTCCTAAAAAATTAGCCAAAATAAGATGTTACAATATAAACCAAATGTTCTTGTGCAGGCACTTCGGGCCAAATATAACGACCCACCACAGCGAGCATGGCCCCGCCAACGCCGCATTTGCATACTGTGCCTAAAAAGCGCCCTACCATGGCGCCAAAGGCTGCATCGTAAGCTTCTTTAGTGGGGCGTCCTTTGGCTTTTTCCATAACAAAACACCCTATCCAAGCACCGATGAGCGCCCCTATAAGAGCACCAATACCAAAGAATAACGGCGCCATAACTATGGCCCCCACTATGGCTCCTACAATGCCGGCAAATGTTCCTGAGGAAGAAGACCCGTATTTTTTCGCCTTTACAACTTGTAAAGCAAATTCAAGAACTTCCCCAAGTACAGCAAGCCCTGTAAGAATAATAAAAAACGTAATATCCATGGCAGCCGCATCAGGATAGGCATAAGCCCAGAGCCCCACAAGGCCAAGGATAATCCAATTGGCGGGTAAGCCAAAAATATTTAAAAATAATAAAAAACCCAATAAGGCCATAAAACCCGACGCAAGGATGGACGTTATGGCATAAGGTATTGTTATATCCATTATTTTTCTCTGGAGTCTTGAACGCGAACGGCTTTGCCTTCCGTGGTGGGAAGCGTGCCAGAAGCCACCAATTCCACTTTAGGCGTTACCAATATTTCATCGCGTAAACGTCCGGTAATATTCTTTTGTAAAGCGCGAAGAACACGCATATCTTCCACAAAGCACTCTTCGCGAATTTCCACCTGCACGCGCATATGATCGGCTACGCCATCATTTTCTAAAATAATAAGGTAATTTTGCCCCACTTCACGGAAGGTCATAATCACTTGCTCAATCTGCATGGGGTAAATGTTTACGCCTTTTAATATGAACATATCATCTGCGCGGCCTAAAATTCTATCTATGCGGCGATGCTTACGCCCACACGCGCACTCACCGGGGAGAAAACGCGTTAAATCGCGTGTGCGATAACGTAAAATGGGCATGCCTTGGCGGCAAAGGCATGTCATCACAAGCTCTCCCACCTCACCGTCAGGCACAGGTTCGCCTGTTTCTGGGTTAATAATTTCTGCTATATACGCATCTTCCCAAACGTGCATACCATTTTGCTCTTGGCATTCAAAAGCCACCCCTGGGCCATTCATTTCTGAAAGACCGTAGGAATTATACACCTTCATATCAAAAAGATCTTCAATACGTTTGCGATACTCTTCCGTATAAGGTTCTGCACCTATTAAAGCAATGCGCAAAGGTAATTCCCGTGGGTTTTCCCCCGCTTCTTCTAAATGCCCCCCTAAAATTAAGGCATACGAAGGTAAAATGTGCACTACAGTGGTTTTGAAGTCTTTCACAAGTTTTAACTGGCGGCGTGAGTTTCCGGCACCTGCGGGAATGGTTAAACAGCCTAAACGCTCCGAGCCATAGTGAATACCAAGCCCGCCTGTAAAAAGACCGTAACCAGACATATTTTGAAAAACATCCTCACGACGCACACCCACCATATGCATGCTGCGCGCCATAAGATCAGCCCAAGAGTTGATATCATTTTGCGTATGGCAAATGGCTGTGGGTATCCCTGTGGTGCCGCTGGAAACGTGCATACGCACAATATCTGCCTGTGGCACACAAAGCAGCCCCGTGGGGTAATTGGCGCGCAAGTCATCCTTAGTGGTAAAAGGAATTTTGCGAATATCTTCTAAAGATTGTATGGTATCCGGCGTAATGCCCGCTTCACCAAGACGTTTTGCATAAAACTCACACTTAGTGGTTTGCTGTATGGTGGAGCGCAAACGTGTAAGCTGCGCATCTTCAATGGCATCACGAGACCACAACTCTGCTTTATCAAAAATTTCCATTATTCCTTCCCGCTTTCCTTAGATAGATTATATTCTACGGCACGTAATAGCCCAAAACACCCAGCCAACATCATTTGTCCGTGCGGCGCAATGTATTGCCCATGACCACGTAGCAATTCACGCTGTGGCCCTAAAATATACGTAGGAGTAAACCCTCCGGCTGTGGCATCACGAGGCCCAAACACCGTACCGTGCCCACCACTGGCGCGCACTTCTTCATCAGGCAGCCAACCCAAACGAAACTCTTGCAAATCATGCAGTAGTTCCTCTAGGTTACGCTGACCTGTATGGTGCTCATAAATACCAGAAACTTGCCCGCGATACACAAGCATAGCTATCACATGGCTATTGCCCATATTTACCACCGTGACGCCTTCGCGCTGCGAACGTGCCACCACTTCCGGCGTACACAAAGCACCCAAAACCGCTGCCGTGCCCGTATCTGCCACGGGCCCACCGGTGAGTTTTTGCAATGTGGCAAGGCGCGTATACTCTGGGCAAGACGCCGCCACGTTGGCATACAACCACTCTTGCGGCATGTTGGATTTTTCCATAAGGTTGCGCCACGCTTGCATGCGCCCTAAGCGATTACCCTCCAGATGCACGCCATGATCTTGCACGCAGGCTACCACAGCATGCGGTGCGGGTAACCCCCATTGGCGTAAGGTAGTATCCCAAAGAGCTGCGTCGTAGTCAGCTAAATGCACGGGTGCAAACTTTGAAGGTAGGGTTTCGCTCAAAGAAATGCCGTACGATTGCACACGCTCTAAGCTATCATGTAGGGCCGCAGCAGCTTCCACTGTGCACGAAACCTTATACCCTGCCTTTATATGATCTAAAACAGCTCTAAAAAAGCCGCCGCCCATATTATGCCCATACAGCCATATATCTTTACCCATGGTTGTAAAGCTCTGTATTTTCTGACGAACAAGACGAGAAGGGGAAGGTAAAACCCATTGTGGCCAATTTTGCGGACTAAGCCCCGGCAGTGCCAAAAGCACATCTTGCGTTCCGGAACCTATATCTAAAAGTAATGTGGGGCCTATATCATGTAAAAACTCAAAGGCATCTGTACAAATCTCAGGCATCTTTTTTCCAATATTATAAATATGTTATCAATTTTATTTACAAAATATATAGATTTTGTAAATAAGCATCATACGCATAACTGCGCCCATAAGCAAGCCCATAAAGGGAAGGGAAAAACAGAAAAAAAGCGCAAAAAAAGGGCATAACCTTTGCCGTCATGCCCCTTTTGTAATATTAATTCTTCTTGCTTAATCGAACTTCGCGTAAATTCATGACATATTGATGCGGATTTTCTTCTGCATCCTTAAAAAATAAAAAAGATTTTCCCGCTGGTAAGCGTATCTCCCCTATATGCAATTCCTTATACGTAGACCAATCAGGCCCTGTACTCGGAATATCTACAGAAAAGGCTGCCTTTTCTCCTTCAGCCACGCCTAGCTTATCTTGCAAAACCTCCACGCGTAAAGGCGCTTCAGAACCATCACTGGCTTGCTTACTATAGAGAAGACTCACAGTATAGACGGCTTCTTCCTCAAGCTGTAAAGGAAAAATAATTTCAGAGCTGGTATTCCAACCACCAATATTATAGGGAGGGGCATATGGCTCCACAATCACTCCCGATGCAAAGCTAAAATCCGCATGCTTAGGATATAGAACGATTTGTTCATTATTGGCCATAATGTCATAAAATGTACCTTGGCGATTATGTTGTGGGC
>CAYJNG010000021.1:10862-23297 GCA_964371505.1 uncultured Desulfovibrionaceae bacterium
TCTGGTATCTGCGCTTCTTCGTAAGGCAAAGCACTGTCTATTTGTTGTGCATTCTTACGTATAATATTAACGAGCATGCTTGAATCGTGAAGATAGGCCACTGTTAGTGTTTTTGAAGAGTTGGTATGCAACATAAATACGGGAGTATCTAGCGCATGGCTCTCCTGTATGGCCGTAGCAAAGATGCTATCCAAAAGAAATAGGGTTTGCATATTCCCCTTTACATTGGCAAAAAGGCTCCCATACATGGTAGAAGCAAGGTAGGCATAGTCTGCTTCTATGCTGGCATCACGCTTCCAGTAGCCCACGGTGGGGTCATTTCTACGTCCATTGGATAAGGTTAATTGAGAAAACCAAGGGCGATATTTTCTTTGTTGTAAAACTTCTAGCAAACCTAAAAAGGAAGCGTCCGTTCTTTCCGTGAAAAAAGAAATGGATCCTATTTTATCACTGGAAGCAAAGGGATTTTGAGGATCTGAAAAAGCTGATATGGAGGCTAGCCAAGTAACACCACCAAAGCCCACAGTGATTTGCAATTCATCCTTCCCGTGAGGACTTTCTACAGCACCAAGGGCGCGGCACTCTGCCATGCCTTGAGCTTGAAGTACTTGCTCTAAAGTCACTTGCGCCTTAGCCTGTGGATCAAAAATAACCTTACCTTCACTCCTTAATATGCCTTTGGTGCCGGCGGCCTCATAATGTATGACGCCTACTCTGCCATCTTGCAAAGAAAAACGCATGACAGAAGCTGGGCTTGAAGTTAAAGGCCCAAGCTCACGAAAAATATATTCACGAAAGCCTGTATTTACCGCTAAAACAGCCAAACCCTTTTGGCCTTCTCTCTCCGTACTTGTAGAGGGCATCATACGTGTGGTGGCACTTGAAGAATGTCCGCCGGCAAAAGTTTGTGAAACGTACCGTAACTGATAATCCGTATCGTTAATAAAAACTATTTTGTCTGCAGCGTAAACAAAACTTCCCACACAGACAAAAGTCATCAGTGAAAAGCAAGTTATAAAAAACCTTTTCATACATGCTCCTTGGCTAAAACTGTGCCGTTACGCATGGTATCTATGCGCCGCAACACACAATAAGAAATGCCCTACTTCATCATACTTACATATAGGCCCCATAAAGTGCATACACCTTATGGGGCCAAGCTCTGCGCGTCCTTAACTAGAGCGCATCTTATAAGGCAGCTTACGCTGAATTATGAGATAGCTTCTAGCATGCAACTCAGCAAGAGGACGCCTTAATATAAGAATAATCCTAGAGGTGATTCAACTCATACGTGGCAACAAAAGGCTCATCGCCGCTAGAAGTTTGCACCTTAGTGTTTACATCATCCACGTCTTCTTCTTCAAACACAAGGTCACGAGTGGTACGTTGTGTTTCATGCCCTGTTACAACAGCGGCGATGGTGGCAGAAGCGGCAGTTTTATCGCCGCCATTGGCTTCTTGGATGGCCTTTTCAAGCTCAGGAATTTTGTTGGGAGCTAACAAGCACACCAAGGTTTCGGTGCCCTTATTATCGTCAAAGCGCCATGCGCCCTTGGCAGGAATGGTGTACTCTTTATTACGTGCCACTGCGTTATCCATGCCGGTCTTCTTACCGGGGAAAAGCACTTGATACGTACCGGTGGTTCCCTTGGTTACCCAATATACATAACCATCGGAGTTAGAAGAGAACACAAGACGAACTCTATCGCCGCTCTTAAAGTCTGCAGAAGGAAGCACTGTGCTCATGGCACCGTCACGAGTAAGCTCTACGGTGGCTTTTACAGAAATGCTCTTTCCCTTGGCGTTGGCAGCAGCGGAGCCTTCAGCAGCAGGTACTTCTTGCTCATCTTCATCATCAAACACAAGGTCACGAGTGGTTCTTCTGGTATTGGAAGCCACCATTTGACCTTGAGATCTGGAAGCTCCAGCCACATTTACCTTTTCTGGTGCGCCTAAAGCCACATTTACTTGTGAATTGTAAGGGGAGCTATACGTGCTAGCGTATTGATTGCCATATCTGGCAAAGGCTCTTTCATAACCTTGACGCAAGCGCACATCACCATTGTGGGCTATGTAGGCTGTATAAGAGTTATAACGTGTTAATCTGTTATGCGTCCATGTTTTACTAAAACCATTGGACCATGTAAGGGTAATATTCCAATAAGATTGGCTACCATAGTAGTTGGGGCCAATATAAAGGCGTGTATTGCTCTCAAGGCCAGTATTGAGCAAGTTTTCCGTTTGATTTTGTGGATAATAGGTAGGTGCAATGGTTACACCGGTAATTTCATGCCCCGAAACGTTGGTAAGCATAAAATTTAAACGCCCTGCTGCTTCTGCCATAGAGGTCATGGCCAAAAGAGCAAAACATACAACTAAAAATTTAAATGCCTTTTTATTCATAATAAACTCCTTAAAACAATTGAAAATGAGCGCGTTCTGTTGAATGAACAGACCACTCTTCGATAAGTTGAGCTTCATTATCTTGCGCGTATTGGTGTAAGTCTTTTCTTACTTGGCTTTTTTCTGCATCGCTCAGTGCGTGCCACTTAGCAATTTGCTTTTCACGTAAGGTGGTATCTTCATCCCACAATACATGCAGCCTTTCATGCTCCAGCGTAGAAGCGAAGGTTCGCTTTTTTCCGGCTGAAGCTGCCAATACATGGTGAATACCCTCGGCAAATGTAAAGCCTTCGGCATCCAAAATAAGCACCTTATCTTCCAGCAAAAGCTGTAATAAGTACGGATAATCTTTTGCTGTCATCCCACTTTTATACAAGCTTTTAGCCCAAGCCAGCACTTGCCCTTTATTATAATGAAAACCTAAAACTCCGCGATA
This sequence comes from uncultured Desulfovibrionaceae bacterium, assembly GCA_964371505.1. GTDB lineage: Bacteria > Desulfobacterota > Desulfovibrionia > Desulfovibrionales > Desulfovibrionaceae > CAYJAD01. The sequence continues at coordinate 13,702 of CAYJNG010000021.1, forward strand.
AAATTTATCTTTGGCAAGGCTTTCATCAATATCTTTGGCAAATAAAGCCAAATCGTACACAGATTTTGCTAGCTCTTCAGAAGAGGCAAAATACAATTCATACGAAAGAGCACGTCCTTTCCAATTTTGCGTAAAATACGCTTTATGTTCTTGATCTAGCTCTCCTATAATACGCCCCGGAAAACCCGCCGCTGGCGCCGCGGGCGCTGCTGGTGATGGGCTTTCTTGCGACATAGAAGAGTACTTTTCCCAAATGCCCTGCATGCCTGCAGCGTGCGCAGATAAAGAAAAGCCTAAAAAGCAAGTCATAAGCATGAATACGTATTTTTTCATAATTATCCTGCCTAAAGGGGGTTAGCCCCCCTTTAAGCTCCATTTAAATTACAAGGAAGATAAGTCAGAAGCTAAGCTTTGCGCATCGCCGGACATACCTTGTGCAAGAGATAACAAAGCTTGCAATGGACCAAGCAAGCTTGTAACACCGCCGCCGGAAGCAGCGCTGCTCACTGCAGACTTGGCACAACCACCAATGGAAGCAGCAGAAACACCACCACCCACTTGATTCTTCACTTGCAATACAAGGCTAGCCACTGTGTCTACAAGTTCAAGCAAGTTGGTAGATGTTTGTTGTACGCGAGGAAGTACATTTCTCTTAAGCTCAGCCTTATCAGCAGCAGACAGGTCATTTTCTGCAAAATAGGCTTTTCTTGCTTCACCAAGCTTGGCTTGTTCGGCCTTATAGGCATCAATGCGGGCGCTATCCACTTCGTTGAAGGACATATCTGCGTTGGCTAAACGAGTCTTAGCCAATTGGCGTACAGTCTTAGCGCGTGTAATCATGTTATTTTTTTCATACACAGCAGCCAATTGTAAAGCTGTGTCATGATATTGCTGTGCTAAAGACATACCTTCGCTGCGTGTGGCTTCAGAAACAGTACCAGCGGCTTTTTCAGCACCGGCTTTGTCCACAGCCACTTTGTACTTGGCATCAATGGATTTAAGCTTTCTATCCACAGGGGTAATTTCTGCCCAATTGATATTATCAGACTTGGCAGGTTTTTTAATGGTATCAAGGGTTGCCATTTCCATATCTGTGGCGTTGGACCCTGCATCAGCAGCCTTTTTATTGGTCTGACCCAATAAATCTGCTGTTGCATACACCAAACCAGCCATCAATGTTAATGCCAATACCCATAAAATAATTCTTTTCACTTTTGGATTCATCTGCATCTCCTTAACGTTAAAAATTACATGTACTATAAACAGCGAGGATTGCGAGTTATTTACCGTATGCAAAACACGTCATCGCGTGTATGTGCTAAAGTGTGTGCCTAACAGGCTACTAAATTATTTACCAAAAAAGCTTCCCACAGCCCAAAAATAAGGGTGTATCGGCATGTCATAGCTGAGAGGTTTTTTGCTCTCTTTACAATCTTTAATAAAGTCGCGTAAAACTTGCGAATATTCATGTACAACATTTACATTATCACCGGCTTTTTGCACGTATTTCATAAAGTTAGACATGAGATATTGCGAGGCTTTATCGTCAGCAAACCATAAAGTTCCGTACACATTATTCACACCGCGACGCATGAATACATCCACAAAACTTACTTGGTCCACACCAGGAACCCAGCCTGTATCGCGCAAAGTTTTTTCCACTTCTTCTGCGGAAAGCACATCACTAAAGATTTCATTTTTTACGGTTTTTGGTGCAAAAGTTACGCCTGTATTACAAGCAGAAAGCACCACAACCTTTGTTTTATCAAAAGACTTTTTATCAAGGCGCATGATATCGGCAATGGTAAGTAAACCGTCTTCAGTGCTAGATAAAGGCTTTTGCCCTGAACCGTATGCAAATTCTTTTTCCGCCTGCATATACAGGTAGCCATTCATGGGGGAATAGCCCGCAAGCTGCGAATCTATATATTCCTTGCCATGAGAGAACATTTCATAGGGGTTAGGATCCTCACGAGGGTTCTCACTGGGTTTACTTTCAAATCTTTTCTTTAATTTTTCAGAGCGTTTAGTATAGTTATTAATATAACTCATATACACATCCGAAAAAGGCATGGCGTGGGTAGCAAAATAAATATACTCGTATTGAGAATTTTTAAGCTGCTCCATGAGCCACGCTTCCGTAGCCGTTTTCTCATAACGAATATCTTTAATGGCGGTATCGTGGTTAATGCTACCATCGGCATTTTCCACTTCCAGCTTGGCACCCTCAAGGTCTGCCATAAAAATATTGCTATTTCTGGGGTTACCCACGGCCAACAAGGTTTTTAAAGATTCTTTACTGGTGGGGCTTTCTAAGCTTTCAATAAAGGAAGGACGCACCTGTGAAATGTCATATTTTTCCACCAAGAAGTTCGCTGTGCTATCGGTATAATCCTTTACCAAGGCCACAAAAGGCACTTGTGCTAAGAAGCCACTAGCCACAAAATACAAAGTCTTTTTGTCAGCAATAAAAGCTTCCGTCGGCTGCACTAAGTACTTATATAAGGTGTTTAATGTTGCACAAATTCTTCTAAACTCATCCTGTTCGGTGCCTTTTAGCTTACCGCGACCGTAGGATTCTATATAGCCCACGAGAAAATCTTTTTTGATAATCTTATCCAGCTCTTTTTGCGACACAGCAACAGAATATTGCTCCACGTCTTTCTGACTAATGGCAATAATAATGAGCTTATCGTGCAAAGGAAGGTACTGAACAACGGCTTGATCTGGCCCTAAGTTTTTCTGAATTTTCTTAATATCCACACGCGCTGCAGATTCAAAGACCACCGCATCTTCTGGGTATTTCTTTTCCCACTCAGCCAAAAGCTTGGCGTATTCACCATCAAGCTTTTTCACCAAAGATTTTTGTGTCTTTGCTTCTGCCGCCATGAGTTCTACTTTCTTCTTTTCATCGGCGGTCATATTCTTGGTGGGTGCCGCCACCACAGGAATGGCTTTTTCAGCTTTTTCTTGCTGCTTACCCAAAGCCACTAACTTTTCGTAAGCCAATTGCTTTTGTGGGTCGTCATACTTTACTTGCGTAAGGGCAAGAGCAGCCTTAGAAATTTCATTGCGCAAGGTTTCATCTAGCTGCATTTGCTTTTCTAAATACTTCTTATCCTTTGTTTTATCATATAACGCAGCGCTTACTTCACGCGCCTCATTATACAAATCTTCCTTTTTAGCCATGTATTGCCCAAGCAAGGAAACACTGGCAAGGCTTGTACGCAAAGAGGTAACCATATTGATGGCTTGCATATATTGTTTATACGCAGCATCCAGCTTTCCCTCTTGGAAAAAACAATAGCCAATACCATGCCACGCAGACCAAAGAAGCTCTTTAGATTGTACTTGCTCAGCAAGGGCCAATGCTTCTTCATAAGCCTTAAGGGCTTCTTTTAAAGCGGTGCTTTTGGGTATATCGGGGCGTACGGGCTCATCATCAAAGATAAGGTCACGCGTGGCTCTGCTAGGAACCGCTGTAGCCTTATAAGCATTACCTATTTGTATAAGCGTTTCTGCCCGTGCACGTGGCAAACCAATTTCGCTATAAAGGGCTAGGGCTTTGCTATAAAAATCCAGCGCAACGGCAAAATTTCTATCTTCCGTGGCAGCAATAACCCCTTGCCCTAGCAAGGCGCCCGCTATGCCTTCTTTAAAATTCACTTCACGGAAAAGCTGCTCGGCTTTGCGGTAATCGGCGCGGGCTTCTTGCAAATGCGCTGTCATGCGGTACAATAAAGCCCTATTTACAAGGCCAATGGCTTCATCACGCTTGTTACCTATTTGCTGCCCTATACCAATGGCTGCAACAAAGCGCTTCATGGCGTCTTCATACTTACCAGAGCTTTTAAGCAAAAGGCCCATATTATTCTCATCGGCGCCTTCATTGGCCTTAAGATTGCTTTTCTTGGCTTCACTTAAAGCCAATTGCAACAACTCATTTGCTTTAGGGTATTCGCCACGCTCAAGATAAAGCAAACCCAAGTTACTGTTGGATTCAGCTATGGTCTGCGCAGATTTACTTTTTTTAGCCAATTCATTGGCAAGAGATAAGCTTTTAAAGGCAGCTGTAAAATCCCCTATATTACCTTGGCTTAAACCAAGGCCTGTGAGAACTTTAGCAAGCACCACGGGATTAGCGTTTTTTTGTAGAAGTTTGGCAGCTTTTGTATAATACCCAATGGCTTGATGATACACTTCCAATTTTCTATATGTATCACCTAATTGAGCATAAAAATCTGCTTGTTCTGCTTGAGGAAGACGCGGAAAATGCTTCAGCATATTTTCTAAGGCTGCAGCCCGCAGCGCAAATTGCTCTGTATCATTATAGCATCCTATAATATTTACAAAAGCTTTTTTGCGTGTGGCCTCATCCAAAGCCTTAGGATTTTTTAACATATGCGAATAAATAGCAATAGCCGAAGGATAATTCTTCCCCGTCATATAGCTAATGGCCGCATTGTTTAAAAAAGCATTGGCTTTGGCTTTATCACCTTGTTGTGCCAGCATTTTTGAAACTTGCACAAAAAGCTCACCAGCAGCGTCGTATTGACCGCTTTTATAAGCTTGTTGCGCCTGTGCAAAGGTATCCTGAAGACTGGCAGCATAAGCACCAGCCCCAGAAAAAACAAGACATGAAGTAAGCACTACTACTTTTAACATACAATTCCTCTCGTGCTAACAAACGTTTTCAAACCAAATAAAGACTCATAATGAGTTTTAATTTTGACAAAAAACAAACTTTATATACGTAATAAATACGCACACATAGCGAGGAGCCTGATGCTGTCAAAAGCAATAGGGCGGTTTAGATTTATTGCGAGAAGCTTCCACTCTTTAAGAGCGGAATAGTGAAACAGAGTAAAGCGATGTTTCTATTTGTGCGTAAGCACAAAGCGAGTTACCATGGGCTTACCTTTTTCGACGGTTTGCGATTTCGTATTCACATCACCTGCATCTTCATCTTCAAATACAAGGTCACGTGTGGTACGTTTTTGTCCATCGTCCTTGGCCTCAGTGGTCACTTCCAAGCCTGTAGCTATACCTTCTAAGGAGGCATTGGCAGCTACAACTTTTTCAATGTCTTCTAAGCGTTCTGTAGAAAGTATGCATAAGAGCTCTTCTTTGCCTGCTTTCTCATCAAACTTAAAAGTACCCTTTACAGGTATGGTATACTCTTGGTTACGTTTTACGCTATTGTCTTCACCAGTTTTTTTACTAGGAAACAATACGGCAAAATCTCCAGAGCTACCTTTTGTCATCCAATAGACATATCCATCTGTATTAGGGGTGAATACCAGCTTTATTTTATCACCAGACACAAATTCATGGCTAGGTACAACGGTACTGGTTTTTCCATCGCGAGTGAGAACAATGGTACTCTTTATGGCGAGAGTTTGTGCTGTATCATCGGAACTTTGCGAGTTAGCAGTACTTTCATCGTCCTCAAAAACAAGGTCGCGGGTCGTACGTGCATCCAAATTAGACACAGCGATTAAAGAAAATAGACAAAAAATACATACTGAAAGAAGCTTTTTCATAATGCTACTCCTGCATTGTTATGCCCTATTCTTGCCTAGTCAACTCTTACACTTTTTATGCTCAAACACAAGAGTTAAGATATAAAATACGAAAATAAAAATTCTCATTTCGTATAACAAGGTGAGATTTTAAACTTTATCATCTAGTAAATACATATTTTTTTGCCTTTACCAAGTAGATCTTTTGTAAAATTCCACGAGAAAAAATGAGCTAAAAGACACACATTATCGCCTTTATGGTGTAAAAAACTACGTAATATAAGCATTACACAAAAAATTCTCCTCCTCTCCTCCCCAAAAGCTTGACACATTTTACAAAACATGTCTAACCTACTTGCGTATTAAACTATAATTAGGCGTATTTGCCTATACCATACTTATTGACACATTTCATCCAAGACAATTCCTTCACTGTAAAAGGATTTTATATGACGTGTAGCATTTCGTACGCCTTAGTTACAGCTTGCAATAACATACTCTCAAGCTTTACGTTGCGCCTGTTCGTGCTCCCCTTGCTCTTCATCATATCTGTTGCGCCCCATGCTTTTGCAATAGAAACCCGCGCCCTCACAGCGGTAGAACCTTTCACACTCACAGCAGAAGAAAAAGCTTATATAGAACACGCGAAGCCCATTGAAGTTTCGTACGACGCTTTTTGGCCCCCCTTTGAAGAATTCAATGACGAAACCCAATCCCTTCAAGGTATAAACTACGAAATACTTATGCTCATCTCGGAGCTTACCGGCCTTAAATTTACGTTTAAACATGGCCTAAGCTATGGTGATGCTCTAAAAGACTTACGCCTTGGCAAAACGCATATGCATTTAAGCTATGATACAAACCCCCAAAAAGCGTACGAGCTTAATGCTATTTTATCCAACACATTCCTTGCTACCCCCATAGCCATGGTGGGTATAGACTATAATATAGCTGAGGATAGCGTATTTGCTGTGTCAAAGCTGCATCCTGTTATCATTGCATTCCTTAAAGAAACCTTCCCCGATAATACCTTATTAGAGTTTGACGATATTACACAAGCTTACCAAGCTGTAGAAGACGGCATAGCGGATTTCACTTTTGAAAATGTCTATGCAGCCCGCACAGCCATAGCCGAAGGGGGCTACCCTCTTTTACATATTATCAATATCCTTCCGCTGTACGATAAATTTTCTTTTCTTTTCAGAGATACTGAAGACCCAAGGCTCATTTCTATTTTTAATAAGGCCATTGCTTCCTTTCCGCGAGATAAATTTCACAGCATATTATTACACCATACCACAAGACCCAGCTATACGTCACAATTTGTATATTTCTTATCCTATATAAGTGTTGACCTTCTCGCTGGAGTCATTTTCCTCCTCATTTTACTCGTAGCAGTTCTTATCGCTTACTCCAAAAAGCAACAATCCATGAAAAAAGAGCTAGAAAAGAAGCGTGAGCAAATTCAGAACATGCTTGATGCTTTACCTATACCTATTTATATTTCTGACATGGATACCTATAATATCCTCTACAAAAACAAAGCAGTATGTGATTTTTTTGACTGTGAAGATAGCCTAGTGAAAGAATGCTATAAGGTATTTAAGAAGTACGATGCCCCTTGTGAAACTTGCAGTAACAACACCCTCCAGCATTCTACAGAACCTCATATATGGAGCCGCTATGACGAGGCACATAAGAAGCATCTACAATACATAGATACTTGTATCTCTTGGGACGACAAAGAAAAAGTACGTCTTTCTGTTATTACAGACATCACAGAAACATTAGATTTACAGAAAGAAAAAATAGAAGAAGAAATAAACTCTGTTGTTACAGAACATCTTCCCCTTGGTATCACTTTTTGGAATAAAGAAGGAGATATCGTTGATTGTAACAAAGAAATTTTACGTATCTTTAAGTGCAACACCAAACAAGAATATATACAAAACTTTCACTTGCTTTCCCCCACCTACCAGCCAGACGGTAGAAGCTCCAAGCAAAGCGTCATCATCAATCATCAGCAAGTATTAGAAAAAGGCTATTGCCGCTTTGAATGGCTTCATATTGATACAAGTGGTGAATTTATTCCCATGGAAATTATCCATGTGCGCACCAGTTTGGGCGGTGAGGACATTATCCTAACATATGCTAAAGATTTAAGGGAGCTTAGAGAAACGCAAGAATTGTTAAACGAAGCAGAACTGCGCAATACACTTATATTAGATTCCATGCCCGTAGGCGTACATTTTTGGAATAATGAAGGTGTACTTATCTATAGCAATCTAGAGGCCGTAAGCTTATTTGGCTTTAAAAGTCGTGAAGAGTGTATGCAAAACTTTCATACCATTTTTCCGGAATTCCAACCCGATGGCCAACGTTCCGCGGATGTGGTGGCAAAACAAATAGAAACAGCCTACGCCCAAGGTTTTCTTACCGCAGAAACCATGTGTATACACCCACAAACGCAAGAACCCATGCCCGTGGAAATTTTTGTGGTACGCACCTCTTATAAAGGTAAAAATGGACTCATTACGTATTTTAGAGATATGCGTGAACATAAGGCCATGCTGCGAGAAATTAAAGAAAATGAACAAGAATTACTCCAAGCAAAAGAAATGGCAGAACAAAGTACCCGTGCAAAAAGTGAATTCTTGGCCAATATGAGCCATGAAATTCGCACCCCCATGAACGGAATTTTAGGGCTTTTACACCTTTTAGAACAAACAAGCATGGACGCGGTGCAAGAAGATTATCTTAAGAAAACTGTGTTTTCAGCCAATAACCTCATGCGCATTATTAATGATATTCTGGATTTTTCTAAAATTGAAGCTGGCAAGCTTGAAATGGAAGAGCGCCCCTTTACCCTACAAGAAATTAGTCAGGAAATTAAAAACCTTTACGAAACCAAAAGCCAAGAAAAAGGATTGGAACTACAAGTTACCCTCGATGCCCATGGCGAAACTGTCCTTTTGGGCGACGCTTTGCGCTTAAAACAGGTATTATTCAATCTTGTAAGTAACGCTCTTAAATTTACAGAATCCGGTAGTATAACGGTGGAAATGACTGGGGAATTACAGAGTCAGGGCCATTTGTATTGTCAGTTTGCGGTACGAGATACTGGCATTGGCCTTACCAAGGAACAAATTGCACGCCTCTTCTCGGCTTTCTCACAAGCGGATAATACCGTAACGCGTAAATATGGCGGCACGGGGTTAGGCCTTGCCATTTCTAAAAATATTATCTCCATGATGCAGGGAGATATATGGGTGGAAAGCGTGCCAAATCAAGGCTCTACCTTCTTTTGCACAGCACACTTTGCTCTAGCTCCAGAATGGGCCAAACCTAAAACACAGCACCAAAGCCAAGAAGATAGCTTAGACGCAGCACAAACCGTTTTACATAAAAAGCACCATCTCTTATTGGCAGAAGATAATGAAATTAATCAAATTGTGGCGCGAGAAATATTACAATCAGGCGGCTACAGTTTAGACATTGCTCAAAATGGCCAAGAAGCCATACAAATGCTCGAAGAAAATACGTATGACGCCATTCTCATGGACATTCAAATGCCCGTTATGGATGGCTATACGGCTACACAACAAATTCGCATGAATGCGGCTTATGCCACGTTACCCATCATCGCCATGTCTGCCCATGCAATGAAAGGCGACAAAGAACTTAGCATCTCGCATGGTATGAACGCTCACATAACCAAACCCATTGAACCGGAAATTCTTTTTAAAACACTGCAATTCTGGATATCGAAGAAAAAAAGCGTGTAATATTATCTAGAGAGTAACTTCTTTGAGGGTTTTGCCGTGGATACGAGTATTTCCACCATCTTCCACCATGTAGCGTGTTCGTAGAGGTGTATTTTAAAGCTTCTTTGTACTGCAAAATACAGCATCTGAAATCCATCTTAGACGAGTATGTCTTTTACAACTCTATGGTGGGCAAACATATAAAACGGATTTCATATGTCAAACTGCGCCGAAAAAATACTCTGTATCTGCATTAACAGCAAATTTATTACGTCTTTTTAACTTAAAGCTTTATTCTCACCAATAATTA
>CAYJNG010000022.1:0-23147 GCA_964371505.1 uncultured Desulfovibrionaceae bacterium
ATACATAACTTTCAACGTCGATTACACATAATATTTTTTTTCAAACTCATCCATGGGCATGGGGTGAGCAATGAAAAAGCCCTGCACAAACTCCAGTGGCCCCACTTCTAAAGAAGCAAATTGTTCTGAAAGCTCAACACCTTCTGCCACCACCTTCATGCCTAAATCATGGGCTATGGCACTAATACCATTCACCACTAAAGAGCCGCGTACATCATTTTGTGTATTCACAAAAAAACTTTGGTCAAGTTTAAGCACATCCACCTCAAAGCCTTTTAATATACCCAAAGAGGAATAACCAGCACCAAAGTCGTCTATGGCAATGCTAAACCCGGCTTCATGCAACTGTCGCAAAAAGATATCCACACCTTTGATTGCTTCCGTTAAAGCTGTTTCGGTGAATTCTATTTCAATATAAGGAGCTACAGTTCCGTACTCATTACAAATATCACGTATTTCTTGCACAAAATTTGGATTTTTAAAGTGCACTCTGGAAAAATTTACAGAAATAGGGAGAATTTTATGTCCCTTTTCTATCCAAGATTTTATGCGTGCACACACAGTCCGCAATACATAGTAATCAATATGCACCACAAAATTATTTTGCTCAAATACAGGGATAAAATTGTCGGGTAAAAGTAAGGAGCCGTCTTCCATAACCCAACGAACCAAAGCTTCTGCACCTATAACTTTTTGCTCTTTTAAGCTATATTTAGGCTGTAAATACACTATAAATTCTTTATTCTCCAAAGCGCCCTTACTTAAATTCATATATTCTGTATGCTGGCGAATAGTTAGCCTAAAGTCTTCATTATAGTCCCACGTATTTTTATGCCCAAGCCCTTTAGCTAAGCTGTGTGCCAAGGTGGTTCTATCTATCATTTCAGGCACATCGCGTTCACCTTTTTCAATGAAGTACCGCCCATACCTAAAGCAAAATTCATAACTGGCCATTTGTGGCATACGGCTTTTACATTGCGTTTCAAAATCTGTTCTCACGCTATCATCGTCCAAAAACCCGTAAGCAGAAAACATAATAAAGGCGTCTGCCCCCATGCGTGCACAAAGAAAGGAATCATCTTTCATGCACAACAAAGCTTCTGCCATATTTTTCAAAACAGCATTACCTGTTTCATAGTCATATATTTCATTAATGGCTTTAAAATTTTCTATATCCACCTTTTGCATGACATACTTTCTATTGGGAAATTTTGTAATAACGCCTTCCACGTCTTGTTTAAATTTCACCATATTAGCAAGACCGGTCACATCGTCATAAAAAGCAATTTTTTCTACTTCCTTAAGGGTTTTGCGTTTTAAATACATTATGTAGCTAGCAAAGAATAAAAAAACGAAAAGCATAGCTGCCATCATAATTTGCACTTGATTAGAAATACCACGCACGGGATTTTCTAAAAGATTGTGCGAAACAAAAAACAATGTCCAAGAGTTTATATGCAAAGGGCGGTACTCAATACTTCTTTTGGCATCAGCAAGAGTAAAGGTAGTGCCTCCCCAACGAGTTTTGAGGGCATTTTGCATAAAAGATTCATAAGACTCCCCATTGGCAAAACGCGCATTACGCAAAAAATGCAAAGACCCGTACACATCACTAGAAGAAGCTATCACTACGCCCCTACCATCTACTATATACGCGGCCTCACTGTTATCTGTATACGCTATAAGCAACTCTCGTAAATATTTCATACTAAAAGTTATGATAACAGCCCCTTTAATTCTCCCGCCCTTGCGCACAGGCACAGCCACTGTGAAACTCTCATACCCCACAGCCCCTTTGGGAAGAACATCCGTAACCGCTATGCGCCCTTTCATTACCTGAGCGAAGATGGGGTCTGTGAGCATATTCACTTTTTGTCCGGAGGCTGCAAGACCTCTGCCATGCGTATCCGCAAAAACAATGCTTTCAAAGTTCAGGGTTTTCTTTACATTTTCCAAAAAAGCTAAGGTGCCCTTAGGGTCATCCTCCAACGTTAAAAGTGTTTTAGTAATACTTGTTAAGGCAGTAACGGTACTTTGTATATAACGATTAAGGACTGCTTGCTCTTGGCTTGCCACAGCCGTAAAAATTTGTGCATCAGCATGGTTTAATTTGTCAGTTATATTCTTATGAATGGCTGTTATTCCAAGCAACACAAGTACAACAATACAAAATAAAACATACATAAAAGTAGGTATGTTTCGCCAAAAAGAAGTTTTTTTTACTTTAGAAGCAAACATTAGGGAAGGTTTATCGGGCGCTATCATGATACTCTCCCATATACGCCTGCTCAAAGGCCAATAGAGGCATAGGCTTTGCAAAATAGTATCCCTGTACAATTTCGCATTGAATACTTTTCAAAAATTCCACTTGCTCGGCAGTTTCAATGCCTTCTGCCACCACCTTCATACCAAGAGATTTTGCCATGTGAATAATGCCCTGCACCACAATATCTCCTCGGCTGTCATCTTTATTATCATCAAAAAAGCTTTTATCCAGCTTAAGCGCATTTACAGTGAAATTCTTTAACATACCAAGGGAGGAATAGCCTGCCCCAAAATCATCAATGGCCACGGAGAAGCCTGCTTGGCGTAGCTGCGCAAGAGTGCCCGCTAAAGTAGTTATATTTTCGGTGGCGGCAGATTCTGTAAGCTCTATTTCAATATATTGACGAATGCTTCCGTACGAATCACATACGCCACTAAGCTCTTGTACAAAGTTCGGGTTATGCAAATGCATTCGTGAAAAATTTACTGAAATGGGAACCACAGTATAGCCCGCCTGTAACCACACTTTTATTTGTCTACATACAGCACGCAAAATATACATATCTAAATGGACAATAAAGCCATTTTTCTCAAAAAGTGGAATGAATTCATCGGGAAATACCATTTTACCATCGGCTTCAATCCAGCGAACCAAGGCTTCGGCACCTTGTATTTTATTTTGAAAAATATCTATTTTGGGCTGTAAGTATACTTTAAATTCTTTATTTTCTAGGGCACCTTTACGCTTATTGGTAATTTCCGCCATGCGCAAAATGCGTTTTTTAAAACTGGTATCATATTCATATATAGTATTTTCACGGCAATGCTTTGCCATATGATGCGCCATGGTAGCTTTGTTCATGGCTTGCATGGCACTTTTTTCACCTTCTTCTAAAACATAGCGCCCATATCTAAAGCCAAACTCATGCTCGCTAAGCTCAGGAATATGCAGTTTAAATTGCGCCTCAAAGGCCAACCGTTCCTTTTCTCCCCAATGCAAAAATTCTTTGGAGGCAAAAAGAAAAAAAGTATCAGCGCCAGCTCTGGCATACACCAAGTTATCATGCTGTAAGGATTGTAAATTTTTCGCCATGGCACATAAAACCCTATTACCCACATCATGCCCAAAAAGCTCATTAACGGCCTTAAAATCTTTTATATCCATCTTAAGCATAACAAAAGGTGTTTGAGGATTTTTTTCCAGTAAAGCCTTTACTTGCTCTCTAAAGCTTACCATATTTGGCAAACCTGTAAGCTCATCATAAAAAGCCACACTTTCAATATTTTTCACACCTTTATACCTAAAATACATGATGAACAATAAAAAGAAGAGAAAGCACACGGCCATACTGGCAATTATATATTGAATACCGTTGGAAACTTTACGTATAAGCGTATTGGAGACATCTTCCGACACCACAATAATAGACCATTTACGCAAGTGAATGGGGCGATATTCCACAATTCTTTTTTCTTGCCCCATGGTAATCACCGTGCCACCACCTTGTGAGCTACGCGCTGTTACAGCTGCCATAAACTTTTCGTAGCTTAGCCCCCCTTCAAAAGATGCTTTTTTGAAGGGACTAGCAAAATCTGCAGCATACAGAGTACTTGTTAGTATATTTCCCTTTCCATCCACAAGCACGGTATAACCGTCTTTATCGGCCTCATCGACTAAGGAAATCAACGCTTGTTTTACAAAATCTATGCTGTATTCCACAAGCACTACACCCACGACCTTCCCATTGCGTAGCATGGGGTGCCCTGCCGCTATGACGTCCTCACCGGTAAAGCGCGATACGTAAGGTGCGGTTACACTCACTTCACCATGCAAAGCTCTTTGAAAAACTTCACTATCCAGCACATCCACTTGATTCAAGTTAGAAAGAAGCCCGATGCCATACGCATCTGCTACGACAACCGTATCAATGCCAAGGTTTCTTTCCAAATTTTGCAAATATTCAGAGATAACTAGGGGGTTATTATCAAAAATAAGAAGTGTTTGAGACATGCTGGCCAAATGTGTAGCTTGAGTTGCTATAAAGCCGTCAATGGTAGCCTGTTGCTGGTTGGCACTTAAGTGTACATTTTTTACCTCAGCTTGTACAAGTTTGTTATTTATGTCTTTATAAAAATAAAACAACAAAAAAACAACGACCACAAAGCCCAAGGCTATATAGAAAAAGATAAATTTATTTTTTTGGTGAAAAAGCATGTACTCTCCCATAAAATGCCATAGCAGCAAACAAAGCAAAAACCTTATAAACAGTGTAAATCACTGTAAAATTAACACACTACAGCATATCACACCATAATAATGGTGCCCTAACGTTAAGTCAATGAAAGACTTGCTCTGCGTACGGCAACACATGCCCGTACAAAAAAAGTATCAGACAGTATTAAATATTGACAGACAATGCAAAAAAGCCTAAGGAATAAGTACGCATCTTCTGCGTGTGAATGTCTACCCTCAGCCATTCCTTATTTTTAAGTGTTTTTTTTACACTTTTGGGCTCCACAGCCTGAGGCTTTCTTAGCTTCGTCGCCATGTATTTTATGGCGCCTCCTTATTTTACAATTTTCATTTTATTTAGGCTTTTTACGTCTTTCTTTTTTTGCACGTAAAATATTCCATAAGTACGTTATTTCTGCACAAGGATTACTATGTATAATACTACACTTTTTTCTCCCACGGCTAGAGAACCCGCCGGCAAGGATGATGCCGATCATAAAAAAATAGAAAACCTTTTTTCCTTTGACGCAAGCATAGAGCAAGACTTTTACGAAGGTGATGACATTCTTTTTGCCGATGACAGTGACTCTTTACTCTTTACTGATGCGCAAGGAAACTCAGAGTATACCTATGATGCAGATTTGCTCTTTTTTGATGACGAAGAAAGCTTAGCTGGCCTTTTCTCGCAGGAAGAACATGGTGGTATGGACGTACTGCTTTCGGGGCTTAGCTCACTCAATGAAGTGAGCACCCTCTTAAACTACGAAGGTACAGACCTCTCGCACACAGATATTATCATGCTTGGCAATAACCTTGAGGCAGCAAAAAGCTTACAAGAAAGCCTCTCCTCTGATAAAAGTAGTGCCCTTGCAAGTTGGCATGCCAGCGGAGAAACAACCGACATTCACGGCGTGCAGTATGAAGCCTACACAAAAGACGATGTAGATAGTATGGGTACCATTACAATTTTAGTACAATCTGGCACAGGTTTGTAAACACGCCTTTAAGCAGCGCAAGGCCCCTCACAATTCGTATGGAAAATCTTTTCCAAAGAGCTGTGAGGGGTTTTTCTATAGAGAAGTTTCCACTAAATCCTGCTTCATAAGCCAATATATATGGGTGAAAAGTACTTCTTGCGAATATTTTTTTCCCCATGGGGCCGCTTGAGCCTTTGCCAATAGCTCCTCCACCGTACACCCCTGTAGCGTTTGCTCCAATAAATGACGAATCAAGCTTTCTGTCATATTTACAGCGGCTAAGGCATAGTTATTCCATGGAGCTTGCTTATGCAAACAAGCAATACCCAGCTCCGTAATAGAGAGTACATTTTCCTTATGCAAACGATGACTGGCATAAGCGGAAAAGGTTTTGCCAAAATCTAACGCATAGGGATGCTTCTCCCCTCGCAACTGCGCCTCCTGCTCAGCGCTTATGGGCGTATTTTGCAATTCTTGCCAAAATTCTATCCACCCTTCCACCACCGCATCAAAGGTATAGAGCTTAGCTGCGCGCTCCTTAGCCTTTTGGCCCATTTCTTTACGTACATTGGGCTGTGAAATAAGCCTATACAAGGCATTTTCTAAATAAGGCACATGCAAAGCCGTTTGCTGTGAGCGTAATAGTTGATGAATTTTATTGAATAAAACACCGGCAATGGTATCAAGATCAGGCGTATCCGTAGGGGCCAAAGTAGGCACCAAAATACCCGTTTGCTCCGAAACAACAATATCCTTATACCCATTCCAATCGCTAGCAATAACCGGCAAGCCCGCCTGAGCCGCCTCAACTAAGGTAAGTCCAAAAGTTTCTTGAATATTATCTGTGGGAGATACAAAAATATCTGCTGCAGCAAAAAGCTCTTTTTTGAGTTCCCTTGAAGGATTGGGACTTATGGTAAAGGGGATGTCCCATGTTTTTGCCAGCTCCTGCATTTGTTCTTTTAGAGAATCATCATCCATGGAGCCTGCCACATAAAAGGAAAAAGAGAGCTGCGGGTATTTAGTACGAATACGGCGTAACGCACTAAAAAAAGGCCGCACATCCATTTTATCCACCAAGCTTACCCGTCCATACAAAAGGATAAGTGCCGTATTTTCTGCAAGACCCAAACGTTGACGTAAGCCTTGGCGTAAATTCTGCTGATTTCCAAGCTCTGGGTCCGGCACGCCAAGCGGAATAACCTTAAGCTGGGGGTTGTGCCAATCCTCAGTAAGCGCACGTGCCTTTCTTGCATGCGTATACCACGACTGCATAATGGTGCGGCTAGCTTCAGAAGTACAGCCAATGCCATCGCGTGGCGTGCAGCCTTTCCAAATATGCCCTAGGGTGCTTTTAGCATATTCAATATAACTTATGGTGTGATTTACAGCTGTTATGGGAAATATATGCGGTGCAAAAGTATTACGAGCATGGCACATGGCGGCAATTTCTGTCATGGGATCAGAAAAGTGACACACGGTATAAGGTACCAGCTGTAAGCGCTTTTGGAGATGCGTGCGTGGAAAAGCCTGTAAAGCGCCACGCTTTAATAAAGGCTGTGCGTCAGGCAAATCATGCCATTTTTGTATCAAGTCATGGGGGTTATCCACGAAAAAATGATACATATCGAAGTAATCTCGACGAAACAAAGCATTCATAAATCCGCTATTGGCCAGTTTTCGACCAAAGATATCGCCACCTTCATAAAAAGGGTGGAGAGAAAGAAAAATACGCGACATACCCTATCCCCATAAGCGTCAGTATTTAGTAATTATTCCTATTAAAATAGAAACTTAAAACATCTACGTACATTTTTAAAAAAAAGTGGTTATGAGTGTATTTTTTTATCTTATTAATGTCATTAAAAAAATGGAAAGGCCATTTACCTATATATGCACAAGAAGGGGGGATTTTTTTTAACTTAATTCATATAATTACTTAAAAAAATAAATAAAAAACATATTAACCTGCAACACATAGTGCAAAACTTGTAAAAAGCATTATTTCATGCTAGCCGATGTGCGAATAGATACAAGCGAAAATTATACACATTTGGCCTTATAATTTTTGCTAAAATGCACACTCTTTTGGCCATACAGTAGAGGATTTATGACAAATTTACTTGGTGAATTTATGGGAACCATGATTTTGATTTGCTTTGGTGCAGGGGTTGTAGCCTGCTGCATTTTAAAAGAATCAAAAGCTTATGGTGGCGGCTGGATTTGTATTACTGCAGGTTGGGCCTTTGGCGTTATGCTAGGTGTGTATACAGCAGTGGCCTTAGGAGCCCCTCAAGCAGACCTTAACCCCGCTGTAACGCTGGCAAAAACACTGCTTGGCGTTTATGGTGCAGGTCATGCAGTAATAACCATGCTTGCCCAAATGGCCGGCGCATTTACAGGCGGCGTTATTGTGTGGCTTGCCTACCTCCCCCATTGGGAACGTACCGAAGATACCGGCGCTAAGCTTGCCGTATTTTGTACCGGCCCTGCCATTCGTAAAACCTCTGCCAACTTCATTTGCGAAGTTATTGGCACCTTCTTACTTATTTTCTGTATTTTTATGATTTTCCACAAAAATAATGGCACCCTCCCTGCAGGCTATGGCCCTTATATGGTAGCCATACTTGTATGGGCCTTAGGCTTAAGCTTTGGTGGCCCCACAGGCTATGCCATTAACCCAGCCCGTGACCTTGGGCCGCGCCTTGCGCACTTTGTGCTTCCCATTGCCGGCAAAGGCGGTTGCGATTGGTCGTATGCGTGGATTCCTGTAGTTGCTCCCTTAGTGGGCGGCGTACTTGCCTATGCTGTAGGCAAACTTGTAGGCGCCGTCTAACAGCGTCATTCCCCACACCCATTTAAAATAAAAATAGGAAATAACATGAGTAAATATATTTTAGCCTTAGACCAGGGCACCACTTCTTCCCGCGCCATTTTATTTGACCGTAAATCCAACATCGTTCAAGTAGAACAAAAAGAATTTACACAAATCTACCCTCAGCCAGGCTGGGTAGAACACAGCCCCACAGAAATTTTTGACACCCAAAGCCATGTGGCCCGTGACTGCGTAAAGGCTGCCGGCATCAGCGGTAATGACATTGCCGCCATTGGTATTACCAACCAGCGCGAAACCACCGTAGTATGGGACAAAACCACCGGTGAACCTGTATATAATGCCATTGTATGGCAAGACCGCCGCACAGCCGGCTTTTGCGACCAATTACGCGCCGAAGGTAAAGCCGATATTATTCGTGAAAAAACAGGCCTTGTGCTTGATGCGTATTTCTCCGGCACCAAGGTACGCTGGATTTTAGATAATGTTCCTGGCGCTCGCGCTAAAGCCGAAGCTGGCGACTTGCTTTTTGGTACCATTGACACATGGCTCATTTGGAATTTAAGCAAGCACGATTCCTTTGTGACAGATCCTTCCAACGCCAGCCGCACCTTGCTCTTTAATATTCACACAGGCCAGTGGGATGATGAGCTTTTAGAAATCATGGGCGTGCCCCGCAAAATGCTGCCTGAAGTGCAAGCTTCTTCCAGCGTTATGGCTCATAGCCACCCTGAATACTTTGGTAAAGCTGTGCCCATCTCCGGCGTAGCCGGCGACCAACAAGCCGCCACCTTTGGTAATGCCTGCTTACAAGAAGGCATGGCTAAAAATACCTACGGCACAGGCTGCTTCTTACTTATGAACACCGGTACCACTCCCAAAGCAAGTCAAAACAATATGCTCACCACCGTGGCATGGCAAAACCCCAAAGGCATGTACTACGCGCTGGAAGGTAGCGTATTTGCAGGTGGCGCTGTGGTGCAATGGTTGCGTGATGGTTTGCAAATTATTAAAGATTCTTCCGACATGGAAGGGCTTGCCTCCACCGTACCCGACAATGGCGGCGTTTTCTTTGTGCCGGCCTTCGTGGGCCTTGGCGCACCCTATTGGGACCAATACGCACGCGGCACCATGGTGGGCATTACCCGCGGCACCTCCCGCGGTCATATTGCCAGAGCGACCCTAGAAAGCATTGCCTTGCAAACCCTAGACATCATTGACGCCATGCAAAAAGATGCCGGCGTAGCCTTAAGCACCTTGCGTGTAGACGGTGGTGCCAGCCGTAACAGCATGCTTATGCAATACCAAGCCGACCTTACCGGCGTTGTGGTAGAGCGCCCCACCGTGACCGAAACCACAGCTCTTGGCGCAGCATACCTTGCCGGCCTTGCCGTGGGATTTTGGGAAACAGAAGAAGAGCTTGCCGCCAATTGGCAGCTTGACCGCCGCTTTGAGCCCAAAATGTCTGCCGATAGGCGCGAAGAGTTACTCCATCAATGGCATCGCGCCGTGGAACGCTCCCGCGCTTGGATTGAAGAAGACAAATAAAATAGCCTGATAGCGTATTCAAGGGGAAGCGTGTTCGCAAGGATACAAGCTTCCCCTTATTTTTTTCTAGAAACATTACAACATTGCTTTATGCAGCGCTTTTAGCTAGAATGAATCGAGCTTAAGCTCAAAAAGGAAACGTTTACAAGTGTTTTTCTCCCCTCTTTCCCCTATGGTTCATACCTTTTTCCTACGCGGGTAATACAATGAAAGAATATCAAGTTGTCATCATTGGCGGCGGTGCCACAGGTATTGGCATACTGAGAGATTTAAGTATGCGCGGTATAAAAGCCCTGCTCTTAGAACAAGGTGGTCTTGCCCATGGCACCTCTTCACGTTTTCACGGTTTACTGCACAGCGGTGCACGCTACGTCATGGGCGATAGTGAATCAGCCCGTGAATGTATTGAAGAAAATATGCTACTGCGCAAAATGTGTAAGCAATGCGTGGAAGAAACCGAAGGCTTCTTTGTACAAACTGCCGAAGACCCCGCCGACTTTATTGAGCCTTGGTTGCAAGGCTGCCAAGCTGCCGGCATTGAAGCTATTCCACTTGATGTAAGCGAAGCAAGGCGCCTTGAGCCACACCTTGCGCCAAATATTCAAACCGTATATCGCGTACCAGACTCTTGCATAGACGGCTTTCGCCTTGTATGGCATAACGCCGCCGCTGCACGGCGCCTTGGCAGTGATTTTTTAACCTATCACAAAGTTGAAGGCATAGACACAAGCAATGGCGCTGTACAAGGGGTGCATGTGCGCAATCAGCTCACCCAAGAGAAATTTTTTGTGCCTTGTCAATACATAGTTAACGCTGCCGGTTCTTGGTGCGGAGAAATTGCGCAAATGGCCGGACTAGATGTGCAAGTCTCACCCGATAGAGGCACGCTTATTGTTTTTAACTATCGCTTTACCTCAAGGGTCATTAATCGCTTACATAAAAGCTCCGATGGAGATATTTTTGTGCCACATGGCTCGGTAACCATTTTAGGTACCACATCAAGCCCTGCACAAAGCCCTGCAGACACACGCCCCACCAGCGCCGAAGTTCTGCGCCTTTTAGAAATTGGCAAACCGCTTTTCCCGCAAATTGAAGACTACCGCATTTTACGTGCCTTTGCAGGCACACGCCCTCTTTATACCCCCAGTGGCAGCTCAGGGCGCGCAGCCAGCCGCAATTTCCATATTGTAGACCATAGCCACGAAGGCATTTCAGGCTTTGGCAGTATTTTTGGTGGCAAGCTGACCACTTACAGACTCATGGCAGAAAAAATGTCTGACCTTGTGTGTCAGCAGCTTGGCATTAACAAAGCATGCCGCACTGCCGTGGAGCCTTTGGTAGCCCCTGTAAAGGAAGAAGTACGCCAAAAAGCTAAAAAGATTTTTACCACGCAAGACACACACCTTGTGGAAGATCGCTTAGGAGATGCCTTTGCCACCTTGGTAGAAGAAAGCACAGAAACCACCAACACCCCCATAAAAAATGATCTTTTATGTGAATGCGAAATGGTGAGCACCGCCGAAGTACTACATGTGGCTCAGGACGAAGCTACCCATAGTTTAACCGACATCCGCCTGCGCACTCGTCTTGGCATGGGTACCTGCCAAGGCATTTTCTGCTCACTACGCACCATAGGCGCCCTTACTGAACACAACATCCCCTTTAAGCTTTCCCCCACGGCCAATGTGCGCTCATTCCTAAACGAACGTTGGAAAGGCCTGCGCCCTGCCCTATGGGGTATGCAACTTAAAGAATTAGAATTGGGGCGTGCCATATATGCCGCCACCTTAAACATTGATGGAGCAACACATGAGCAAGCAGACTAAAAGTGATGTGCTTGTGGTGGGCATGGGCATGGCAGGGCTTATGGCTGCTTATACTGCCGCTCAAAAAGGTAAAAATGTTTGCCTTTTGGGTACAGGCCTTGGGGCCCTTTCCATTGCCAGCGGCTGTATAGATGCACTTGGCTATATACCGCAAACACAGGATACCGCCATGCAAGCTGTACAAAAGCCCATGGAAGCTTTAAGTAAGCTCGCCCCGCAGCACCCTTACAATATTATGGGGCGTGAACAGGTGGAAAAAGCTTTTGATGCCATGCAGCTTTTTTGTAAGGAGCAGGGGGCAGACTTTCTTGCGCAAGGGCAAAAAAATACCCTTGTGCCTACCATTATTGGTACCTTAAAGCCCACATACATCTACCCTGCAGCAAGCGACAGCGCCCCCCTCTTTGCCGCTAAACGCGTGCTGGTGGCTTCGGTAGACGCCATACGCGATTGCCATCCCCAGCTCATTAAGCAACAATTGCAAAAGTACCCTGCCTTAAAGGATACACAGTTTAGCACAGCTTCCTTACCTTCACATTTTGGGGCAGCGCACCGCGCTGTAAGCCCTTTGGATGTGGCACGTTATGTGGATACTTTAGAGGGCTTTACATGGCTTTATCAAGCCCTTACACCGTACGCAAAAGAAGTGGATGCTATACTCATCCCCCCCATTTTGGGCGCAGGGGCCCACAGGCATGGCGGCAAAAAAGAGCCTTCACCGTGGAAAAAACTTCAAGAAAAACTGCACCTTCCCGTGGTGGAAATGCTCTCGCTGCCCCCCGGTGTTGGCGGTAACCGCCTTTTATCTCTACTTTTGCAAGCCGTGCGCAGCCTTGGGGTCCGCATTATAGAAAATGCCACCATAAGCCACGCTGAGCTGCAAAATGGGCATTGCACAGCCCTTATTTCTTGTGCACAAGGGCAGGCAACTGCGCAGCGATTTGAAGCCAAGAGCTTTATCCTTGCCACCGGCGGTGTTTTGGGCGGAGGCATTGTCACCAAGCCCGGCATGGCCCACGAAAGCATTTTCAATATAAAGCTTGAAACACCGCAAGATCAAGAAGCATGGGCTGAGCAAGACCCCTTTGCAAGCCATGCCTTCACCCAAATGGGTGTGCGCGTTAATGAAAAATTACAGCCCCTCACGGCAAATAATACCCCACTGGCAGACAATGTCTATTTTGCAGGGCGCAGCCTTGGCGGGTATGATTTTGCAGCAGAAAAAAGCGGCAATGGCGTGGCTTTAGCTACGGCGTGGTATGCAGCGCAACACATATGAGGTAAACATGAGTTCTATAAATCCTGATGCTTGTATAACCTGCACCACCTGTGTGGCTCAATGCCCCATAGCTGCCGCCACCACGGCCTTTTTGGGCCCGCGCATGGTGGGGCCGGCGCAAGAGCGCTTTCGCCTCATGGGCATGGCAGAAGAAGAATCACTACACTATTGCTCCAACTGCAAAAATTGCGACATAGCCTGCCCGCATAATGTCCCCATCTCTACCTTTACCATGTTGGCGCGCGCCGCCTATGCCAAGGAGCATGGACACAGCCTGCGTGACTGGATGCTGGCTCACGGTGCAGACATAGCCAAATATCTTGGCTTTATTCCTGCCGGCCTACGTAATTTGGGCATGAAAAACCCCCTTTCGCGCTTGGCCTTACATGCCCTTGGTGTACACAAAAAAGCTCCTTTGCCAAGCTTTGCCCCCAAAACCTTTAAAAAGCTTTTTCGACACTATCAACAGAACTTAAACCCTGCCATGCATCACAGCTCTGTGGTCTTTTTTCCCGGTTGCTATGTGGATATTTACGACCCACAAACAGGCCTTGATATGGTGTGGCTATTAAATAAAGCCGGATATAAAGTTATAGTACCCGAAGATATAAGCTGTTGTGGCCTCCCCATGATAGCCAATGGCTTTGGAGAAGATGCACAAAAAAGCGCCCAAAAAAATGCGCAAGCCTTAGCGGCATGGCAAAAAAAGGGCCTTACCCTACTTACAGGCTGTCCTTCTTGCTCGCTTATGTTCAATGAAGACATACCGCATTATTTTCCTAGCATACCCCAAAGCTGTGGCCCCGTAACCTTGCATAATATCCAAGAGTTTTTGTTACATTGTTTTGATGCAGGCAAAATTATACCTAAAAATGAAAATCTTGATGGTAAAATCATGTACCACGCCCCTTGCCATTTACGCGCGCAAGGCCAAGGCTTACTAAGCTTTGAGCTTTTGCAAAAAGTGTATGGGCACACAGTACAAAATGCTTATGCAGGCTGTTGCGGAATTTCAGGAAGTTACGGTTTTAAAAAAGAAAAATATGCCATTGGTATGCACGTTGGCAGCACGCTTTTTGATACCATAACACAAGCACAAGTGGATATATGCACTACAGAATGTGGCACCTGCCGAGTACAAATCATGCACGGCACGCAAAAACCTTGTGTGCATCCCGTTTCTTTACTTAAAAAAGCTTTGATATAACACGTTACATGCAGCCCTTTCTTGTCACACGGCAGAAGGGGCTGCTTTTTTAACCGCATACTCTTCCCTCGCAACCTCAGCTTTCACCCACCTTTTTTACTTTCCTACGTGAATATTCATGTAATCCTCTTACATTTTGTGTTTTTTTTCACAACACGACATTTCGTCTCGCATGGACTTGCAAAAAAAGCCTGATTCGCCTACATTATACAACCATGGGCCTTAGGGAAATATCACCCGCATCACGGCCTTTTCTTATGCGCCCTTTATATGCGCTTTATCTTTGTGCATCATATACGGCGTAGTAAAAAAGTTACACTTCTGTAGCTTTTATTAAGTAAAAAACGTTCTCTATATACTACACACCTTCACCCTATGATGAGGCAGTACCATGACACACGTTCCGCTTGAAGCCACAGGTAGCCCCTTTATTTTTTACTGTAGCCTTATTCTTGTGCTTTATGGCACGTTAAAGGCTTATGAAGGACGTAACGCTTACCGCAAACTCATTGCATGGGGCGCCCTTGCCGATATGGGCTTTGTATTCATGGCCCTTTCTACAGCACAAGGTTTAGCCATGGTTGGGGCCTTATTATTTGCCTTGTTTCAGCTCACAGCACGCGGCCTTGCTTTAAGCGCCCATGAGGCTCTGCATAAGACAAGCAAAAATTATAGCTCAGGCCCCATGAGCCCGCAAAATATCAGCATGGGGGCTATGCACAATCCCAAAGCGGCAGCTCTCTTTGCCTTGGGGCTTTTAGCAACCGTGGGCGGTTCTCCCTTCCTTGTACCCGAAGGGCGTTTTTTTGCTACACAGGGCATTTTGGCAGCAAATTTTTTCGCCTCCATTCCCGCCCTTATTATAGTGGCTTTAAGTTCTGCCCTTTTAGTGTGGCTACACATTGGTGCCGTGCGCACTGTATACCTAGAAAATACAGTAGATACCCCTTGCCATGCGGGGCCTTGTTTTAGCCAAGGCAAAGTAAATACTACCACACTGCTTTTTGGCCTTTTCGTACTGCTTATGGGGTTTTTACGCGGCCCCTTAACAGACATATGCGCACATATGGCGCAAGTACAGCTTGAGCATGCCCCCACCCACGTGGCCTTTGCCCTCCTTTTTGGCGGCGCTTTTATCACGGCCATTGTCAGCACCAAATATCCACAATATTTAGAAAAGCTTGCCATAGGCTTCATGGCTTTAGCCTTCATAAGTGTGCTTCTTTTTGACGGCATAAGCCCCATGAGCACCCTTTTTGCCTTACTCATCACCGGCATGGGCCTTGTGGTCACCCTCTACTCTGCCGGTTACATGGCCCACGGTCACAGGCTGCACTCCTATTATTTCTTTTTATTACTTACCTTTGCGGCACTTATAGGCATTGTCACCACGCCGCATTTAGGTGCTTTTTACGGCTACTGGGAGCTGATGACCTTGGCCTCCTATTTTCTTGTGGTGCACGAAAGAACAGGCGCACAAAAGGCCACCGTCTTGGACGCCGGCACAAAGTATTATATCATGTGCGCCGGCGGCGCCCTCCTTATGTTGCCAGGGCTGGCACTTCTTGGCGGCGAGTCGGCTTCGCTTTATGCCATAGAAAGCATCACCAAAGCCATGTCCCCCTTTACCCTTAAAGTGGCCCTTATGCTTGCGTTGGCAGGCTTTGCTGTAAAGGCAGGCCTTGTGCCTCTACACGCATGGCTGCCCGATGCGCACCCTGCGGCTCCTTCCTCCGTGTCAGGCCCTTTATCGGGTATTATTACCAAGCTTGGCATCTTTGGCATAGTTACAATTATCTTAGGCCAAGCAGGGCCCACCGCTCTTTTTCAGCATGTTCCCTTGCAAGAGAATTTATCTTGGATAGGTTATAATATCAGCTTTTTAGGTGGTATAACCCTCATTTACGGCGAGCTTATGGCCTTGCGCCAAAACGATGTAAAACGCCTGCTTGCCTATTCCACCTTGGGACAGGTGGGAGAAATAACCCTTATCTTGGGCCTTGGCACCTACCTTTCCACCGTGGCAACCCTCACCCATGTGGTAAACCATGCCATTATGAAGGACCTGCTCTTTCTCGGTATGGGCGCCCTCATCTTGCGTACAGGCAGCCGTAAGTTAGAAGACTTGCGCGGCCTTGGTGCAGAAATGCCCTTTACCGTAGGGTGCATGGCCATAGGCCTGTTAAGCATCATGGGCTTGCCCCCCTTTGCAGGATTTGTGGGGAAATATTTAATGATACAAGCGGCCATGCATGAAGGACATTGGATTATGGCTGTGCTTATTATTGTAGGTTCCTTGGTGGGCGCTGTGTATTATACACGCATTTTGCGCACGCTTATTTTCGAAAAAAGCCTTGAGCCATGCGCCATTCCCAAAGCCGCCACAAGCTTCGAGCAAAAGGGCTTCATGGGGCTAAGCATGGGCATATTGGCCGCTCTTTGTGTACTGCTGGGCGTTTTCCCGCAGCTTACACAAGGCCTCATTAAAGAAGCAGCCCAAATGTATTTTGCAAGCTATCCCCTTTACGAAAATATCTTACTAAGCATGCACGTATCTTGGCCCATATATGTGGCTGTGCCCATGCTGGGAGCCTTGGTTCCCTTTATACTCAGAAAAGATAGACTACAAGCAGGGCGCGCTGCTGTGGGCATATTGCTATTTACAGCGCTCTTAGTCTTGCTCTTTGGCCGCCATATGGACAATCTGTCCTTCAGTTTTGCGCTTATTGTGCCGCTCATAGGCGCCCTTAATATGGCCTATGCCCTTGGCTATATGGAGCATAGCCACACCCAATGGCGTTTTTACTCTTTCTTTTGCGCCATGTGCGCCGGTCTTATAGGCCTTGCCAGCGCAACGCATCTCTACGCCTTTTTCCTCTTTTGGGAAATTATGAGCTCCTGGGCGCTGTACTTTACCATCGCGCACGAAGGAACCAAAGAAAGCTTACACGAGGCCTTCAAGTACTTCCTCTTCAATCTTGCTGGCGCCGGCTGTATCTTCCTTGGAGTATGTATACTAGGGGCAGCTACCCCCCTAGATAGTTTAAAAAGCTTTGAAACCATCCATCATTGGCATGCTCTTTCTAAGGCCATGGGTTTACCGTTAGATGCCTCTAGCCTTGGTAATGCAGCCTACGCACTTTTAGCTTTGGGCTTTGTTATGAAAGCAGCGCAACTGCCCTTACGCATTGACTGGCAAATGCATCCAGCGCTAGCCCCCACGCCCGTATCCGGTTTCATATCTTCTGTACTGCTTAAGAGCGCTTTGCTAGGCCTTATGAAGCTTTTCATCATTCTTGGTGGCGGCTTACTGCTTTTAAACAGCATCGACCTTACAGCCATACACATTGTACAAACTCTCATCATGTGGATTGGCGGCATCACCATTATTATGGCTGCCATGCAAGCCCTCATGAGCAGTAATCTTAAGCTCATTTTCATCTACTCAACAGTAAGTCAAATTGGATATATGGTCTTGGCGCTGGCAGTGGGCACAAGCCTTGGCTATGCCGGCGGTCTTTTACATGTCATCAACCATGTTTTCTTTAAAGACCTGCTCTTCCTCATGTGCGGTGTGCTCATGTTTCAAAGCCATAAGGACAACTTACAAGACCTTGGCGGCATTGGACATAAAATGCCCTTCACTTTAGCCATGTTCACCATAGCCGGCCTTTCGGTAATAGGTATTCCGCCCACCAGTGGTTTTACCTCCAAGTGGATAATTTACCATGCGCTTATGCAAGAGCAGCAACCCTTCCTTGCGCTTTTATCCCTAATAGGCTCCGTCATTACTTTAGCCTATATAGCTAAGTTCTTACACACGGCCTTCATGGGCCAACCGGGGCCGCATTTACAGCAGATACAAGATGCCCCCAAAAGCATGCGCACCCCCATGATTATTTTAGCCGTGGGCTGTGTGGCTTTAGGTCTTTTCCCAGGCCTCATGCTTTATCCTATCAATGGTATTTTGGCGGAATACGGTTTACAAGGGCTAGAAGTGGGCCTCACCGGCGTACATTCCGGCCCTGCAGCGTGGAATGCCACCAATATGTTTATTATGATGCTACTTGCCTTTGTGGGCACATGGAAAGCCCTGAACTATTTTGTGGCAAAAAACCATCGCATAAGCCCTGTACACTCTTGCGGCCTTGCATCGCAAGAATCCAGCAGCCGCATGCTGCCCAGCAGTGTGTACGGCGGGCTTATGACTTTTTGGCGTGAAAGCTTTATACCTACGTTTTGGAAAACCTCTAAAGCTCAGGTAAAAAAGGAGAAATAGACCATGTTAGATACGCTTATGGCCATTTTTCATATGTGCCTTTTCCCCGGTGGCCTTTTTGCCCTTGCCATGGGTCTTTTTCTCAAAGGGCTGGATAGGCGCATGGAAGCACGCTTGCAAAGACGTGTGGGCCCGCCCTTGGTGCAACCGTGGCTAGACATTGCTAAACTCCTCACAAAAGAAACAATTATTCCCGAAACAGCGCATAAGCAGGCCTTTTTATTGGCCCCTGTTATGGGTTTTGTGGGTATGGCCGTTTGTGCAGCTTTTATACCAGTAAGCGGTCTTTTTACCGGCATGAGTAATATGGGAGATGTTTTGGTTATTTTTTACCTGCTTCCCATTCCAGCCATAGCGCTCATGCTTGGTGCCACGGCTTCTTCTTCGCCTTATGGCGCCTTAGGCTTTTCACGCGAAATGCTTATGATGCTAGCCTATGAAATTCCGCTCCTTGCCATTTTACTCTCGGTAGCCATGCTTGTGGGCAAGGCCACCGGCGTTGGTGCAGAGTTTTCCTTACAAGCCATTGTGGCCTTTCAAGAACAGCATGGCATCTTAGGTATAAATCCCACCATGGTTCCGGCTCTTTTGGCCTATTTGCTCTTTTTGCCCGGCACCATGGGCACTGTGCCCTTTGATATACCCGAAGCAGAAACAGAAATATTAGAAGGGCCCCTTTTAGAGTACAGTGGCCCGCCTTTAGCTCTTTTCTTTCTGGGGTCTGCGCTGAAAACCTTTGTAGTTTTAGGCCTTGGCGTGGCGCTTTTCTTTCCTGGTACTTTTCCCGGAAGTCTTGGTGAGTTCTGGTTTGTGAATATACTATGGTTTTTTGTAAAGTGCCTTATACTTATGGCCCTATCTCTCACCTTAGTAAAATCAGCCACTGGGCGCTTTCGCATAGATCAAGCCCTTGGTTTTTATATTAAATACCCCACAACTCTAGCCCTAGCAAGCTTAGTACTTGTTTGGTTACAATAGCTTAAGGAGACCTTATGCAATTTTTAAAAAAACTTTCTGTGCGCTCTCCTTGGCTTTTTCGTATCAATGCCGGCTCTTGCAATGGCTGCGATGTGGAGCTAGCCACCACGGCGTGTATTCCGCGCTATGATGTGGAACGCCTTGGCTGTAAATATTGTGGTAGCCCGCGCCATGCAGACATTGTACTTATCACCGGCCCCCTCACCACACAGGTAAAGGAAAAGGTTTTACGTGTATGGGAAGAAATTCCAGAACCTAAAGTAACGGTGGCTGTGGGCATTTGCCCCATTTCGGGCGGTGTTTTTCGCGAAGGGTATAGCATTGAAGGGCCCCTTGATCGGTATATCCCCATTGATGTCAACGTACCAGGCTGCCCCCCAAGGCCACAATCTATTTTAGAAGGTGTGGTCATGGCCAAACAAATTTGGCTAAAAAAATTGGGATTGGAGGGCTAACATGGCAAAATTTCTTAAAGTTCTGGCACAAAACCTCCTTAAAGGCCCCAGCACTGACCCTTTCCCTCTAGGGGAAACATTCACGCCGCAGCGTTTTCGCGGCAAGGTTACCCTAGACGCAGACAGATGCATGGGCTGCGGTATTTGCCGTCACGTTTGCGCGGCAGGAGCCATAAATATTACTGTGCGCCCCGATCAGTCAGGTTATGACCTTAGTGTATGGCACAATAGCTGCTGCCTGTGTGCCCAATGCCGCCATTTTTGCCCCACCAAGGCCATTACCTTAAGTCAAGATTGGCATAATGCGCACCCGCAAGAAGAAAAATTCACATGGGTTGAACAAAAATTCATGCCCTATGTGCCTTGCACAGGCTGCGGCGCAAGCATGCGCCTTTTGCCACTGGATATGGCGCAAAAACTGTATGCACAAAATACCGATATAGACATGGCCCATCTGCGCACCCTATGCCCTGCCTGTCGCCAAGTGGAAGATGCTAAACGTAATGAAGGTAAGCTTAACAGCGCCCTTGCCCCTCAGAAATAAGGATACTCCATGTCACAACACTTACAAGAGCTTTTACAAAAACTCACTGCCCTTATACAAAGCCATGCTCACCAAGCTGTGGATAAAACCTCCGTGGCATACACCATAAGCCACGATGCCGCTGGCAATGACTTTCACTGGTTTCGCTTAGCCCTGCCAGAAGATATTCTGCCCGCCGCACAACACCTTATGGCCTATGAAGCACGTCTTGCCATGGTTACAGCCTATAACCGTGAACATTTACAAGACCCTGTGCATGAAGTGTGCTATCAATTTGAGCTTGCAGGCGCCATGATAAATATCACCGTATTGCTGGATGCATTGCATCACCAAGTGCCCTCCATTACACCTATTTTTGCCAATGCCGATTGGCACGAGCGCGAAATGATGGAACTATACGATATAGAAGTGCTTAACCAGCCCAATCCACGGCGGCTCTTCCTGTCTGAAGAGCTTGATAGTGGCATTTTAGGCGAAGCGGTGCCCCTTTCTATTATGATGAATGGCGCCTGCACCATTGACCTTTGGGAGCGCATTTTAAAAGATCGCCAACAAGAAGAAAGCACGCACGCTTCTGACAAGCCAAACACCAGCGAGATATAATATGAGCACGCAAAACACCTTCACCCTACCCCTTGGCCCCGTGCATGTGGCCTTAGAGGAACCAGTATATTTTCACCTCACCGTAGAAGGCGAAACCTTGCGCCATGTTTCCATCACCTCAGGGCACGTACACCGTGGCATGGAAGCCTTGGCAAGCCAGCGTAATATTTTAAAAAATGTCACCCTTACCGAGCGTGTGTGTTCGCTTTGCTCCAATACGCATGCCTTTACCTATAGTATGGTGGTGGAAAATCTTTTACAAATGACCATTAGTGATAGAGCCAAATATCTGCGTGTCATTGCAGAAGAAATTAAGCGCATAGCCTCGCATCTTTTTAACCTTGCCATTCAAGTGCATATCATCGGCTTTAAATCCCTTTTTATGCACACCATGGAAGTGCGTGAAATTATGCAAGATGTAAAAGAAAACATTTACGGGAATCGCATGAACTTAGCCGCCAATTGCATAGGCGGTGTTAAATATGACCTTGACCCTGCCATGCTGCGTTTTCTTTTACAAAGCCTTGATAAAGTAGAAGAATACACTAAAGAAATACGGGATATTTTTGCCACAGATAAAATGATACTCACCCGCACTAAGGGCCTTGGCCTTTTGCCAAGGCAAGATGCCTTGCGTCTTGGCGTGGTGGGGCCTGTGGCGCGCGGCAGCGGCATTGATAATGATGTGCGCAAAAGCGCCCCCTATGCTGCTTATAATGAGGTGGATTTTAACGTTATCCTTGAGCAAGGCTGCTGCGTACACTCACGCTCCATGGTGCGCTTACAAGAGATTTTTGAATCCATGCAGATTATTCGCCAATTGTGCGCCAAGCTCCCACAAGGGGTCTTGGTTTCACCGCCGCGCCAAATCCCCACAGGGCAAGCCACAGCCCGCAGTGAGGCACCGCGCGGTGAAGTGGTCTACTACATACGCAGCAATAGCACGGATATTCCCGAAAGGCTTAAATGGCGCGTACCTTCGTACATGAACTGGGAAGCCTTGGGCGTTATGATGCAAGATTGCCAAGTGGCCGATGTGGCCCTCATAACCAATAGCATAGACCCTTGCGTGTCGTGCACAGAAAGGTAATGACGGCACATGCCACAGTACATATATAACTTTTACGCCATCGTGCGTCATGGTACGCCATGCATGAAACAGCTTTAGCCACAGGTCTTCTGCGCATCGTGCAAGAAGAAGCGCACAAACATAAGGTACAACGCATTGTCGGTATACGCCTTGGCCTTGGTCTTTTAGCTTGCATTGAAGCCCAAACCCTCACGGCCTGCTTTGAGCTTTTGGCAGAAAATACCGTGGCCCAAGGGGCACAGGTTCAGGTGGAAATAGAGCCCTTGCCTTGCACCTGCATGCATTGCCAAGCGCAATTTACGCTTAGCAAAAGGCATTTTATATGTCCTGCATGTCAAAGCAAGGACATACACTTTCATGCAGGGCATGGATGTACTATTCTTGCCCTAGAAGCTTCCTTGCAGTGAGCAGCACCGTAATACGTTAGACATACTAAAAATACCTCGTTTGTAAAAAATAAGGATTACACCATGGCAGAACATATTCAAATTATACCCGATAAATGCCGCGCGTGCCGCCGCTGTGAAGTGGCCTGCATTGCCGCACACCACGGCATGAGCTTTAAAGAAGCCATGAAACACCGTGATGAATTGGTTTCCCGTGTGCATGTGGTGAAAGGTGATGGGTTTAAAACCACCGTGCGCTGTCACCAATGCTCCCCCGCTCCCTGCGTGGCCGTATGCGCCACCGGCGCTTTACAGCAAGAGGAAAATGGCACCATCACCATGCGTGTGCAATTGTGCGCTTCTTGCAAAATGTGTATTTTTGTTTGCCCTTACGGAGCCATATCTTTAGAAAGTATAGGCATGCCTGATGCTAACAGCAAGGAAACCATGGCCCAGCGTGCTAGGCGCGAGGTGGCCGTGCGTTGCGACATGTGCACAGGCTGGCGCGAGCAAGAAGGTAAAAGAA
Source organism: uncultured Desulfovibrionaceae bacterium (assembly GCA_964371505.1). Lineage (GTDB taxonomy): Bacteria > Desulfobacterota > Desulfovibrionia > Desulfovibrionales > Desulfovibrionaceae > CAYJAD01. The sequence continues at coordinate 23,030 of CAYJNG010000022.1, forward strand.
TAACGGCGTGCATGGAAGCTTGCCCCGCCAGAGCTCTCTCACTGGTAGAACCCGATGGCAGTGTGTATACACCGCCCATGCCAGAAAAAAAGAAAAAAACAGAAAATACGTAACGTTA
>CAYJNG010000023.1:0-22608 GCA_964371505.1 uncultured Desulfovibrionaceae bacterium
AGGGAAAACTTTTTGGCGCTAGCAAAAGTTTTCCCTTCCCCCCACAAAAAATCACCTAAAGTTAAAACAACCCTAATACTTTGCCTGTTTCTGTGTCCACATCAATATTGCGGAAGGAGGGGGCGGAGCCTGTACCTGGCATAAGCATAATATCTCCAGCCACAGGCGCCACAAGGCCTGCGCCGCCAAAGTGTAGCATATCACGCACATAGAGCTTCCAGCGTTCGGGAACACCTTTTTTGCTGGGTATGTCGGAGAGAGAGTATTGGGTTTTTACCATGCATACTCCAAGCTCGTGAGCATGGGGTAGAGCTTGTAACTCGTTTAATTTATTGCGTGCTTCTTGGGAGTATTCCACCCCTTCGGCACCATACACTTCCCATGCTATGCGTTCAATGCGCTCGCAAAAGGACGTGTTGTCATCATAAAGATAGCGGAAGTTGTTTGGCTCATTACACGCTTCTATAACGGCATCAGCCAATTCTACGGCGCCGTCTCCTCCATGTTCCCAATGGGTAGAAAGGGCCACGCGAGCACCAGCTTTTTCGCAAATTTCTCGTACCTTAGCTATTTCTGCCTTGGTATCTGTGGCAAAAGCGTTGATACATACCACAGCAGGTACGCCAGAACTTTTTACAATATTAATATGGTGTAAAAGGTTGGCGCAGCCTTTTTCTACGGCCTCCACATTTTCTTGCTTATACGCTTCGGGCAAGGGGCGACCGGGAGCAGGAGAGGGAATGCCACCATGGTTTTTGAGGGCGCGAATGGTGGCCACAATGACAGCGGCATCGGGAGTAATACCGCTGGCGCGGCACTTGAGGTTCCAGAATTTTTCATAGCCAATGTCGGAACCAAAGCCGGCTTCGGTCACGTGATATTCGCTGCATTTTATGCCAATGGCGTCGGCAATGACAGAACTTTGCCCAAGGGCTATATTGGCAAAGGGGCCTGCATGCACAAGTACGGGTTGGCCTTCCATGGTTTGAATAAGGTTAGGCTTCACAGCTTCTACCATCCATGCTGTCATGGCGCCGGCTACGCGTAAGTCTTCGGTGGTAACGGGCTTACCTGAGCGGTCGTAGGCCATGATGATTTTGCCCATGCGGGTGCGTAGGTCTGCTAGGTCTTTGCTTATGGAGAGAATAGCCATGACTTCAGAAGCTACGGCAATGTCAAAATGCGATTGCATCATAAAACCATTGCGGTTGCTACCATTGTCAATGCCAATGATGATATTGCGTAAAGCTTGGCAGCAAAAATCCATAACCCAGCCGGTGCTTATGCGTGTGGGGTCTATGTCCAAACGCTTCATGCCAGAAAGTTTTTCCAGCGTTGCATCATCGTAGTTACGCTCATGCTGCATGCGGGCGGTAAGCGCCGTCATGGAAAGGTTATGCGCATTCATAACGGCGTTGATGTCGCCGGTAAAGCCAAGTGAATAGGGGGTAAGCGGAATGCATTGTGATAGGCCACCACCAGCTGCAGACCCCTTTACACCCATGGTGGGGCCGCCGGAGGGCTGGCGAATAGCTGCCGAGGCGCGCTTACCACGCTTGCCAAAGCCTTGAGTAAGGCCAATGGTGGTGGTGGATTTGCCTTCACCAAGCGGTGTAGGGGTAATGGCTGTAACAATAATATATTTGCCCTTGGGGGCATCTTTAAGGCGAGTAAGAACTTTTTGGTGATCAATTTTTCCCATATGGTGGCCATAAGGGAGGAGCTCTTGCGCTTCAAGGCCCATATCTTGCGCAACTTTGGAAATGTGTGCCATACGGCTTTCTGCGTGGGCTGCAAGTTCCCAATCTGCATGCTTTGTGGGGTCAAGGTGCATAAAATAACCTCGTTAAATTAGATATTAACCAAATTGGTCAGTTTTAATGGCAAGAAGAATTTTTGAGGCATAGGTCTTGTCAAAATGGCTTTCATCTTTGACGAGTTCTTCCGCGGCCAATTCCATCTCCTTAACGCCGGAGTGCGGGCGTTCGGCAATCATGGAGCTAAAAGCATCCACAACGGCGCACATGCGACCAAGCTTACTGATTTGTTCCCCTTTGGAGCCTTGGGGATAACCGGAACCATCTAATCTTTCATGGTGTTCCATCATACAGCAAGCCAGTTCGTTAAAAGCTAAGTCCAGCTTTTGCATAATTTTATAGCTCATAATGGGATGCGCGCGTACCTTGGCTTGGTCTTCACTAGAAAGCTTAGACGCCCTTTGTAAAATAAAGAAAGGTATTTTTACCATGCCAATATCATGGAGTAAGAAAGCTAGAGCTATTTTGTCGAAGCTGCGGCGGTTGATATTGGCCTCGCTTTCACTCTCAAACCAAAGCCAACAGCCCACAACCATGGAGGTGAAGGCGTGATTGGCATGGGAATATCCGCGAGGTAAGCGGCGCAAAAAAACCTTTATTCTGTGCTTATCTTGCCATAACCACTCCGTGAAGGCCATAAGGGCTTCGTATAGGGGGGTAAAATTCCCTTTTACGGGGCTTTCACCAAAAGCAGTGAAGTGGGTGGTGATGGAACGAATGCACAAATCGGCCACTTCACCATGGGTGAGGTGTGGATCTTGGAGAATAAGGTCTAGCTGCTTAATAATATGTTCTGAATAAATGGGAAAATCTGCACGCGAAACAAAAAGCATACCTTCGTTACAAAGGTTATGAACTTCTTCTACTTGCTCATTGGTCAACCTTTGATCAGGGCGACTGTAGGGCTGCAAAACACCAATGCTCTCTTTAAAAGCAAAAAGGTGAATAGGAAGTCGGTACTTGGAAAAAGAACCCAGAACTTCAGGTCCGATCTGGTAGTACTGTTCAGAGACTTCGGTGGGAACGGGCGTAGATTTTTTTCGTGCCATGGTTACTTCCAGAATACTTTTACAAGGTTAGTGCCGCGAGGTCTGCCGCCTTTTTGAGGCTGACCAGCTGTGATTACGATACGCTCATCATTATGGAATAAAGCGTTACTTAAAATAAAGTTTTCACAACGTCCGGTATGGCTCGTTTCTGCTTGTGGGTTTGCAATGTAAATGGGCGTGACGCCCCAAGAAAAATTGAGTGCTTTAAGAGCTTCTTTTTCTGGGGTTAAGCCATACACTTGTTGCGGAGGACGGCATGCGGCAAGTTGCCTTGCAGAAGAACCGCTCATGCTGTGAGATACAATGGCAACAGCATTGGACTTTTGCGCCAGTAAACAAGCTGAGTATGCTAAAAATTCGGCAATGCCTTTTTCAGATGCAGGTTCTTTTAATTTATGCCTTTGCTCTATGAGGGCTTCAGCTTGTTTGGTGATCTCACGCATATAGCTCACGGTTTCCACAGGGTAGTTGCCCATGGCCGTTTCTTCAGAAAGCATAACGCAATCTGCCCCGTCAAGTACGGCATTGGCCACGTCGGTGGTTTCTGCGCGGGTGGGGGCAGGGCTGTTCATCATGGAAAGGAGCATTTGCGTAGCCACAATAACGGGCTTGGCGGCTTTGTTGCACGCGCGGATAATTTGCTTTTGAATGCTTGGTAGCATGGGCAGTGGGCATTCTACGCCAAGGTCGCCACGGGCCACCATAACAATATCTGCCTCACGTAAAATTTCATCTAACCTATCCACAGCGCCTTGACGCTCAAGCTTTACCACCACGGGGATGCTTTTACCCGCAGCAAGAATGATGTTTTTTGTTTCAATAACATCTTCAGGTGTTTGTACATAAGAAATGGCCACAGCATCTATGCCAAGGATAAGGCCTTGCGCCAAGTCTTTGCGGTCTTTTTCCGTAAGAGCGGGAACCTTAGTGGCTTTACCGGGTAAGGCAAGGCCCTTGCGTGAGGTGATGATGCCGCTGTTGTTAGCTTCGAGCACAATGAGATTATCGTCGCGTCTTTCCACCACATGAAATTGTAAGCCGCCATCGGCCAGTACCAAGCGGTCATTGGGGACAAGGCTTTCCATAATAATGTCATGGTCAAAGGGCAGGTAGGGCATTTCTTCCGTATATTGGGAGCTTGGGCCAAGCAGCATCTTCATGCCCTTAGTGGCAGTTATGCTGGGCTCGCCTTGCAAAAGGCCAAGGCGAATTTTGGGGCCTGAAAGGTCTTGCATAATGGTGAGAGGGATTTGTGTTTCCTCTTCTACTTCGCGGATATATTGAATAATGTCTACAAATTTTGAGGCATCGCCATGAGAAAAGTTTAAACGGAAAATACGCACACCTGCCAGAGCAAGCTCCATGATTTTTTCTTTGGAATTAGAGGCAGGTCCAATGGTGGCAATGATTTTAGTTTTCATAACTTTTCCTATGTGAATGTAGCGGTTATTTTTTCATTGTTGCATTTTAACACTGAAATTTCAATGGTATAGATGTATACCAAGGAGGGCTTAGGGGCGCTGTGAGAAAAGTGCAAAGTTTTCACCCTTCGAAATAGAATATACGCAGAGCTGCTTTTTTTCAAGTAATTTATCACTGTAGCTTAAAAAACTTTTTTACTAGTAACCATACTCTTGGGGCGAGGTGAGCAAGTGTTTGGATGGTTTTACCACCATGAAGAATAAATTTTACGCTTTCAGCTCTTGGTTTTGTAATATGTAGAAAACATAAGGTATTTTTTGGAGGTGAGAGCTTTACTGTAATGTGTTGAGGGGGGAAGGTGTGTTGACAGGTGGGAAATTGTGGGGCATAAGGGGAAAAAGTGGTAACCAGTGGTAAGAAGGTGGATATGATAGAGTTCAAGAGTTCTAATAGAAGTCTTGATGCGAAAGGGCGTCTTATGCTTCCTGTGGAATATAGGGAGGCTCTTAGCGCGTGTTCAACTTCTGGGGGATTTGTTCTCACGCTCATCTACGACAAGCTTGTCGCCTACATGCCAGACCAATGGCAAGACATTCGCAATCAGCTCTCCTCTATCAAGAATCCCTCAAAAACGCTGGGCAACTTTATCAGTAAAACCCTTGGTCTTGCCGAAGAGCTCATTCCAGATGCTCAAGGCCGCGTGCGCATACCACAACCACTAATGCGTGCCGGTAAGCTTTCTAAGGACATTGTGCTGGTGGGATTAAATTCGAAGTTTGAAATTTGGGATCAAGCGGTATTTGAAGCCCTTGAAACGGAAAACGTTTCTGACGAACTGGCTGCTCACGATGTTTCATTTTAATTTTTGCAAAAGGTAGTCGTCATGTCTGATGTTGCACAAAGAATACATGATGCAGCGCATGTGCCCGTTCTTGTAAACGAGGTATTAGCTGCACTGGAACCAAAGGCTGGGGGGCGTTACTTGGACGGAACCTTGGGCCTTGGGGGGCATAGTCTTGCTCTTTTGCAGCGTGTGGCGGCACAGGGCGGCAGTGCAGAGCTGTGCGGCCTTGATAGAGACAGCAATGCTTTGGCAAAAGCCCGTGTTACCTTAGAGCCTTTTGGGGATAAGGTGCATTATTACCATACGGAGTACAGCCAGTTTGAAGCAGCTTTAGACGATCTTGGCTGGGATAAGATTGACGGTGCGCTCATAGATATTGGTGTTTCTTCTATGCAAATAGACATGGCAGAGCGTGGCTTTAGCTTTCAGGCTGATGGGCCTTTAGATATGCGCATGAACCAAGAGAGTCACGAGTCTGCATGGCATTTGGTGAATCGCGAGCGCTTTGAAGTGCTTAAAGAGCATTTGCAACGCTTAAGTGAAGATCCGCAAGCTGGGCGCATTGCGCGGGCCATAGTGGAAGCTAGGCAGAAAAAGAGCATTGATACCACATCAGAGCTAGCAAATATTGTGTACAATGCCTATCCGCCAGCATGGCGAGCCAAATCACGCAACCATCCTGCTACGCGTACTTTCCAAGCTTTGCGCATGGTGGTTAATGACGAACTTGGCGAATTGCAAAGATTTTTGGACGCTGTATTGCGCCGCCTAAAAGTGGGCGGGCGTTTAGCGGTTATTTGTTTCCATTCCTTAGAAGACCGTATGGTTAAGCAGAGTATGCGTTATTGGGCTGAAGGTTGTCGTTGCCCGCGCCATATTATGCGTTGTCAATGCGGCCATAAGCCGGAAGTTCGTATTATTCATAAAAAGCCTGTAACAGCTACAGAAGAAGAATTACGCATAAATTCTCGCGCTAGCAGCGCAAAATTGCGTGCTGTGGAAAAGATTGTTGAGGCAAAGTAATGCTGCAAGGTGAAAGAAAGGGGTGGCTCCTTTGTGTCATCATTGGAGTGCTTTCTGCTTTAATTATGACCTTGGTGCTTGTGTGGATAAATATTGAACGCACAGACATAAGCTATTTTATGAACACCTTACAGGTGGATTTACAAGAGAAGAAAGCTCATAAAGCCAAACTTGAAGTGGAGCGAGAGTATTTGCTTTCTCCGCGTGAACTTGGATTAAAAGCAAAAGAGCTGGGCTTGCAGCCGCCCAAACCTGGGCAAATACGATGGCGTAACCAGTAGGTGATGAAATGCAGTTTTTAAAGAAAAAAGCAAAAAATAAACGCGAAGCTGCAACAGGGCAGAGCCGAGCACAAGGGCGCACGCAAAGTCGTGTTCTTGGGTCTTCTGGCTTGTCTCGTTCCTCTCATGCTTCGGGTGCTACTGCTGCTTCCACCACGTCATCGAACTTGGGTATGCGTTCACGCTCACCGCGGGCCACGGCTAAAAGGCAACAAAATGCGCAAAAAGAACAATCCGGTTTTGCTTGGATAAAACAAGCGCGTGTCTTTTTGGCGCAAGTGAACTGGGGCCTTTTCCGCATTAAGCTTGTGGTAAGTATGTTTGTTCTTTTATGGGTGGGCCTTTGGGGTCGCGCTTGGTATGTGCAAGTACTAGAAGGGCCACGCCTTGCGGATAAAGCATCGCGTCAATATATGAGCTCAGTATTGGTTACAGGGAAACGGGGTTCCATTGTGGATCGTAACGGGCAGGTATTGGCTCGTTCTGTGGAAAGCCGTTCTATTTATATACGCCCACAAGAAGTAAAAGATGTGCAGGGCACAGCGGCCGTACTGGCTTCTATTTTGTCCATGCCGGCCCCTAAAATTGCTGAGCAATTGGGTAAAAAGTCGCGTAAATTTATTTGGTTGGCCCGTAAGGTGGATGATAAAACCGCCATGGCAGTACAGCAAGCCAAACTCTCCGGTATTGGTTTGTCTAAAGAATACAACAGAGTGTACCCATTTAAACAAATGGCGGGGCATTTATTGGGTTTTGTAGGTGTGGATGACCAAGGCTTAGAAGGTATTGAACGCGCCTTTGATGAAGATTTAGCGGCTGTACCCACAAGGCGTACAGTGCAGCGAGATGCGCTTGGACGTCGTTTCTTTTTGCAGGCTGAGGGGCAAAACGACCCTGTGGGCAAAAAGATTCAGCTCACCTTGGATTCTCATATGCAATTTTTTGCTGAAGAAGCCATTACCAAGGCTGTGGAAAATTACGGCGCTGCTTGGGGCGGTGTCTTGGTGGTAGATGTAGAGAGTGGCGATATTATGGCATGGGCACAATATCCCTTTTTTAATCCCAATTCGTACAGAAGCTATTCACCAAGTCAGTACAGAAATCGTTTAGCCACCGATGCCTTGGAGCCTGGCTCTACACTGAAGCCCTTCCTTGTGGCGGCAGCCATGCAACAAGGGCTTGTCACCAAGGATACTATGATCTTTTGCGAAAATGGGCGCTGGAAAACAAATAAAATAACCATTCGCGATACTTCAGTACGCGGAAATTTAACGGTTTCAGAGATTTTACGCTATTCCAGTAATATTGGCGTGGCGAAAATAGGCAAGCTCATGGGCGCAGAAACATACCATAGATATTTGAAAAAGCTAGGTTTTGGAGAGCGTACTGTGGTGCCTGTGGCAGAGCATAAAGGTATTTTGCGCGATGCTAAGCAGTGGTATGAAGCAGATTTGCTTACCACATCTTTTGGGCAAAGTATTTCGGTGACCGGTGTGCAGATGGCGCAAGCGTATCTTACGCTCATTAACGATGGTGTTTATAAGCCTTTACGTTTGGTTATGAATGACGATGCCCCCAAGCCCAAAATACATCGAGTATTTAGAAAGGACGTAGCGCAAAGCGTTTCGCGCATGTTGCAAGATGTGGTGGAAGAAGATGGCAGTGGCACCCGAGCACGCATTGCTGGTACCAAGGTGGCCGGTAAAACGGGCACAGCGCAAAAAGCTGATAAAGCCACAGGTACGTATGGTGATGGGCGCATGGCCTCTTTTGTAGGTTTTGCTCCGGCCGATAACCCGCGTTTTTTAACCTTGGTTATGGTGGATGAACCCACCAAAAATCAATACGGCGGCGTGGTGGCAGCACCGGTGTTTCAAGAAGTAACGCACATGGCGCTTATGTACGATGGGCAATTGCCCGATGTGGTCTTTGCTGAAGGTTCTTCTGTGATTAAGCGCGGGGCAGAGTTTGACGCCACTGCGCGTGGTTTTAAAATGTCGCGTGCGCCGCAGCCTCTTTTTGCCATGGCGAAGCTTAATGAAATAAAGCGTACGGCCCCATATAACACTTTGCCGGGGCAGGAAAGCAAGGCTTCCTCCGTGGTGCCCAATGTGGTGGGCAAAACAGTACGCAATGCCGTGGAACTTTTTGCACGAGGCGGTATAGTTCCGGTTTTACGTGGCGATGGTCAGCGGGTGGTGCAGCAAAGCCCCAAGGCGGGCACAGCATGGCCTGAGCAGGTGCAAGAAGATAATGGACAGTATTACCTACAGCTTTCGGAGAATTAATATGCAATTTGAAGAACTTCTCGAAAAAGCGCGTCAAGGGCAAAACCCTGTGGTGGCTGACTCTCGCAAAGTACAAGCTGGGTATATTTTTGTGGCCATTTGCGGCGCGCAAGATGATGGCGCGCAATATATTTCTGCTGCTGTAGAGGCAGGGGCGCATTATGTGCTCTGCACCGCTGAGGTGGCACAAGCGCATGCTGCTCAGCATCCGCATGTGGTGTTTGTAAACCATGCTACGCCGCGTGCGGCGCAATGGGCATTGGCTTCTGCTTACCATGGCACGGAGCATATTTGGCAAGAAATGCGCGTTATTGGTGTAACGGGCACCAATGGCAAGACCACCATGGCTTATTTGATGGAGCATTTGTTCTCCAGCCTTGGTTACAAGGTGGGTGTCATGGGTACGGTAAGTTATCGCTGGCCTGGGCATGAAGAAGTGGCGCCGCTCACCACACCCGATAGTATTTCTGTGCACGCCATGTTGTCTGCCATGCATAAGGCAGGTGTGCAGGTGGCCATTATGGAAGTTTCTTCTCACGCTTTAGAGCAAGAACGTGTGGGCGGTGTGGTTTTTTCTGCGGCAGCTTTTAGCAATTTAACGCAAGACCACCTTGATTATCACAAGGATATGCAAAACTATTTTGAGGCCAAGGCTCTTTTGTTTACGCAATGCCCCAGTGCAGAAAAGCATTTTGCCATAAATATTGACGATGCATGGGGCCGTCAGCTCACGGCCCGTGTGGCAGATAAGCCTCAAGGCTATTCCTTTGCATTGCAAAACGGCGCAGAAGCTTGCCGTGCTCAAAACCATGTGCAGGGTGAAATATGCTCCATGTCCACCAAGGGATTACACCTTAAAATGCGCCTTGAAAACGCACAAGGTACGCAAGAGTGGGAGCTTATTTCCCCCTTGGTAGGCGCCTTTAACGCTTCTAACCTTTTGGCTGTACAAAGTGTGGCTTTAGGCATGGGCGTACGCGTGGAAGAATTACAGCATTTAGCCCAATTTTATGGTGTGTGTGGACGCTTAGAGCGTGTACAAAATGCGGAAAATTTAGATGTTTTTGTGGATTATGCGCATACACCCGACGCTTTAGTGAATGTGTTGCAAGCCTTGCAAGGAGCAGGTTTTACAAAAATTATTACCGTCTTTGGTTGCGGTGGTAATAGAGATAGAACCAAACGTCCACTCATGGGAGAAGCTGTGGCTAAGCTTTCGCAAGTGGCTGTGCTTACATCGGATAACCCACGTAAGGAAGAGCCCCAAGCCATTTTGGACGATGTGCTGCCTGGTTTGCAAAGTGGTGGTAGTGTAGAAATTTTTGTGCAGGTGGATCGTCGCCTTGCCACGCAACAAGCTTTGGAAATTTTACGCGAAGCGGTGAAAAATGGGGAGCATGGCGCTGTGCTTATAGCCGGTAAAGGCCATGAAGATTATCAAATTATTGGTGAAGTAAAATACCCCTATAGCGATCAAAAAACCGTACAGGAGCTATGCACATGCGTGTAAATGTACAGCAAATACAGCATATGCTGGGCCATGCCGTGCAAAGCGCTGTGCATATGCCGGAACAAGAAGTAACCATTACTTCTGTGTGCCGTGATACCAACGACGTGGCTCCCGGTGCGCTTTTTGTGTGCATTCAGGGTGCGCGTGTGGATGGGCATGACTTTGCGGCGCAAGCGGTAGAAGCTGGCGCTGTGGCTCTTTTGGTAACGCGCCCTTTACCACATGTGGCTGTACCGCAGTGGGTGGTGAAAGATACCGTGCAAGCCCTTGGTGCCTTGGCCCATGCGTGGCGTAAAAGCTTTACAGGACTTGTGATAGCTGTGACAGGTAGTGCCGGTAAGACCACGGTAAAAGAAGTTTTAGCTGATATTCTTGCTGCCAGTGGGAAAAAAGTAGCACGCAATATATTGAATTATAATAACCAAGTGGGTATGCCCCTTTCTGTACTTGCCACCAGTGGGCAAGAGGATGTGTGGGTTATGGAAGTGGGCATAAGTGAAGCCCATGATATGGACGTGCTCGGTGCCATTTTGCAGCCGCATGTGGCCTTGGTTATCAATGCTGGCAATGCCCATGCCGCGGGCCTTGGTGAAAAAGGTGTGGCCTATCACAAAAGCCGTCTTTTTGCTCATGTGGTAGAACATGCCAGCCTTGCTGGTGGCGCCAAGGCTTTTGCCTCGGCTGATTATGCTGATTTACGCCAAGAAGCACAAGCTGTATGGCCTCAGGTAATATATTTTTCGGCCAATAATGCCCCCGAAGCTCTTTACGCAGCCACATACTTAGGGCGCACTCAGGGCAAGGGCAAATATGCCTTGCGCAAACAATTGGATGCCAGCGGCGGTGCGCAGCGTTTTGAAATTTTAGCCCCCTTTTATGGCTCGTATGGGGCAGAAAATGTGGCAGCCATTGTGGCCGTGGCTGAAGCTGTGGGCCTTGATGTGTTGCAAATACAACACGGCTTTAAGCAAGCGCAGTTACCGCAACAGCGTTTTGACGTGCAGCAAGTGGGCCCTTGGCACATAGTGGATGATAGCTACAATGCCAACCCGCTTTCCATGAAGTGCATGCTTATGTCTGCTGTGGAAATGGCAAAGGCAGAGGGCTTACCATGTTATGCAGTGCTGGGAGCCATGGCAGAGCTTGGCGAAATTGCAGAGCAAGAACATGTGCGCTTGGGAACCTTACTTGCTCAAAGCGGTATAAAAGATATTTTTTGGGCCGGAGATTACGGTCAGGCTGTTCTGCAAGGTTTGCAAGCCGAAAATTATGACGGAATTTTTATTCAAGTGAAGAACGTAGCGAATTTTACGCACCACTGGGAAAAGCGCCACTTAAAGCCGGGCTTAGTGTTCTGTAAAGGTTCTCGCTCCAATAAGTTAGAAGAATTAGTGACTATTATACATATTTTTGCGCAAAAAAATGCACAAAACACCATAGGAAAATCGCATGCTGTATAATTTACTTGTACCTTGGGCCGCGGAATTTGCCGCACTCAACGTCTTTCGTTACATCACGTTTCGTGCCGCATGGGCATTGGTAACGGCATTGCTTATTTCCATTGTGGTGGGCCCCATGTTCATACGTTGGCTACGTCGCGTAAAGTTTGGTCAGCCCATTCACGAAGATGTTACTACGCATATTTCCAAGGCCGGTACGCCTACCATGGGCGGTGTGCTTATTATTTTCTCCTTGGTGGTTTCTTGTCTACTTTGGGGTGATTTACGCAATATTTATTTGTGGCTGGTGCTTTTTGTGTTCACAGGCTTTGGCCTTGTGGGCTTTATAGATGACTATATAAAGGTGCGTGGTAAGAAAAACCAAGGAATAAGCCCCCTTGCTAAGGTTCTGGGGCAGGTAATTGTGGCAGGCATTGCTGTCACTGTATTGGTTATGCAGCCAGATTTTAGCACCACCTTGTCTGTACCTTTCTTTAAAAACATAAATCCGGATCTTGGCTGGTGGTATGTACCCTTTGCTGTGCTTGTGATGGTGGGGGCTTCCAACGGCGTAAACCTTACCGATGGATTAGACGGATTGGCCATAGGGCCCACCATTGTGGCGGCCGCGGTACTTTCTGTATTTATTTACGTAACAGGCAATGTGAAGTTTTCTGAATATTTGCTCATTCCTTATATGGCTGGCATAGGCGAGGTAACCGTGTTTTCTGCCGCATTGGTGGGCGCTGGTCTCGGTTTTTTGTGGTACAATGCCTATCCTGCACAGATTTTTATGGGGGATGTGGGTTCCTTGGCTTTGGGGGGCGGTTTAGGATTTTTAGCCATGCTGTGCAAGCAAGAACTCTTGCTTGTGGTGGTAGGTGGTCTCTTTGTGGTGGAAACCCTCTCGGTTATTTTGCAAGTGGGCTATTTCAAGTGGAGCGGCGGGAAAAGAATTTTCCGCATGGCGCCCTTGCATCACCACTTTGAGTTAAAGGGCATTCCGGAATCAAAAATCATTATTCGCTTTTGGATAACGTCTGTGCTGTTAGGTTTTGTGGCTTTATCGGTACTGAAACTGCGTTAAGGAAGGAAGGCTATGACTGCAACATCATCCTCATTGACAAGTATATGCGCTTTAATGCCTGAGCTTTCAGGCAAAAAGGCTGTGATTCTTGGTGCTGGCCGTTCAGGTATGGCGGCGGTGCGTTTGTGCGTTGCGCGTGGAATACACGCCACCCTTGTGGAGAAAAGTAGCCAAAATATACATGCAGATTTTCGCGCTGAGGTGGAGCCTAGAGGTGTAACCATAATCGTAGGTGACCATGGCGCAGAGCATTTTGCAGGTGTGGATTTTATTATACCTAGCCCTGGTATACCCATAGCAGACATCATGCCCCTATTGAGCCAAGATGCCTTGGGGCAGACACCGGAAGTTTTGTCGGAAATGGAATTTGCTTGGCGTCACCTTACCGGTGAACCCACCCTTGCCATTACCGGAACCAGTGGAAAAACCACCACCGTTTCCTTGGCGGCAGCCATGCTGGAAGCAGAAGGGAGATTGGTGTTTTTGGGCGGCAATATAGGCACTCCCTTAAGCGAATATATTTTAGAAGTGATTAAAACAGGTCTTCGTGCTGAAGCTGTGGTGTTGGAAGTATCCAGCTTTCAATTGCAAGGGTGCTCTACCTTTTGCCCGCATGTGGCCATGCTCTTAAATATTACAGAAAATCATTTGGATTATCATGCAGATATGCAAGAGTATGTGGATGCAAAGATGCAGATTTTTGCCTGCCAAAGCGCTAAGGATTATGCCATTGTGCATACCTCTTTACAGCCTCTTATGGATACATATGCGGTAAAATCGCAGATAAGTTTTTTTGAAAAAGATATGCAGAACTTTCCTGAGCGTCAGTTGCTAGGTAAGCACAATGCCGTGAATATTGAGGCGGCTTGGCTTGCTGTTTCTAAGCTTGGGGTAAGCCTTGAAAATGCACGCAAAGCAGTGGCGCTTTTTGCCCCCTTGCCGCATAGATTGGAAAAAGTGCGCACTTTGCACCATGTGCTGTATGTGAATGATTCTAAGTGCACCACGGTGGATGCCATGCGCGTGGCCATTGAGGCCTTTGATACGCCGATTATTTTACTTTGTGGTGGCAAGTTTAAAGGTGGGGATTTGCCCGCTTTGCTTCCCTTAGTACAAAATCATGTGAAAGCCGTGGTGGGCTTTGGCGCCGGCGAAAAATATTTTACTGCTGCGTGGGAAGATGCCGTGCCTATGACATGGGTTGCCTCTTTGGCTGAGGCTGTGGCGTATGCGCAGCAACAAGCCAAGGCGCAGGATGTGGTACTCATGGCGCCGGCCACAGCTTCTTTTGATCTGTATGCCAACTACATGAAGCGCGGTGAAGATTTTCGCGCCGTGGTGGAGGCATTGGACTAATGGGTATTGTGGAACAATTACAAGGCAAACATAGCCATAGCAGTAAGAACAAAAGCGTAAAGCCTGAAGTTAAAAAAGCTGCTGCGCCTAAAGTAAGCTCTGGAAAGAAAATTTCTCAGAAATTGCGAGAAGCAGCCACCATGGGCGAATACGATTGGTGGTTTTTGGCTCTTTTCCTTGTGATTTTAGGTATAGGGCTCATTATGGTGCTCTCTGCCAGTGGTGTTGTGGCTGAGCGCATTAATGGCGATAAGTATTACTTTTTTAAGCGTCAATGCTTGTTTGCCTGTGTGGGCGGTGTGGCTTTTTGTGTTGCTGCCATGATGCCGCGCAACACCTTGTATAAATTGCAATATCCTGCATTGTTTGGGGCCTTTGTTTTATTATTTTTAACACTTACCCCGCTGGCTCCCACCATTAACGGGGCTTCGCGTTGGTTGCAATTTGGTGGTTTTTCGCTGCAACCTATGGAATTTGTTAAAATAGCCCTTGTGTTTTACTTGGCGTATTTTATGAGTAGCAAGCAAAATCACATTAAAACCTTTATGCGCGGTGTGGTGCCACCCTTTTTAGTCACCGGTGTTTTGTGCTTTTTGCTTCTATTACAGCCAGATTTCGGGAGTGCAGTGGTACTGGCAGCGTTGTTGTTTTTCATGTGTATAGCAGGGGGCACACGTTTTTTATACTTGTTTACTTTTGTGACAGTTGCTGCGGCAGGTGCTGCGTATTTAGCCATTTCGGCTCCGTACCGCATGCGCCGTTTAACAGCATTTTTAGACCCCTTTAAAGATGCACAAGATACTGGCTACCAATTGGTACAATCGCTGTATGCCTTAGGTTCCGGTGGTTTTTGGGGTGTGGGCGTAGGGGCCAGTAAGCAAAAAATGTTTTATCTGCCGGAAGCGCACAACGACTTTATTATGGCAGTGCTTGGTGAGGAAATGGGTTTTATGGGCATAACCTTGGTTATGGTGCTTTTTGGGCTTTTCTTTTGGCGTTGCTTCCGCATTGTGGTGCGTCAAGAAGACCTGCGTGATCGCTTCACGGCATTTGGGCTTTCTCTCATTGTGGCCCTTGGCGCTGTGCTTAATCTTGCAGTTATTATGGGCGCAGCTCCGCCCAAGGGCGTACCCATGCCGCTCCTTTCTTATGGTGGTTCCAGCCTTTTGGCTACCATGCTCTGCCTTGGTTTAATAATGAATTTTTCACGCACGGCTAAAGCTCCAGAACAGAGCAAAAGCCATGAGCGTGAAAGTAAAAAAAGCGCCTTGGGCTTAGCCTTTTTCCAAAAAGAAAAAGCGGTTTAGGGGCGTATATGCAAAGAGTTTTACTTACCACGGGGGGCACAGGCGGCCATATTTTTCCGGCATTGGCTGTGGCGGAAGTGTTACGTAGCACATACCCTCAGGTAGAAATTTTATTCATGGGTTCGGAATACGGCCCAGAAAAAGCATTGGTGAGCAAAGCAGGTATTGCCTTTGAAGGGCTTGCTGTTCGCGGTTTGATAGGCCGCGGCGCAAAGGCTTTTCAAGCAAGCTTTGCCATGATGCGAGCAGTTTTGCAAGCGCGGCGCAAAGTTAAAGAATTCAGGCCTGAGGTGGCCATTGGCTTTGGAGGGTACGCCGCGTTTGCACCATTGTTAGCTGCAAAAATGTGCAAGGTTCCCACTGCATTGCATGAGCAAAATGCCGTGGTGGGTGTGAGCAATAAAGTGCTTGGTAAGCTTGTGGACAAAGTGTTTTTATCCATGCCTTTGGCAGCCACAGGGCAGGGCGCCTCGCAAGGTTTTGCACCGCACAAAACGGTACTTACAGGGAATCCAGTACGAGCAGCCGTAGCAGCTGTGGGTTTAGAAGAGCACACTTTTACAGGGAAAAACCTGCTCATAGTGGGGGGCTCACAAGGGGCAAAGGCCTTAAACACACTTATGCTTGATTATGCCAAAAAGTTTGAAGAGCAAGGTGTACATGTGCGCCACCAAACAGGAAGTGCAGATTTTTCCAGAGTTCAAGCTGCGTATGCAGAGCAGGGCATTCAATGTGTGGACGCCTCGGCCTTTATGGAAGATATGGCAGAGGCCTATGCCTGGGCTGATTTAGTATTATGCCGCAGTGGTGCTTCCACCGTTGCAGAGCTGGCAGCAGCAGGGAGAGGGGCGGTATTTGTGCCTTTTCCGCATGCTACGCATGATCATCAAACCTTTAACGCGCGTATCTTAGCAGATTTTGGCGCTGCTAAAATGTACGCAGAAAAAAATATGCGTGATCAAGGTATGATGGAAGAAATTTTACTCTTATTAAACGATGCAAAAAAATTGCAAGATATGGCAACGAAGGCAAAAGCGCAGGCGCATGTAAACGCCGCGCAAGATATCGTAAGCCAATTGCAAAAGCTAGCACAATGCTAAAGGTGGGTAGGTAACATGGGTGAGCATATGCAAAAAATTCGTGGCATTCACATGGTGGGCATTGGCGGTTCCGGTATGAGTGGTATTGCTGAGGTTCTTTTGAATCTTGGCTATACGGTATATGGTTCAGATCAAAGTAACTCTCCCACAGTGCAGCGTTTACGTTCCTTGGGTGCTGTTATTTATCAAGGCCATGCAGAAGAAAATGTAGGTGATGTGCAAGTGCTTGTGCGCTCCACAGCCATAAGCAATGATAATCCGGAAATTATGGCGGCAAAGGAAAGAAATATAACTATTATTCCTCGTGCTGAAATGCTGGCAGAGCTTATGCGCTTGCGCCAAGGCATAGCCATTGCGGGAACACATGGTAAAACTACCACCACTTCTTTGACCGCAACTATTTTTGATGCGGCCGGCAAAGACCCCACGGTTATCATTGGTGGTTTGCTTAATGCATACGGCGCCAATGCGCGTCTTGGGCAAGGGGAATACCTTATTGCCGAGGCTGATGAATCTGACGGATCATTTTTATGCCTTTTTCCCATAATCAATGTGGTTACCAATGTGGATTTGGACCATGTGGATTTTTATGCCGGCATGGAAGCTGTGGATAATGCCTTCATATCGTTCATGAATAAAGTTCCATTTTATGGGCGTAATATTGTGTGCGGCGATGATGCAGGGGTACAGCGTCTTTTGCCCTATATAAAACGTTCGGTGCTTACTTACGGTTTTGGTGAGAAAAATTCCCTGCGGGCTGTGGTGCTGAGCAAGGGGAAGAAGAGTAAATTTGAAGTGTTTTTACACGGAAAAAGCTTGGGTGTTATGGAATTGGGGCAACCTGGAAATCATAACGTGCTCAATGCGCTGGCTTCCATTGGGGTGGCCTTGGAGGCCGGTCTCACCGCTGAAGATTGCCGTAAAGGCTTGCAGCGCTTTGATGGGGTTGGACGTCGCTTTGAATTTAAGGGCGAAAAAAACGGCATTACCGTTATTGATGATTACGGACACCATCCCATTGAAATTGCAGCTACTTTAGCCACTGCCAAACAAGCGTATCCTGAAAGTCGCATTGTGGTTGCTTTTCAACCGCACCGCTTTACCCGTACCAAGGCTTTTTTTGGGGAATTTTGTAAATCCTTTGAAGAAGTGGACAAGCTCTTTTTGAGCGAAGTGTATGCCGCTTCGGAAAAACCCATCCCCGGTGTGAGCGGGCAAAGTCTTGCACAAGGTGTGCGCCAAGTAAGCGCTGTGGATGTGAGTTACTGCCAAGACTTTGATATTTTGCTCGAAGAAGCCAAGGCCTATTTAAAGCCAGGGGATGTTTTTATCACCCTTGGGGCCGGAACCATCACTCGCGTGGGCCCTCGTTACCTTGAAAGCTAGAGTAAAACAAAAAAGTGTGTAAAAAATAATTTTTATACGCAAAAAATTGAACAGCTGAACAAGATTTTTTGAAAAAGAATTAGGAAGAATGACGTGCAAATTATTTACGAACCAAAGTTTTCAGAAAGAACCACGTTACGCCTTGGCGGAAAAGCCATAGCTGAGGTGCGTTTGACTGAAGAATTGGACGAAAGTGCACTAAAAGAAAAAATAGATTCCTTGGGCGGTGATATATTTGTTTTGGGCGCAGGTAGTAATCTTTTAGTAAGTGATGAAGATCTTGGATTGACCGTCTTACGACCGCTTTTTAAATTTGGCCCAAAAATTATAAAAGAGGAACAAGGTAAAGTATGGGTGTCTGTGGGGTCAGGGCACAAATTGCCTCGCCTTATAGGTTTTTGTGCAAAACACGGGCTTAGTGGACTGGAAGGTCTTTGTGGCATTCCAGGAACAGTAGGCGGCGCCATAGCAATGAATGCAGGTTCTTTTGGAAGTGAAACATGCGCTCACTTAGATTGCATTACAATTTACTCACCTGCAACTGGTGTTTTACAAGTGAAGCCCACGGCTTTTTCCTATGGCTACAGAAAATTTTCTTTGTCGATTTTGGAAGGATTAAATACTTGGTTTTTTGTAATAGATGCAACTTTTATCTTGACGCAAGCAAGTATGAATGGCATTAAAAAGAAAATGTTTCAAGACTTTTTCAAGAAAAAGTCTACACAACCTGTGAGGGCGTGGAGTGCAGGCTGTGTATTTAAAAATCCCGCTCCGGATAAGGCTGCCGGAATGCTTCTAGAACAGTGCGGATTTAAAGGAAAAAGTATGGGTGGAATGGCTTTCTCTTCCCTGCATGCCAACTTTTTGATTAATGAAGGAAAAGGAAGCGCCGCCGCTGCATTGGAACTTATTGAAGAAGCGAAAGATTGCGTTAAGAAACGCTTTGCCATAGAGCTTGAGACTGAGGTTAAAATAGTATGTCCTTAAGAAATTCTAAAGGGTATACAGCACGCGGAGCCGTGAACTCTGGGCGTAAACCAGCGAAAAATAGTTACAAAAAAAGTCCTTCGCCGCCAAGAAAACTCAATTTTTTGCTGCCTAAAGTACCTAAAATTCGCAATGTAGAAAGTCTTAAAAAAATTGGGCTTACTTTAGCGTGTGTGGCATCAGGCGCAGTGTTGCTTACAGGGCTTTGTTTTGGAATACTTTTTTTGTACGACAAGGCAACGAGCTCTAGTTACTTTGCAACACAGCACATGGAAATTATAGGCAATAAGCGTCTTTCAGCGCAAATGATACGCGATATTTCTGGGGTGAAAGTAGGGGATAACTCCCTTGATGTAAGCATTGCGCACATGGAGCAATTGCTTTTGGAAACCCCATGGGTAGAAACGGTTTCTGTAAAACGTATTTTACCAGATACTTTTAGTATTACAGTGCAGGAGCGACTGCCTGTATTTTGGGTGAGAAAAAATGATGTGCTCTACTATGCCGATGTGAAGGGTACTATTATAGCGCCGGTGCTCACAGAGCACTTTATGGCTTTACCTACTTTAGAGGTGGAAGCAGGCTCAGAAGATGTTTTGGAAAATCTTGAAGGTTATCTGGAAGATTTGAAAAGTGGGTATTTACCTGTAGAATTTGGAGCCATATCGGCTTTGCGGGTAAGTGCTAGTAGAGGGGTAGAACTCTACCTTGATGATAGAGAGATTCTTTTGTCTGTAGCATTGGATAGTTGGGAAAAAAATTTGCAGCGTTTGTCCATCACTATTTCAGACTTGGTACGACGCAACGAATTATCCAAAGTACGTGAGGTAAGAGCTACCGATGGTAATGTTTGGGTGATAAAGAATGTGTAATGGAACGGTGAAGGTTTTTTGGGGGGAAACGTGGGCAAATCTGAACTTATAGTGGGCTTAGACATCGGTACAACCAAGATTTGTGCCGTGGTTGGGGAGCTCGGTGACGATGGCATCATAGAAATTATTGGCATTGGCACATGCCCCTCCACTGGTTTGCGTAAAGGCGTTGTGGTTAATATTGAGCAAACGGTACAGTCTGTACGCAAAGCCTTAGATGAAGCAGAGCTTATGGCTGGATGTGAAATCCACGCAGTGTATGTGGGTATAGCCGGTAGCCATATTAATAGCATAAATAGTCATGGTGTTATTGCGGTAAAAGGTGGCGAAGTGACGCCGCGTGATATTGAACGCGCACTAGATGCAGCACGCGCTGTAGCCATACCGGCAGACCGTGAAGTTATACATATTTTGCCTCAAGAGTATATTATTGACGATCAACGCGGCATAGCAGACCCTTTGGGTATGGCTGGTGTGCGCCTTGAGGTAAAAGTGCATATAGTGACAGGGGCTGTATCATCAGCGCAAAACATTGTGCGTTCTTGTCATCGTAGTAATTTGGAAGTGGCAGATATTGCCCTAGAGTCTTTGGCATCTGCGCAGGCGGTGCTTACAGAAGAAGAGCGCGAAATTGGTGTGGCCTTGGTAGATCTTGGTGGTGGCACAACAGATATTGCCATATTTGCCAATGATGCCATTAAGCATACGGCGGTGCTAGCCCTTGGCGGGCAAAATTTAACCAATGATATAGCCTTTGGTTTACGCACTCCCATGAATGCGGCTGAAAAAATTAAAGTAAAATATGGTTGCGCCTTAACAGATATGGTGCGTCATAATGAGGTTATTGAAGTGCCAAGCGTAGGCGGGCGTCAAGCACGCAGACTGTCACGTCAGGTGCTTTCAGAAATTTGCGAACCTCGTATGGAAGAAATTTTATACCTCGTAGACCAGACACTTATTCGCTCAGGTTATAAAGACATGATAGGAGCAGGTGTGGTGCTCACCGGTGGAACAGCCCTTATTGAAGGCTGTCAGGAGCTTGGAGAGCAAATATTTGGCTTACCAACACGCATAGGCTATCCGCGTAATGTGGGCGGGCTTAAAGAAGTTGTGAATAGTCCCAAATATGCCACTGCAGTGGGGCTTTTGCGTTACGGGGCAGAAAAAGAAAATCACGGGCAGAAATTATTTACAAATAACGAGACCACCATGTTTGAGGGCATATTTGCCAGCTTGAAGAAATGGGTCAAAGATATTTCGTAATTAGGAACTTGTAGGAAGGAGAGGCGTATGGATCTTTTTGATTTTGAATCATCAATGGCAGGAAATGCTAAGATAAAAGTTATTGGTGTTGGCGGCGGCGGGGGCAATGCTGTTCAAAACATGATTACTTCCGGCTTGCGTGGTGTAACTTTTGTGTGCGCCAATACAGACGTGCAAGCTCTTAATAAAAGCGCAGCTCCGCATAAGGTGCAATTGGGTGAAACCTTAACTCGCGGCCTTGGTGCTGGTGCTAACCCAAGCAAAGGCAAAGATGCTGCTTTAGAAAGCGTCATTGCCATTAAAGAAGCTTTAGAAGGCGCTGATATGGTATTTGTTACTGCCGGTATGGGCGGTGGCACAGGTACCGGTGCAGCTCCGGTTATTGCACAAGCAGCACGCGAAATGGGCGCCCTCACTGTGGGCGTGGTAACAAAGCCTTTCACCTTTGAAGGTGCTAAGCGTAAAGCTGCAGCTGATGCTGGCTTACAAGAATTGCGTCAGCATGTGGACTGCTTAATTACCATTCCCAATGACCGTTTGCTTGTTTTTGCTCCTAAAAAAGCTCCTTTCACCGAAATGCTCAAAAAAGCCAATGACGTATTGTACTATGCTGTTAAGGGCATTTCCGACGTGATTATGGAAGAGGGTATGATTAACCTTGACTTTGCAGACGTAAATACCGTCATGCAAGAGTCCGGCCTTGCGCTTATGGGTACCGGTGTTGCCTCTGGTGAAAACCGTGCTCGTGAAGCTGCGCAACGCGCCATTATGAGCCCCTTATTAGAAGATGTTTCTTTGGAAGGCGCCAAGGCAGTATTATATAATATCACAGCTTCTATGGATATTTCCGGTGAAGAAATCAGTGAAATTGGTGATATTATCAACGAAGCTGCGCATCCAGATGCCAATATCATTTTTGGTGTTGTTTTTGACGAAACTGTGGGTGAGGAATTGCGCATTACTGTGGTTGCCACAGGAATTGAATCTGTGGAGCCGGCACAAGTTGACACACCAGCCGCTTCTAATGTAACTAATTTTAAACAGCCTGGGCCTGCTGCCGTGGTGTCTAACACAGGACTTCGCCGTCAGCCAGAACAACAGCCCATTATGGCGCAGGAAGAAGTGCATGAGCCTGTTATGAAGCGCCGCGCACCGGTGGAAAGCTGGTATGATGGTGGTAAAAGCGAAGTGCCTCCTTTTGTACGTAAAAGCCAAGCACTTGGTACACAGCAGTCTCAAGTTCGCACGTATAATCCTGGTGCTGAAGAATTTGTCTTTGACGAAACAGATTTTGACATGCCTGCCTTCATTCGTAGGCAAGCAGATTAATAGTTGACCCGTTACTTAGGAAGGCTCCTAGTAATGAACCCACGCCGGGACAACAGGCTCTGTGCACACAAGCAGGGCTGGATTATAAAGGACTGTATGTTTTTTATAATCGCAAGGTAGGTTGTATATTGTTCAAAAGCTCTAGCTGATATTTTTCGCTTTTGAAGGTCGATCCATCCTCCTTCCCTAAAAGTTGGGACAATGCCTCTTTGTTCCCTAAGGCCGCTTTATGCGGCCTTTTTTTATGG
>CAYJNG010000024.1:0-22487 GCA_964371505.1 uncultured Desulfovibrionaceae bacterium
GCAATTATTAGGATAGCTTTCTAGAGCCATACGCTTGTGGGCAAGAAGCTTTTTACATGGAGGCTTTTGCTGGAAGTAGCTAGCTTTACGAAGGCACGAGGCAGGATTCAAAAGAAGAACATATGGGGGCAAAAAAAGCGGCGTAAGGTTCTCTCACGCCGCTTCATAGTGTACGAAAAGGGAATTTTATTTCATAATACCTTTTTCTTTCAAGTATTTTTCAGCACCAGGGTGGAAAGGAATGGTAATACCATCGAGGGCTTTTTCAATTTTAATTTCATTACCCTTATTGTGCGCCTTACCGATGCTGTCGGTATTTTCAAACAAAAGCTTGGTAATGCGATACGCGTCTTCGTCAGACATATCTTCACTTACTACAAGAATGGCTTGCACAGAAAGCGTAGGCACTGGGGCTGTTTGTCCTTTATACGTATTGGCAGGGATAGCATCCTTTACAAGGTAAGGGAATTTAGCCACAATTTCATCACTGGGCTTACCATCAAGAGGTACGAAAGTTACTTCTTGAGAAGTGGTAATATCTTGAATGGCGGGGTTAGGTGTGCCGATGGTAAATACAAAACCGTCCACAGCACGGTCTTTAAATTGGTCAGCAGTTTCGCCATAAGGTAAGAATACAGGATCTACGTTTTTATAGTCAAGGCCGTAAAATTCAAAAATTTGGCGGCAGTTCACTTCATTACCGCTACCGCGTGCGCCCACGGAGACTTTTTTTCCTTTAAAGTCTGCAAATTGCTTTACGCCGCTATCTGTGCTGGCAACAACGTGTAAATACTCTGGATATAAGCGAGCAATGGCGCGTACTTTTCCAAGCTTTGTTTTAAAAGGGGCAAGGCCGTTGTAGGCAGAGTGTGCCACGTCATTTTGTAAAATGGCTAAATCCACTTCGCCTGCGTCGATAAGGCGCATATTTTCACCAGAAGCGCCTGTGGTTTGGGCTGTGATGGAGTACATATCACCACTTTTAGAGCTTAAGGTTTGGCTTATGGCACCACCCAAAGGATAGTAAACACCAGCCGTACCACCGGTACCCATGGTGAGATGTTTTGTATCTGCAGCAAAACCGGCGGAAGCCATGAGTACAAGGGCTGCAGATAAAGTTAAAAGTAAAATCCGTTTCATAAAAAAACCTCCAAATTTTCTGTGATACAAGAAAAATGGCACTACCTAAAACGACGTTTAAAGCAGTACATAAAATAATGACGCAAAAAACACTTGTGTACTTACTTTACAATATAAAATGCCAACTCGCAAGAAAAACATGTTTTTATCATGCTCATGGTGAGCTTAAAGCGCCATGGCTTACTTGCTCATTTTCTAAAAATACGTTATAGAAGCTACGTTATAATAAGGGAGTTTTATTGTGTAAAAAATCTTGCTAATGTGCGGTTTTTACACGTAAATTTTATTTTTTTTCCTATACAGAAAAGGATGCGTATGGGAAAAAAATAACTATTAATGGAGGTTAGTATGTCTTGTCTTAGAAAATTACATCCTGTGCTTGGCGTGCTTGTTTTGAGCAGCTTTGTGGCAACAGGTTGTGCTAGCAAGTATGGCGCGCAAACCACACAGGTAAACCACTACCCTGCTTGCTACCAGCCTGTGGCTGAGCTTCGTAATGATGAAGGCCTTGTGGCCACATCTACTGCAACAGGTGCTGTGGGTGGCGCCATTGTGGGAGCCATTTTAGGGGGCTTGCTTACAGGTAAAGCTTCAGGTGCGCTTGTGGGCGCTGCTGCTGGTGGCGCTGCCGGTGCTGTGGGCGGTAATATTTATGGTAAAAACCAAGAAGCTAAACGCGATGCAGATTTCTACGCCAAATACTCTGGCCAGCTTAATGCTGAAACTGCCTCTATGAATCGTGCCACAGCTGCAGCAAAAATTGCTTCTCAATGCTATGATCGTGAGTTTAAAGCTGCCATTACGCAAGCAAAAGCCGGCACCATTACCAAGCAGCAATTAAGCGCACGCTATACTGAAATTCGCGCAGGCCTTGAAGAAACAGCTCGAATTTTGCAAACAACATACACAAGCACAGCGCAAAAAGATACAGAATATAGACAAGTCATGGCCCAAGAAGTGGGCGGCACGCAAAATGTAAAGGTAGCACAACAGCAACCTACAAAAATTAAAAACCCCCAAGTGCGCACAGTGGCACAAAGTACGAATTCTTGGCAAGCTTCACGCCAAAACCTTGAAAGCACACGTACAGATGTAGAGCAACAAATAGCCACCAACGACGCCATTTTACAAGCCGCATTGGAAGGATAATTATGTCTGACGTGCAAAACTCCCCTACAGATGCAAAGCCAAAAGATGAGACCCTTGCTGGGCAAGAAAATGCCACAGAAACGCACAGCAATACGCAAGAAAATGAGCCCGTAGGCCCTGTTTCTAGGCCTTGGTATGTAAGCCCTTGGTTTTGGGGCATACTTCTTTTTCTTGCCGTCATCGGGCTTTTAGCTTGGATTATCTGGCACCAATGGCAAGCGCGTTTAGCCTTGCTTGAGCAAGAATCTGCCGTGGTGTTAGAGCAGCAACATCGTAATGATGCACTGGCAGCGGAGATTGCACGTCTTAAAGCTTTACTTGCAAAAGAGCCTTGTGAAATAAAAGATCTTCTTGGAAGCCTTGAAGGTTTTGGAAGAGAAGGTGAACCTTTACAGATACCTAAGCAGAATATTCCACAAGGGCAAAATCCGGGGGCAGACGTAGCTCCGCCTCCGGAGTCCCCCCATGGTGAAGGGCAAAAGCCTAACTCCTCCGCAGAGGCGCCCCCACCTGCGGCACCTCCTGCTGCCTCCACACAAAACCCGACAGATGTAGTGCAAAAATTAGAAAATGCCACAGTGCTTGTTCTTTCCGATGAAGCTTCCGGTATGCAAATGGGCACAGGCTTTTTTATAGCTCCTGGTATTGTGTTAACCAATCAGCATGTGGTGGGCTCTGGTAAGGGGGCTGTATACGTGGTGGGTACGTTTAAAGGCGGAGCCACCAAGGCCAAGGTGCTTGTGGTAAGCCCAGTGGCGGCTCGCGATTATGCCGTATTACAAGTACCTGTAACCGACGTAAAGCCTTTAAGCTTAAACACACAAGTACAACGCACGCAAAAGGTGAGTACGTGGGGCTTTCCTTCTGCCGTTACGGATAACGATCCTAAATTTAAAGCTCTTATGAAGGGGCAAACCACCGATGTACCCGATGTTATTTATTCAGAAGGTACTGTAAGTGTTGTCCAAGAAAAGAACCCTGAGCTCATTGTACACACAGCCATTGTTTCTCAAGGTAATAGCGGTGGGCCTTTAGTGAATGAACAAGGAGATGTGGTGGGCATTAATACCTATATCCACATGGATAAACAGTCTTATAGACAGTCTAGCCTTTCCATCGTTGCCAAGGATATTATCAAATTTTTACAAGAGCATAATATTCCTTATACTTTAGCATCTGAGAATAAGGAGTAATATATGGCAGGCATATTTTTACATTCTACCAAACGCTCTTTGCTGCGTCCTTTGGCTTGTCAGGGCATTTTGGTTACAGATTGTTATTTTCAGTTAGAGTCCATATTAAAAACTCTTGGAAATGAACATGTGGCTCTTTTGGCAGAGCCTGTGCATAGCGCAGGCGTGGCAGGGCAAGAAAGTATAGACTGGTATGCGCACACTTCTTGCGGGCAAGGTGATGTGAGCAGGCTTGCGGATTTAGCGCCGGAAGAAAAATTTGAAGCCATGCAAAAAATCCAAAAGCTTGCTGCGCAAATAAGCGCCAAATCGCAAGCGCTTTTACAAAGTAGTGATTCGCAACATGTGCTTTCCGGCGAAATTTTACAGCTTGCTTTACAATATCCCGATGAAAATGCCATTTGGATGGTGGGTAAGCAACCCGTGTTAACCGCATGGGGCTTTGCTCTTGGCACTGTGGGCGCACAACCGGAAGACTTGGCCCGTGTGGCGGCAGTTATGCCGGTGGTTGCTGCAGCGCCTGCGGCGGCTAGCCCTGTTATGGCAGCGCCCATAGCGGCAGCACCCGTGGCAGCGGCGCCTGTGGCCGCTGGTGGTAGAGGCTGCCTTGCGTGGCTTTTACCTTTGCTTTTATTGCTTCTTTTACTCTTATTGCTTCTTGCGGCGCTGGGCTTATTGCCTTTTGCCTTTCAATTGCCCTTCCCTACTTCTTGCTTGCCAGAAAACAAGGCATCCATAGCCTTAGAAGAGGCAAAAAGTGAAGAGCAAGACCTATACGCAAGCTTGGAGGCTTTGCGCGTACAATTACGTGAAAAAGCAGCTCTTTGCTTGCCCCCAGAGCCAGAGCCTAAAAAGTTACAAATACCCAAGCAAGAAGCGCCTAAGCTTGAGATACCTAAGCAAGAACCTTTGGTAGAAAAAGAAGAACCTAAAAAAGAAGAGCCTCCTTTAGATGAACCCTTCCTTGGCATGACACCAGAGGAAGAGCCTAAAAAGGAAGAACCTAAAAAAGAAGAGCCAAAGAAGGATCCGCCTAAAAAGCAAGAGCCTCCTAAAAAGGAACCAAAGCCTAAAAAGAATGATCCTTTAGAAATTCCTAAGGATAAGTCTGACATGGCCTTCTTGGAAGGGTGCTGGGTAAGTAATACAGGTCTTGTGAATCGCAGAACCGGCGAGCCCATTGTGGCTGAGTATTGCTTTGACAAATCAGGTAAAGGGCGTCGCATTGTGCGTGAAAAAAATGGATCCATATGCACCGGTAATGTGCAGGCTCAATTTACTGGTAGCGGAGGACTTGCCATGCAGTCATCCGAAGCCATGTGCCCCGGCGGCAGTCATTATGTACCACAAAGGGTGGATTGCACAGGTTCTGAAAGTAGCACATCATGTCGCGGAAGCGAACTTGGCGGCAGTAGCACAAAATGGAAAGCAGATTTTCGTAGGAAGAATTAATGATGGAAAAAAAACATAGTACAATAAGTCTTATTCCTGGTGGTTGTCCGCAATTTTTAGATTTTGAATTGCGAATTTCTTCATTGCCAAGGGTGGCACGGCACTTTAAAGAAGAGAAGAAAGTGCAAAATAGTGCTACAGAAAGCCGTTACGAACATTATTTGCGCTGCATTGTAGAAGAAGATGGGCAAGATATTGACCAACTTACCGGTGAAGCGTGCGATAGGGATTATTCCTTTGATACGCGCCGTGTGCTTGATGTGTGGCAAGATGCGTGGATACCTCTCCCCTTTTTGCGTACTCGTGGACAAAAATGGGACGATGGCGGCGAGCGCTTTGAGTATGGCCCTTCCAACTGGGTGAGAGCGCGCATGACGCAAAAAGATGCTGATACTTTAAGCATCACTTTAATTTTTGATACCAATGTGGAAGAATTGCCAAGCCAAGGCATTAAACACGAAGCTGTAAGCGGGCAAGATGACTTTAGCGGTGAACAGTATTACGCGCTTTCCCCGCGGGATGTGGCCGCCCACGGCACCTTTGCTTTGGCGCACCATGTACGTGACAATGCTTGGTTTTTAAATGCTTCTTGGGTAGATACATGGCTGCTAAACGTATACACTGCCTTTGAAACCAAAAAAAATAAAGGGCGTGCCCGCAGTGATGAATTTTACGTACTTAAGCACTTAGCCTCCTACCTTACATGGCTTGAAGTGGTACGTGAAGCTTTGCGCAGCACCACAGTGCAAGTTATTAATCCTGACCGTGAACAACCTGTGGAAGTAGACCTTATTCTTGATATTGGTAATTCGCGCACCACGGGTATCTTGGTTGAAACGTTACCACAACGCATAACCAACCTTAATGATAGTTATTTATTGCAGTTGCGTGATTTAAGTAAACCAGAAAATATTTATAGCGATCCTTTTGAAACACGTGTGGAATTTGTGGAAGCGCACTTTGGTGATGATGCTTTAAGTCGTCGTTCCGGTCGTCGCACCCCTGCCTTTGCTTGGCCTTCGGCTGTACGTGTGGGGCCTGAAGCGGCACGCCTTGCCACGCATGCGGTGTGCGCAGAAGGTAGCACCGGCATGTCTAGCCCCAAAAGATATTTATGGGATGAGCGCCCTTGGCAACAAACATGGCGTTATAATACAGGCGGGCCACAAGAGCCCATGGTAACACGCGGTCTCTTTCCACGGCAGGTAAACCGTGAAGGAACGCCGCTGGCTTGTTTTAACGATGCACTCTTTAAAAATTCTAAAGAGCTACGCCAACAAGAGCAAGAGCCGGCTTTTGAATCGCTTTTCACGCGTTCTTCTCTCATGCTTTTCATGGTGGGCGAAATTATTACCCAAGCTTTGGTTACCATTAACTCCCCTGCCATACGCTCACGCCGCGAACTCCCCAATATGCCGCGCCGTTTGCGCCGCATTCTCTTTACCGTACCCACAGCCATGCCTGTGGCAGAAAAGCGTATTTTCCGCCGCTGGGTTTCTTGGGCTGTACGCGTGGTGTGGGAAGCGCTGGGCTGGAGTGAGTGTTATGTGGGGGTGAAAGATAGAGCCGCCAGAACAGCTAAAGATTATCGCACAAGCCCGCAAGTGCGTTGCGACTGGGATGAAGCTTCTTGCTCACAAATTGTATATATTTACAATGAGCTTGCTGTGAAATATCATGGGGATGCGCATCATTTATTTGAGCTTCTTGGCACACCGCGTAAAGAATACGGCAATAAACCTTGTGTGCGCATAGCCTCCATAGATACAGGCGGCGGCACCATGGACTTATCCATTGCCACCTATGAATTGGCAAGCGGTGTGGGGGATACGGCGCGCATATCTCCGCATATGGAGTTTCGTGACGGCTTTAATATTGCCGGTGATGAAGTATTACGAGATATGGTGGCACAGCATATTATTCCCTGCCTTACAGATGCTTTTTCTAAAGCGGGTGTTATTGAGCCACGCACACTCATAGGACAACTCTTTGGCCGAGATGCCATTGGCATTTCGCAAGATCAACGTAACTTACGTGCTCGCTTTGTACGTCAAGTGGCTGTACCTGTGGCCCTTGGCATGCTAGGACTTTGTGAACTTTTATACCAGAACACCGTAGAAATTCAGGAAAATCATCCACCCTTTACTTGCCGTTTTGGGGACTTTTTTACCTGCAATGATGTGCTTAATCTTGATGATAAAGAAACTGTAGAAGATGCTGAAAGCGAAGAAAAGTATATACCTTTTCAAAGCCTTGAAGGCATAAACTTACCTTCATCCTTCTTCTACCCTGCCCCGCAAGCGCATATTATCACTGCTGTGGAGCAAAGCATTAAGAAGTACTTACCTGCCGGTGCTGAGTTCTCACTTATGGATGTGGAGCTGTGCATCAACCCCACAGCTGTGGAAAATACCATTCGCGCCACACTTGGGCCTGCACTGGCAGCCCTTTGCGAAGTGGTGTATTTGCATAATTGCGATGTACTCTTACTGACGGGGCGCCCCAGTGCGTGGAACGGTATAGTATCACCTGTACTGGCCAAGCTTCCTGTGCCCATGCATCGCATTCTCCCCATGCGTCAATACCATGTGGGGAACTGGTATCCCTTTGCTGATGTGCATGGACGTATTACAGACCCAAAAACCACCGTGGTGGTGGGCGCAATTTTATGCGCCTTGGCAGAAGGGCATTTAGAAGGTTTCTCCTTTGATGTTGGAAACTTGCAACTCTCTTCTACGGCACGCTATGTGGGTGAAATGGACATAAATGGCCAATTAAGACGTCCTAAGGTTTGGTTTGAAGTGGATGTGGATAGCAAGAAAGAAGTGGAATTGGAGCGCGAAGTACACTTTGGCGGCCCCCTTCCCATCGGCTACAGACAGGTAGATACCGACCGCTGGCCCACTACGCGCTATCATTTGCTTACCTTTAGCAATGAAGAAGCGCGTGCACGTGCTGCTGGCCGCCTCCCTTACAAAGTGGATGTGCGTCTTTTTGTTTCTGAAATATGGGATGAAAAGGATGATAGAGATGAAGGAGACTTCACCATTGAGCGCATCGCCGATAAAGATGGCAATGAAGTAAGTACAAGAGACCTTGATATACGCTTGCAAACTCTGCCTTTGGATGAAGGCTATTGGCTTGATACCGGCATTATTAGCAATGCTTAGCATGCGTACCGTTGGCATAGCGTAAGGAGATATATATGCAACCAGAAGATCAAATGCTTGCAAGCCATTGCCAAGGCTTACAACAAAATACACAAAAAGCCCTTGATTGGATAACAGCCAATAAAGAGCTTATGGGCAAAGAGTTTGACACTATACATGCAGAATTGCGCCGTGCTGGGCGTGCTTTTCATAAGTGCCAAGTGGCAGCACAGCGTAAAATGTGTGTGGGCGTTTTTGGTGCGAGCCAAGCGGGGAAATCCTATCTTATTTCTACCCTTGCTCGTGACAATCAGGGTAAACTCATCACAAATTTTAATGGCATCCAGCATGACTTTATTAGTGAGATAAACCCTGAGGGAGAAAAAGAATCCACAGGGCTTGTGACACGCTTTACCACCACTGCGCCGGAAAATCCGCCGCAAGGCTACCCTATTCGCTTACGTTTGCTCAATGAGTGTGACATAGCGCGTGTCATTGCCAACAGTTACTATGCTGACTGCGAACACAAAGAAAGCCCTGATCAAGAAGCTTTATTGGCAGATATTAAAAATATTGAAACATACTATAATGCTACACATAATAATGAAGTGACCAGCGATGACATGGAAGAAGTGCGCGAATATATTTCTCGCAATTTTGCCTCGCGCCCGCGTGTGCAGCTTTTGCAAAGAGCGTATTGGCAACGCGCCGTGGAGCTGGCCCCTGGGCTTGATTTACAAGGCCGTGCTAAGCTTTTTGCCTTATTATGGGATAATGTAGAAAAGTTTACAGAACTTTTTGTGCGCTTAAGTTCTATTTTTCAAAGCCTTGGGCGGGCTGATGAAGCTTATTGTGGCGTGGAAGCGCTTATTCCGCGTGATAAAAGCATCATCGATGTATCCTTGGTAAAGGATTTACTGAAGCCAGAGTCAGACCCTGAAAATATGCTTACTGTTGTAAGTAATAATGGTAAGCAGGCCAGCATTCCGCGTACTTTGGTAACGGCGCTTACGGCAGAAATTACCATTCCCATGCTCGAAAAACCTGATGATTTTTTTGACCACACAGACTTACTTGACTTTCCGGGATACCGTACACGTTTAAAAGTGGAAGATGTACGCCGCGAGCTAGAACGCCCTGAAAATTTAGAGCTTTTCTTCTTGCGTGGTAAGGTGGCCTATCTTTTTGAAAGATATTGCGCTGAAAAAGAGCTCACAAGTATGCTTTTATGCGTGGGGCCCAGCAACCAAGATGTGCATGACCTTGCGCGCGCTGTGCAACAATGGATTGGCAGTACCCATGGGGAAACTCCGGAAAGACGCGCTTTAGCCAAAACGGCGCCGGCACTCTTCTTTATTTTAACAAAAATAGACACTATTTTTATGAAAAAAGAAGGAGCACCCAGTGTGGAGGGGCGCTGGAATACGCGTGTAGAAGCGTCATTATTAAAGCTCTTTTCCATTTATGACTCTTGGCCCACCAACTGGGCAGATAATAAGCCCTTTAATAATGTGTATTTATTGCGCAACCCAAATATTCGTGATGAAGCTATTTTTGATTTTGAAAATGGTAAAGAAGCGGGTATACGCAGCAATCAAGTGGACTTTATTAATGATATTAAAAAGGATTTTTTTGCTTCTTCCTTGGTGCAAAGCCATGTGCTGCAACCTGAAAAAGCATGGGAGTCCACCATGGCTTTCAATGATGGGGGCATCAGCTTTTTGCGTAATGCCTTGCGTCCGCTTTGTCATCCTTCGCTTAAGCGAGAGCAAATAGCCGTAACTTTATCACAAAGCATGGAAAAAGTGCATGCCATACTTGGGCCACACTTTAAAAGTGACGATAAAGAGGAAGAGCGTAAACGTAAAGACTTGCTGGCACGTAAGCTTGCAGGTGTTTTAACAAAAATCATTGAAGCCCAACGCTTTGGTGCTTTTTTACGTGCTTTTCAAGTGCGCGACCACGACTTGCACGCCTTATACTTTAAAGCCGAGCAAGAACGCCTACACGAAGGTGAAAATGGTTCTGCCGTCATAGGCACTCGTGTACAAGCCGAAAGCCTTTTGGATGACCTGTTTGACGATTTTTCCACCGATGAGGTAGAAGTTGCAGAAGAAGAAAATGCTGCGCCTTTATATCAAGATGAAGCCTCACGCTTTACGGATATTGTTTTAACGCATTGGATTGAACAAATGCGCGCCCTTACCAATAATGTTAAGGCGCAGCAATATTTCAAATTTCCTGAGCGTGAATGGAATCAATTGGTGCATGAATTCATTACAGCCATTGGGCGCTTACAAGTGGCACAGGCCATGACAGAAGCGCAAAGGCGTGTTTCCGGTTATGGAAATATTGCGCGTGAAAAACTGGTTTGGAAACAAGTAAGTATTGCAGCTGATACGCTCAACGCTTTTATTTCTTGGCTTGGTTTTGATCCTCGCATGGCTGATGATGCTGCACGTACTGTTTTAATTAAAGGAAGTCCGGTCACTGTGTTTACACCACCAGCACCGCATAACTTCCCTTTCTTGCCCGATGAAGCCACCAATTATGACCGCACCTATTATAGGGACTGGTTGCGTGCTTTTGTGCATACCTTACAAGCTAATGTGGATTGTGCAGAAAGCGGCACGTTTAATCGTGAGCAAAATACTCTTTTAGGTACCATTTTAACGGCATATTGTATGCCCACAACTGCCAATTAAGGATAAAGTATGCCAGCAAGTTTTATTCCAGATCCGCATAAAGGCCCCGGTAACGGTATTATTATTGTAACGCCCTTACAGTGCACAGCTGCACCCACTTTTGCTTTAGTTAATGCTTCGGATAAGCGTTGCCTTACCCCTGAAGGGTGGCAAACAGGGGAAGTGTTTTTAGAGCCGGTGGCATGGGATTGTGAAAATGATATGCTACGTCTTGCGGTGGGCCCTGAGGTTGTAGACAATCTTGATTCTTTAGATATGTATAAATTGCATGTAAAAGATGCTACAGGCGTAGTGACGACATATAATCTTGCCGTTGATGATATTATACAATCATCCATGGCCGGTGGTCATGGCGTGGGTATGGCTGCACCTGTTGCAGCGGCGGTTGTGGCAGCACCTGTTGTGGAAGAACCGCAGGTTGAGCCAGAACCAGAACCTGCGCCCGTGCCAGAACCAGAGCCAGCTCCCTTGCCAGAAGTGGACATGGCCGACAACACACCTGCGAAAAAAAGCCCTCTCCCCCTTATTCTAGGTATTCTTTTATTGTGCGCTTTGCTGGGCGGTGCTTTGTGGTGGTATTTTACGCAGTATAAAGATACTACAGATACAGAACCTACCACAACGGAAGAAACAGAAAAAGATACTGGCAAGGATGATGCCGACAAAGAAAAGAAGGAAGAAGCCCCATCTGACCAAAATAAAGCGGAAAATGACAAGCCTGAAAACGACAAGTCAGAAGAAGCTAAACAAGAAGATAATAAGCCTGAAGAAGCAAAGCCCGAAGGAAATACTGGTACAGATAATTCCGCACCAGCTACGAACTTAAGCCCCATGGACTCAGCACGAGAGCTTTTGCGTAAAAATGATGCTGCCCAAAAAAGTTATGATCTTGCGCAAAATTTAAAGCCACAAGCTGAAAAAGATGCCAAGGCGCAAGATGCCGTATTCTTACTCTTAGAAGATGCTGCTCAAAAAGGCTTGAGTGGCGCCATGACAGAGCTTGGTAACTTTTATGACCCCTCTTCCACTGGGGCTAAAGGAAGTATTAGTCCGGATGCCAACGAAGCGTACACTTGGTATACTAAGGCGCAAGAATCCGGCGATGCCAACGTGACCGCCTCTTTGGAGCGTTTGCAAAAGTGGGCAGAAGAAGAAGCTAAAAAAGGAAATGCTGCGGCAAAAGATTTACTGAACTCTTGGAAAAAATAATTTGCTATTATAATAGATGATTAGAGCAAGATATATGAAAATATTACGAGCAACACATCCCCTGTTGTTATCTTTGCTGTCACCTTGCAAAGCATACAGTATGCAGGCACTATTTTTAAAAAAAATATGTCTTCTTTTGTTATGTCTTTTTGCCTTTAGTGTACGGCCAAGCTTTGCTGAAGGTGTTCTTCCCATCTGTGTACCGGAAGATAACCCTCCATATGCCTTTGTGGATGATGATGGTGTGCGACGAGGTTTTGATATAGCTGTACTAGAAGCCATGCAGCTGCCTTATTCATTGGTGTTTATTCCTGCAGACTATGCCACAAGCTTAGTTATGTTGGAAGAAGGTACATGCCGTATGCTTCTTTCAAGCCGTATGATAACATCACCACTCAAAGCACGCTTTATTGCTTCTGCTCCGCATTTGGAGGCGGATTTGCACGCTCTTGTATTGCAGCATAGCCCACTTGATGAAAATGAGGACTTAAGTTCAAGCATTGTAGGCGTACTTAAAGGAAGCGATGCAGAAAAGTATGCTTTTAGCGTTTTAAAAAATAGCACCATCATTGCCTTGAAAAATGAAAACAGTCTTGTGCATTTACTTTTTAATGGTGAAATAGAAGCTATTTTGGGCAATGAGCTACTTTTAAAAACAATTATGCAGAACTTTGAAAATATGCAGATACTTGAACCTCCCATTAAGGAGCAGGATTATTGCTATATTTTTTCGAAAAGAGAGCATGAACTACGTGATGTAGTGAATGAAAAAGTACAACAACTAGAAGCTAAGGGCACTCTTGATACCTTATATGTGCAGTGGTTTGGGGACTCTTCCCCCACCAGTGCACAGCATAAAGAACAAGAACAGCCTTAATATATTTAAAACATTAATTGGAGTTACATCATGCGTAAATCTGTATTTATTCTTGTGTGCGCGGCCTTTATATGTGCCTTGCATGGGCAAGCGTTTACAGCCACTCCTCTTTTACAAGAAGGAAAACAAACGCTGTATCAGCGTGTTATTACACATCCTGATGCAGATATTAGGCAAAGCCCCAATGCCTCTGCTGCCATTGTACAAGAAAATGTGAAGCCCTTCACCGTCTTTTATGTGTACGCAAAGCAAGATGGTTGGCTACAAGTGGGCCCTTTAAGCACACCACCACTGGGCTGGATTGAACAAGCAAATTCCACCGAGTGGAACCAATCACTCACATTACTTTTTACAGAAAGAAGCACACGTAATCCGCTGCTCTTTTTTAAAGAAGAAAAAGGCTTGATGGATATTTGTACATCTACACAAATGGAGAAAAAACTTGCTGACATTCAAAAAGCTGTGCTGGATAAAAACCAAACAGCGCTTGATGCAGCGCAATTGGCAGCCACCGAGCCTTCTGAAAAAGAAGGGGCTGTAGATGCCAACCGTTTTTATCTCATGCCTATTTTAGCCATGAATGACCCTTTTGAAGGGGTAAAGTTTCTAGAAGTAGCTTCTATAGATCCAGGCCAACGTAAAGAAGATATTGACAAAAGCAAACCTCGTACAGCCATTGCCTTTGTTATAGATACTACCATTTCCATGAAGCCTTATATTGATCAAAGTTTAAATGTTATTCGCTCTGTATACGATCAATTGGAAGATGCTAAGCTGGAAGATGATGTGGCCTTTGGTGTGGTGGCTTTTCGTAGTAGCCCCGAAGCCAAGCCCGGCACAGAATATGAAAGCCGTGTGGTGAGTGATCTTGTTACTGCTAAAGATCGTAAAATGCTAGAAACGGAATTAGCCAAGGTTAAGGAAGCTAGCTCTTCCACCCACACCTTTACGGAAAACTCCCCTTCTGGCATTAAAATGGCTTTAGATAGTTTAAGTTGGTCGGACTACAGCACAAGAATGCTTATTGTTATTACGGACGCTGGCCCACTGCCTACCACTGACCCTTATGCCACAGTGAAAATGGATATGCCTGAATTGGCAGACTATGCCCGCACCAAGGGCGTACGCCTTTCTGCTTTGCATATTAAGTCGCCCAAGGGAAAGAAGGATCACACAGAAGCAGAGCAAGCTTATCGCCTGTTAACACGCCTTTCTGATAATCGCTCCAACTATCTTTCTGTGAACGCTAACACCATACAAGAAGGTGTAAAAAACTTTAGTGTGGCTTCTAAAGCCCTCACTTCAGGTATTGTAACCATGGTACAAATGACCATGGACGGTAAGCTTGTGACCAAGCCCAACGATGAACCTGCTAACAACCTTAATGCTGAGGAAGAAGCTCGCCAAATGGCTGCGGCTCTTGGCTATGCCATGCAATTGGAATATTTTGGTAAAGCCAATGAAGTACGCGCGCCTTCGGTGCTGGATTCTTGGATTGCCGATATGGATTTGCAAAAACTCGCCAGAGGTGAGCAGGTTTCTACAGTGGAAGTGGCTGTGCTTTTAACCAAAAATCAGCTTAATGACCTTAGTCAGCAACTCTCTATTATTATTGATAATGCTGAGCGCACTAAGAAGACCGATGCTAAGGATTTCTTCCAAGGTATTTTATCAGCTTCTACTCGTGCAGCACGTGACCCCAACAGCCCCATGCCTCAAGGGCAAAATCTCTCTCAATTGGGCGTACTTGGGGAATTTTTGGAAGGCTTACCGTATAAAAGTGATATTATGCTCCTACGTGAGGAGGATTGGTATCGCATGAGTATAGGACAGCAAACAACCTTTATTAATAGGTTAAAATCTCGTCTAGCTCGTTATGAAGAATACGATAAAGATCGTAGCCATTGGGAGAGCTTTGGCGCCACAAACCCTGGTGACTGGATGTATCGCGTACCGCTCACCATGCTGCCTTAATTGTAGGTAATCTTTGAGGAGGAAGCTTTGCTACAAAGTTTCCTCCTCCCGTTTTTTACCTTTTAATTACGCTATATAGAGCTTTTTTATTACCCTTAAAGCCTATTCTCAACCCTTTCTCACTTCAGCAAAAAACTTTATAACAACAAACTAAATGGTATGAATATAATACAACCTATTATCACTATTGCAAATTTGCACAAAATGCATGGCATGGGCGAGGCTTTTTCCTTGCACATGGAACATTTTAGCGTGCAAAAGGGCGAGCTGGTGGCTTTAGTGGGGCCCAGCGGCTGTGGTAAAAGCACAGCTTTGGATATGCTATCCACTGCTCTTGAACCCGGCGTGCAGCAAGGCAGTGTATTTTCCTTTTGTCCCGAAGATATGCCGATGGATATTTTACATCTTTGGCAAAAGGGCAAGCAAGATACCCTTGCAGCTTTACGGCGCAAGTACATTGGCTATATTTTACAAACAGGCGGCCTACTACCCTTTTTAAGTGGGTATGAAAATATTGCTTTGTGCTGTGTTCACGCTGAACATAAGGCCAATATTGAAGAGCTTGCCACCATGCTGGACATTACACATCTTCTACAAAAAAAGCCGGCGCAGATGTCTGTGGGAGAAAGGCAGCGTTTTGCCATTGCGCGTGCGCTTATCCACGAACCTAAGCTTATTTTGGCTGATGAACCTGTGGCTTCATTAGACCCCTACAATGCACAAATGGTGCTAGAGCTTTTTACCTCCATTGCGCGCGAAAAGCATATTAGTGTGGTCATGGTAAGTCACTCACCAGAAAGTGCCAAAGCAGCCGGTTTTCGTTTGGTAACGACTAATGTAAGCCGTGAAGAAGGGCATATCTTTGCACATATGGGGGCAAGCGTCACAACGCAGGCCCCTGAAGAAGAATATATTCAGGTAAATCAAGAAATTCAAGGTATTAAACCTGTGGGTACAGCAGGCATCGGGAGTGGCACATGCTAGGGAAATCTTGTATTTTAGCACTAAAAGACTATTGCCATGAAACCTTACTTTCTGCTTGTGCCGTACTGTCTTTAGCTGCTGTCTTAACACCGCTTTTGGTTTTATATGGCGTAAAATACGGTATTATTACCACCATGACGGATAGGTTGCAAAATAATCCTCATAATTTAGAGATTATTCCTGTTTCCAGTGGGCATTATACCAAAGCATGGATAGAAGAAATGGCAAAAAATCCTCATGTGGGTTTTATTTTGCCAAAAACGCGTTCCATAGCTTCCACCATGGATTTACGCCTCGCAGGAGAAAGCAATATGCTTAAGCGGGTCACTGCCTCCTTAGAGCCCACGGCATCAGGCGATACATTACTTGCCCCTTATATGCCTGAGCACGTAGAAGACCCTGAACAAGAGCAAAAGGACCCTGCCAAGCAAAAACCGGATACAGCCTTTGCCATTACGCTTTCAGCTGAGGCTGCGCGCAAGTTATCCGCTAAAGAAGGTACGCTTTTACAGGGCCAAGTGGAACGTTTGCATGAGGGGAAAGTGCAGCGCGCCACGGTGTATCTTTGGGTGCAAAACGTCTTGCCTCTTGCCATACAGCAAAAAGATGTGGCCTTTGTGCCTTTACAGCTTCTCGAAGCAACGGAAGATTTTCGTGATGGGCGTAAGCCTGTGGAGGACGCTCGCCTTGATGTAGATCAAGGCTGGACGGGAGATGTGGCGCCTGATACGGCACGCGTCTACCCTGCTTTTCGCCTGTATGCAAAAGACTTAAATGCTGTAACCGCTTTACGTGAGTTTTTTGCCAGCAAATCCATAGATGTATATACAAAGGCTGAAGAAATAGCTACGGTACGTGCGCTTAACGCTTCGTTAAATCTTATTTTTGGTCTCATAGGCACCACGGCCGCCTTGGGATTTTTAGCCTCCACGGCAAGTCATGCTTTGGCAGCTGTGCGCCGTAAAGAACGCTATTTAGGTATTTTACGTCTTGTGGGATACAATGGTGGGGATATTATGATTTTTCCCTTGTTCCAAAGTTTTTTAACGGCAGTGCTTGGCTCAGCTTTGGCAGCAGTTTTATACGGGCTTGCCGCACATTTGATTGAATATCTTTTTGCACAAAGCAGGCAAGATGCCACAGAAGAAATTTGCTCTTTGCCCTTAGAGCATTTTGCTTTTGGCTTTTGTATTGTACTTGTACTTTCTTTGGCGGCTACTCTTATTCCTGCCACCAAAGCAGCTAAAATTATACCTTCGGAGGTAATTCGTGATATCTAATAAATTAGCACCTTGGGCCTTGTGCCTTTGCTTAAGCTGCACTGGCTTGATATTGCCTGCAGACTCGGCCATGGCAGCTTTAACACTTAAAGGAAGTGCTAAACTGGATGAAGGTTTTAATCCCAACCCAAACCAAGGCGATATTCTTTTACCCATGCCTTGTGATATGTCCATGGTGTTTAAAATTGTGGGCGTACCTACAAAGGGCTTTTTGTGGGACATGAGTACTCGTTTTGGCTATGACAATGCGCAAAGCTCGGATCGTGCGTATTATGATAGTCGCCATACAGCAACGCTGGCAGCTCCTTTTGCCAAGGAAGATTTACCTAAAGCATGGCAAAAAGAAGCACCTCAAGGGGATTATTTATATTATCTTATGGGTAAGTACGAAGTAACTGGCCTGCAGTGGGATGCCATAATGCAAGGCACATGCCCTGCTGCTTCCGCTGAAAATGTACGCCCCAAAACAGATATTAGCTGGTATGAAGCCACAGAGTTTACCAAAAAATATACGGAGTGGCTTTTGCAAAATCATCCCATGAGCCTGCCCCGCTTTAAAGACGATACCAGAAATGTGGGCTATATGCGCCTTCCCACAGAAATAGAATGGGAGTACGCCGCAAGAGGGGGGCATACCACCACAGCACAGCAATTTTTAGAAGAAGACTTTTTCCCCTTGGCTCAAGGGGAAGATTACACCGACTACGCGATTTTTCGCCCTGAAAATGCCACTCGCATTGAAGAAAATACTTTGCGTATTGGCTCGCGTAAAGCTAATAAGCTAGGCCTTTATGATACTGCCGGCAACGCTGCTGAAATGGTTATGGACGTGTTTCGCTTTTCCCTTGGCGGGCGCTTGCATGGCTCGGCCGGTGGCTTTATTCGCAAAGGCGGAAGCTTTCTTTCAGGGCTTGAAGAAATTTACCCCGGAAGGCGCGAAGAAGTGGCTTTTTTTCAAGTGGATGGCTCCGTTTCCTTGCGTGATATGGGCTTTCGCTTAGCCCTTTCTGGCATTAATACCCCAGGTGGTAATCGCCAAGAAACTTTACAAAATGAATGGGAAAAAGCCGGTGAAAACACGACGCTTTTACTGGACACCAAAAATAATCCCCTAGACGAAATAGACAAACTTATTGCGGCTACCAATGATGAAGCGCAAAAAAAGAATTATCAGCATTTACGTAATATTTTAAAAGAAAATAATATTGCTTTTGAAAGACAACAAATGCTTACCGCTGCTTCTGAAATTCGTAATATGGCGTACCTTATAGAGTCTGTACAGAATTTTTCTTCGCGCATAGCTATTATTAAAGGAACCATAACCAATCTTGAAGGTATAAAGAAAAACAATAAAGATAAAAATGCGCGGGCAAAAATAGATTCCAGTATTAAAAAAGCGCATACAGGCATAGCAAATTTTCAAGACGCCATAAAAAAAACAACACAATTTTATAAAACAAAAGTGGAAGATTTGCGTGCCAATGATACGAAGCTCGTGAATGAAGCTCTAGCGCAGGTAAAGAAAGATTTAGCCGCCACTAAGGATACTTTTAGTCAAAATTTGTTGAAAAACATTCAACTTTTTGAGCGCCACTTAGTTGCAACGCGCGCTAATAATTATAAAGCCGTTACTGTGGAACAATTGCAAAAAGATATATTAAAAAAATAATGTAAAAGGAGCTGATTATGAAAACAATAGGCTGGATTGGTACTGGTATTATGGGACTTTCTATGGCTTCAAACTTGCGTAAAGCAGGTTATGAGCTTGTGATTTATAGCCGCACCAAAGAAAAAGCTGCTGCTCTTATGGATATGGGTGCCTCTTGGGCACAAAGTCCACGCGAAGTGGCTGAAAAATCTGATGCTGTTTTTTCCATTGTGGGCTTTCCCAGCGATGTGGAAGAAGTTATGCTGGGAGAAAACGGCGCCTTGGCCGGCCTAAAGGCTGGGGGCATTGTTTGCGATATGACCACTTCTTGCCCCAACCTTGCCGCTCGTATTGCCGCTGAAGCGGAGAAAAAAGGTTGCCATGCTGTGGATGCCCCTGTAACCGGTGGTGATGTGGGCGCAAAAAATGCGAGTCTCTCCATTTTTGTGGGCGGCCAAACGCTAGCTTATGAAGCACTGCTCCCCTGTTTTGAAAAAATGGGAAAAACCATAGTGCATTGCGGTGGCCCTGGCATGGGACAAAAGGCAAAATTGGCTAATCAGGTAGCCATAGCCGGCGTCATGTTTTCTGTGTGTGAATCACTACTCTTTGCTAAAGAGTGTGGCTTAGATGTGGCCACATGGCGTGAAACCGTGGTTCCGGGTGCTGCGGGGAGCACAGCCATGAACGTGCTTGGAAAGCGTATAGTAGATCAAGATTTTGCTCCGGGTTTTTTTGTGGAGCACTTTCGTAAAGACCTTGGCCTTTGCATTGATGAATGCCGCCGCATGGGGCTTACACTTCCCGGCCTTAGTATGGCAGAGCAAGCCTATAGCCTTTTAGAAGCGCAAGGCCATGGCAAGGATGGCACACAAGTACTTATTAAGGGCTTAGCGCAACTTTCTGCCAAGCAGTGGTAGGTAGTTTTTCCAGCATATAAAATATATTCACTCTTTATTTTTTTAGGGCGATGCTTGTTTGAGCTGTGTATGCTTTGGTGTACTAAGGTCAAATAGGTATCGCCTTTTATTATAGAGGGAACTAAGGGAAAATGTAGCATAAAAAGAAGCTTTTATTTGACAAAACATTTTTAAAGAATTATTTTTTTATTTGAGGATTATCAACTTAGCGCTTCTTTTAGAGCGTATTTTTTGTGAGATTCTTTGTAAATGTATTTTAACGGTGGATTTTGTACAAAATGGAAATCTTGGAGGCGGTATGACAAGTAAGCTGCGAATTATTTTAGGTTTTTCTGTATTAACACTCACTATTATTGTATTAGCTTTTATTAGTTATACTTCATCTCGAACTACAAGCACTAATATTGTAGATTTTGTGGTGTA
Source organism: uncultured Desulfovibrionaceae bacterium (assembly GCA_964371505.1). GTDB lineage: Bacteria > Desulfobacterota > Desulfovibrionia > Desulfovibrionales > Desulfovibrionaceae > CAYJAD01. Next base: position 20,104 of record CAYJNG010000024.1, read on the forward strand.
CGATCAAATTGACTCCATAACATACAAAACAGAGATAGACTTATATAAAATCGCCTACCATCTTGATCAATTTAATTTGCACCATAGTACATCTGATAGTGAAAGCGTACAAAAATCTGTAGCAAATGCCATTGAAGACAATAAAAAACTTTTAAGTGTTACACAAGAAAAAGATAAACATAATGTGCAAAGAGTCATATCTTCTCTTGAAGAGCTTAGATTGAGTGCACAACAATATTTTTCACATGCAAAATCCTTAAAGGCTGCCATTTACGGTGATCTTATAGTGACAGAAAAAGAGCTTATGCAGGCTATTTCTGAAGTGCTCCAAAATATGCTTATTACAAATAATACAGAAATGGTGTCAAAAATAATTGTTTCACAAAAAGAAATAGTTAATTATCAAGGATTACTTGATTCTTTTTTATTATCGCATGACAAAGCTTCTTACAAAAAATCCGTAGAATCTAAAAAAATATTTCTTGCTAACCTTTATGAACTTATTGCAGCTAAAGACACTGGGTACTATACCGAAACTACGAGCTTTGATAACTTACAAAAAGCTACAGAAAAATTTGTAAAAATAGCAGATGTAATTGATATTGAAATCAATAAATTAGACTCAGAAGTTACAGAGTTAAGTACACTAAGAGAAAACATATTAAGTATTATTGCCCCTCTTAGCAAAGAAGCTGCGCAAGGCGCCAGCGAGGAGCTTACCATAGTAACGCAAGCCGTAGAGTCTGCTTCCAAACAAATTTTGGTGCTCTCTATTATTGCTGTCATTATGAGTTTTGTTCTAACGCTTTTTATTATAACAAAATTCTCTTCTACTTTAAAGCAAATGGCACAATACGCTCAAGATATTGCTACGGGTAATTTGAATGCCACAACAAAAATTAAAGAGAAGGGAGAAATTGGCTTTGTTTTGTCAGGTATTCAAGAAATTGCTCAAACCCTTTTATATCTAAAAGACCAAATATTTTCCACTTCCAATGAGGTGGCTAGTGGCCATTTAGATGCTAAAATACCTACAGAAAAATTCACTGGTGACTTTAAAAGTTTAGTTGATAATGTGAATACCTTGGCTGGTACATATGAGAAATTATTCGATGATATGCCCATGGGGATTTTTGCTGCAAAGCCTGACAATACCATTCTGTATATTAACGGAACCGGTAAAAAAATGATAAAGAATAATGACGTGGTAGGTTCTAATTGCGGCACGCACTTTAGATCTCCTGCTTGTGGTAATGAACACTGTTTAGGGTTAAGAGCTTTTAAAGAGGAAGGTTTCATCAATGCTGTGGCGCCTTGCTTGCCTGGCGGTGAAAGACTTATGCTTGATGTACAGGCCAACCCTTTATATGACTTACAGGGAAAACCTGTGGGCTATGTGGAGTTTTTGGCAGATATTACCAAGGTACATGAGCAAGGTGAAGCCATAAAGGACATGTCTGTTCAAGCCACAGAGGTTGCTGTGCGTGTGGCTTCTGCAGCTGAAGAGCTCTCTTCCCAAACCGATGCCATTGTTCAAGGATCTAATTTCCAACGCGAGCGTATAGAAAGCACCAGCGCTGCCATGACCCAAATGAATGCTTCTGTTCAAGAAGTAGCCACCAACGCTTTAAATACCGCAGATCAAAGTAATATTGTACTGAGCAAAGCCACGGATGGCATTGAAACCATTTCGCGTATGTCTGAAGCCATGGATAGTTTGAGCGGATCTGCCATTAACCTTACAACCAATATGGAAAAGCTAGATAACCTTTCAGAAGGTATAGGAAATATTATTAACGTTATCAATGATATTGCAGATCAAACAAATCTTTTGGCCCTTAATGCGGCCATTGAAGCGGCAAGAGCCGGTGAAGCAGGCAGAGGCTTTGCTGTGGTTGCTGATGAAGTAAGAAAGCTAGCTGAAAAAACCATGACCGCCACTCGCGAGGTGGGCGAAAGTGTACACTCTATTCAAGAATCCAGCGCCGCTAACCAAGATGAAGTAAAGCGCGTGGTAGCACAAATAAGTAAAACAGCTGAGTTTGCACAACTCTCTGAAAAATCACTGCAAGAGATTGCTCGTGTTACTGGGTTAAATACTGAGATGATACATCAAATTGCGGGCGCCGCCACGGAGCAAACTACTGTATCAGAAGAAATCTCTCAATCCATGAGCGATATTAATGAAGTGGTAAATAAAAATGCTGAGGCTATTTTACAATCCGCTGAGGCCATTCGTGAATTGGCGCAACAAGCGCAAGAATTGCAAGATGCTATGAAAAAAGTAGAATAAACTCTTTTTATATATTATACAAAACCCCATCGACATATTTGTGGATGGGGTTTTATTTTTATAGGATGTTATGCTCACAGCACTAAGATAG
>CAYJNG010000025.1:0-5242 GCA_964371505.1 uncultured Desulfovibrionaceae bacterium
ATAAGCCGTCACTTGCTTACGGCGTCCCCAAAAGGGGTATTTGGAGTGAGCGTGCATTTCTTAAAAACGTGTGGAAACACGTTTTTAAGCATTGATTAAGATATGAAAATACAAAGGGCAGTCTTATGCTCTTATAAGGATAATATATGAAAATTGGTAAATTATTTGGGGTTAGCATTGGATCTGGAGACCCTAAATATCTCACTTTGCGCGCTGTGGAAGTTATCCAAGAGGCGGATGTTATTTTTACGGTGATTTCTCAAAATGCACAAAATAGTGTTTCCCTTGATGTGGTTCAATCTGTACAGCCTCAAGGTGAAGTTCGCACACAAATTTTCAGTATGTCTAGAGATAATGCCGTGCGTTTTGCTAAAGTGCAGGAAAACGCCCATGCCATTCTTGCTTGCCTTAAGGAAGGCAAAAGCTGTGCCTTTGCCACCCTTGGCGATGCTTTAACCTACAGTACCTTTGGCTATGTATTAAAAATACTCCAAGCAGAACTACCAGAGCTTGAGGTGGAAATTGTGCCTGGTATTACCTCTTTTGCTACCTTGGCGGCTAAGTCTGGCCAAGTGTTAGTGGAAAATAAGGAAATGCTACGCATTATTCCTTCTTTTAAGGCAGATACGGCAGAACATATATCTTTTCCTAAAAATTCCACCACCATTTTGCTGAAAACCTACCATAGTCGTCAGGCGCTTATTGAAAGATTGCGTCAGGAAGAGGACATTGAAGTGGTTTATGGCGAATATTTAGGTATGGAGCAGGAAGTTATTTTGCAGGATTTAGATCAAATTCAAAATCGCAATGATACGTACCTTTCATTGATGATGGTAAAGAAAAAATGAAAAAAGTGCGTAAAGCACATACCCCTTTGTGGAAGCGCCCTAGCAGGGTAGCTTGGCTCATTTGCGCGCTTATTTTTTCGGCATACCTTATGGTGCACATGCCGGAAAAAGGCAAGAGCGTACCAAGCGGTATGGGAAAAAGCTCCGTGCAGGCTGCCCAAATGGAGCCAATAGAGCCGGTAGAGCCAGTGGAGCAATATAAGCCACGCCCCCCCCAAGCTTCTATACAACAGCCTACAGCGCCCATGGCTTCACAGCCCCATCTTACCGCGCCCAAGGCAAGTGCTGATACTAAGCCTTATGCTGAAAAAACATGGGTGGAGAAGTTTTTCACCAAGTTACAGTCTTTTACGCGCCTATTTTTAGTGGTGGGTATAGCGGCATTTTTGGGCGGCATTATTGAATTTCGCTGCTGGCATTTGGTGCTGGGTAAGATTATGGGGCGTTTAACCCAAGTGGCGCGCCTGCCCGAAATTGTAGGTCTTGCCATGCCCACGGCCTTGGTGTCTTCTTTAGCGGCAAATACCATGCTGGTGACTAGCCATGCTGAGGGGCAAATACGCACTTCAGCCCTCATTGCTGGCGGCATGGCCAATAGCTATTTGGCGTATGTTTCTCATTCCTTGCGCGTGTGTATTCCTGTTATTATGGCCATTGGCTTACCTGGTGTGTGTTATTTTGCGGTACAATTTTCCGGCGGCTTATTGGTAATTTTAGCCGTGTTTGCATGGAATAGATGGCATATTGACCATCATACTTCTGCCCATAGGCATCAAATGGCTGAACCATGCAGCTTTACGCCTTCTTCGTGGAAGGAAACCTTTAAAAAAGCTTTTCTGCGCTCGTGCACCTTACTTTTTCGCATTACTTGTATTACCGTACCACTTATGCTGAGCATTGAATGGCTGTTAAAAATAGGCGCTTTTGATTTTTGGAATGAATATGTGCCTGCAAGCATACATATGTTTTTTCCTGTGGAGGCCATTTCCATAGTGGCGACGCAAATTGGCGGGCTTATACAGTCCTCGGCGGTGGCTGCCAATTTACGAGAAGAAGGGCTGATTACCAACGCACAAATTTTGCTTGCCATGCTTGCAGCCAGTGCCGTGGGCAATCCCATCCGCACGTTACGCAGAAATTTACCCACGGCGCTGGCTATTTTTCCTGCAAATATTGCTTTTATTGTGGTCTTTAGTATGCAATTTTCTCGCCTGCTTATTACCATTTTAGGTGTGGGTGCCACAGCTTTTTATATTCATTCTGTACAATAATTTAGAGGAGCTATGATGGATATTCGATGGACGTTAAACGCTGCAGAAATTGAAGCAGAGAGCTTTCGTATTATAGAGCAAGAGTGCACCCTACAGCAACAAATGCCTCTTGATCAGTGGCGTGTGGCGCGTCGCCTTATTCATACCACAGCGGATATGAGCATTGTGGAGCAGCTTGCTTTTGAGCATGACGCCATGGCATCAGGTAGAGCTGCTTTAGAAAAAAAAGCGCCTATTTTTTGTGATTCTACCATGATTAAAGCCGGGCTTTCCCTTGCGCGCTTGCAAGTGGTGAACCCTGCCTATACCAAGGATGATTTGCACTGCTACATAGCCGATGCGGATATACACGCAGAGGCAAAAAAAAGGGGCACCACACGCGCCTTGTGCAGTGCAGAAAAGGCCCGCCCCATCTTAGATGGCGGCATAGTGCTTATAGGCAATGCGCCGCTGGCTTTGGCGCGCATAGCACGCTATATTTTAGAAGAGGGCGTGCGCCCAGCTTTAGTTATAGGTATGCCTGTGGGCTTTGTGAATGTGGTGGAATCTAAAGAGCTTTTACGCGCCTGCCCTGTACCGCAAATTGTTTTGCATGGACGACGCGGTGGCTCGGCCCTAGCGGTAACTACGCTGCATGCCATTATGGAGCATTTTACTCAGGAGACGCAAGTTTTTTAAGCTGCTGTGCAGGGTATACGTGAACGGGTAGCTAAAAGTACGTGCTTTGCTACCAGAGGTTTATTTTAAAGGTAGTGCATCATGACGAAAGATAAAGAGCAAGATAAGCCTTTGCGTTGGGGCTTTTCCACCGGTGCGTGCATGTGCGCCCTTGCTCTTGGGGCGTGGCGTGAGCTTGAAAATGCTGCACAGCCCCACACTGCACAGCCACATGTTTTACAAGAGCCTGTTGCTTTAGAATTTCTTGATGGGCGCATGCGCCGTATTCCTTTGCTGGACAAAAGAGTTCAAGGTTGCTTGGCTGTGCAAAAAGACGGTGGAGATGACCCAGACTGCACGCATAAAGCTATCTTTTTTGGAAATATACGTGCAGCGAGCATGGCTGATGCCAAGGCAGAAGATTATATTTTACAGGTGGGAGAAGCCACGCTCATAGTGCATGCCTTGGAAGGTATAGGCCTTTGCCGACGTGTGGGGCTGGATTGTGAGCAAGGGAAATGGGCCATAACCACAGGGCCGCGCGAGATGCTGCGCAACAACGTAAGGCTTGCTGGTATGCATACGGGCGTGTGGTTGTTTTCGCTGGGCGTTGTGAATGGCGCAGCCTTAGCAAAGCATAGTCTTAATGCGCATTTAGGCATTGAAGGTGGTATTTCCATTTTAGGCACCACAGGGCTTGTGCGCCCCTTTAGTCACGATGCGTATAAGGCCACCATTAAGCTTTGTGTGCGTTCGCATCATGTGGCTGGCGGTGCTTCCATGGTTTTTTGTACTGGAGGACGCACTAAAAAGGGTGCGCAAAAGTACTTAAGCCATTTACCGCCAACGGCTTTTGCCTGCATTGCAGACTTTATTGCCGTGAGCGTACAAAGCGCTTGCGCCCATGACATGCAAGAAATTATTATAGCATGTATGCCGGGGAAACTCTGTAAATATGCAGCAGGTTATGAAAATACGCATGCTCATAAGGCGCAACAAGATATGCGAATTTTACGCGCTGCGGTGCAGAAAAATCTTCCTCACGCTTTACGTTTACATAAGGCCCTTGAAAAGAGCGTGAGCGTACGTGAGGCATTACTTTCTTTATCTGACTCTGATTGTAAAGATGTTTTGCATGAACTGGCAGCTCAAGCCTTAGTGCAATTGCAAGGCTTTGCCACAGCGCCCGTAAAGTTACGAATATTGCTTTTTGATTTTCAGGGAAATTTCATTTTAGAAAAAAGCAGTGCTAAGGCGGCAGGTGAGAGCTCTTTTTGTCTTGCCACAAATTTCAAGCAGTCTCAAGTAAGTATGCAAGATAAAGCAGCTACGGCGCAAGAAGCGCAAGATGTTATGCGCATTACTGAAGCTCCTATAGATGAAGATTATTTTTTAGTTAAGGATACACCCATATGCAAAAACTAGGGCATATTCATGTGATTTCTTGTGGGGTGGAAGGAACGCTTAGTAAAAAAGCCTTAGAGCTTTTGTCACAAGCACAGGTTGTTTTTGCTTCTAAAGCCTTAGTGAGCCTTTATGGTGCCTGTATAGATAGCAGCGTTCAAGAAGTGCACACCATTGCGGCTAAAGCTAGAGAAGATGCCAAGTGCGCTTTGCAGGCTTGCAAGCAAGGCAAATGCGTGGTGGTGCTTGCTTCTGGGGATGCCCTGTATAATGGCATGGGCGGCACTTTACTTGATGTGTATTACCATGACTGCCCGCATGATTTTGCGCCAATGCCCATGACGTTTCACCCGCATATTACGGCTTTTCAAGCTTTATTTCATACATTGGCTTTGCCTTGGCAGGGCGTGGCCTTGTTTTCTGTACATGCCAAAGCTACTTTACCTTTGCAAAGCATAGCCAGTGCGCCTTTTGCTGCTATTTATGGGGGGACGCAATTTCCGGCTTCGCATATAGCTAAAGCCCTTATGGAGTTTCATGCACCCAGTAAAGATGCCTTGGCCATTATGGCGCAGTGCTTAGGCTCAGAAGAGGAAAAAATTCATGTGGGAACTTTGCAAACGCTAGCCGCTTTGCCTTGTCATGCCACATCTGTATTACTTACTTTACCTTCCAGCCATTACGCCTATGTGCAAGATAGAATGATGGAGTCGGCGGTTAAAAGTCCCACGGTGAAAGATCCCATTGTAGCGCCCTTATTGCCCTTGGGGCTGGAGGAAAATTTTTATGAGCGTGAGAATAATCTTATAACCGCATCTGATGTACGCGCGGTGATTTTAGCGCGCTTGCGTGTACCACGTTGGGGCGTGTTGTGGGATTTGGGCGCCGGTAGTGGCTCGGTGGGCTTGGAAGCTGCGGCTTTATGCCCGCACTTGCAAGTGCTGGGTGTGGAGCAAAAGGCGCGACGTTTATCCCAAATACAGGCCAATGCTAGGAAGCTGGGCGTGGATAACTATACCTTAGTGCATGCCCATGCCTTGGAGCTTTTGCAAAGCCTTGCTG
>CAYJNG010000025.1:5342-12479 GCA_964371505.1 uncultured Desulfovibrionaceae bacterium
GATAACTATACCTTAGTGCATGCCCATGCCTTGGAGCTTTTGCAAAGCCTTGCTGTAGGTCATGACGCAGAAAAGCATGGCGCAGAAAAGTACGGCGCAGAAAAGTATGGTGTAGACGCTTCCTTAGCGCAGCCAGATCGTATTTTCATAGGTGGCGGCGGGGCAGATATTGCCCCTATTATAGAATTGGCTTTACAGCAACTGCGCCCTCAAGGGCTGCTTGTGGTAAGCGCTGTATCCTTAGAAAGTTTTCATGCCATTTCGCACTGCGCTAAAAAGCATGGAGCGCATCTCTCCAGCATACAAATGGCGCATGAACAGTGCATAGCCGGTCAATACCATCATTTAAAAAATCAAAATACCATTTACATATTCACTTTTTGCCAAGAGAAATGCCATGTCTAAAAGTCAAGAGTCCTTAATTTGTGAAAAAATAGCCTGCAATGCTCCTGTTGTTACCTTTGTGGGGGCAGGCCCCGGCGCTCACGATCTTATCACCGTGCGCGGTTTGCAGCATCTGCAGCAAGCAGACCTTGTGCTGTATGCAGGTTCTTTGGTGCATCCTGTTCACTTAGAGGCTTGTAAGGGCTCATGTGAGCATTTTGATACATCGGGCATGCATTTGGAAGAGCAAGTACAAAAGATGAGCGCAGGAGCCAAGGCCGGCAAGCATGTAGTGCGCTTGCATACCGGTGACCCAGCCATGTACGGCGCCATAAATGAGCAAATAAAAGGCTTGGCGTTGCAGGGCGTGGCTTCGCAAATAGTGCCCGGTGTGAGCTCTGTTTTTGCCGCTGCCGCTGCGCTTGGGTGCGAGTTGACTTGCCCTGATGTGAGTCAATCGGTGGTGCTTACCCGCACCGCTGGGCGTACCCCCATGCCTAAGAAAGAAAAAGCCGCAAGCTTTGCCAAAACCGGTGCCACCTTGGTGTTCTTTTTGAGTACGGGCAAGATTACAGAGCTTATGCAAGAGCTGGTGCAGCAAGGAGAGGTAAGCCCGCATACGCCGGCAGCATTAGTATACCGTGTTTCTTGGCCCGATGAGCGTATTATTCGCGCTACGGTATCTACCCTTGCGCAAAAATGCCAAGAGGCCGGCATTGGGCGTCAAGCGCTTATTCTTGTGGGAAATGCTTTAAAAGAGCAGGATACAGCATCATTGCTTTACGATAAATCTTTTTCTCATGGCTATAGAAATACCCTTGCTGCGGAGCACTTTCAAGGTGCGTGTGCTTTGTATGCTTTCACCGATGCAGGGGTGGAGCGCGCTAGGGAAATTGCCGGTGGCCTTGGGCTGCCCACAGTTATTTATACCACACGTACTCATGAACAAGTGGCTGTACAAAAGCGTGGTGTGAACCATGGGCAAGAGGCCATACATTACATCTGCGCACAAGATTTTGATACAAATTTACAAAATCAATGGCGCAATTTTGCCGCGCATATTTTTGTGGGGGCCACAGGTATTGCTGTGCGTAAGGTGGCAGGGCTGCTTGAGCATAAAAGTGTAGACCCTGCTGTTATTTCTTGCCCCGAAAGTGGAGCGCATATTGTAAGCCTCACTTCCGGTCATCTGGGCGGTGCCAATGGCTTAAGCCGACGCATTGCGCGCATTACCGGCGGGCAAGCGGTTATTAGCACCGCCACCGATGGGCAAGGTTTTATGGCCTTTGACGCCCTAGCTGCCCAGTGCCATGCGCGTATTCTTAATGTGGAAGCCATAAAGCCGTTAAATATGGCTTTACTACATAAGCAAGATATAAGCTTTTGCGGACCGCGAGATTTGTATGAAGCGCATTATGCAGATTGTGCGCATGTGCAGTATGTGGAAAATCCAGAAGATATACACAGCGCCTGCGCTGTAATATGGCAGGACGAAGCGCAGGTGTATGCACACACATATACACACACATATGTGCAGACGGAAGGTGTAACGTGCTTGCAGGTGAGCCCCAAGGCTTTTGTGCTCGGCATGGGGTGCCGTAAAGGAATAGACGTGGCCACCTTTGAGGCTGAGGTGAGCCAGTATTTGGCAGAACAGGGCATAGCTAAGGAACAAATTTTACATTTTGCCACATGTGATGTGAAGGCTGAGGAAGAAGCCATGCTTGCACTGAGCAAAAAGTGGGGCATAGGGCTTGAATTTTATGCGGCGCAGCCATTGGACGCCGTGCCCGTGCCTAATCCTTCCGCCACGGTGAAAGAAAAGATAGGCACAGCTTCTGTATGCGAGGCCGCTGCCTTGCTTGGCGCCGGCTACGGTACAAGGCCTTATCCTTCCTTGTACGCACAAAAAAAACGTTTTGCCGGCATGACTTTAGCTTTGGCAAAAGTTGGCCATGGTTTTAGCAATGCAGCCTCCCCAAAAATGGTGGTTGTTGTGGGGCTAGGGTCTGGTACTGAGCAGCAAATCACGCCAGAGGTGGACGCTGCTTTACGTACTTGTGACGTGGTGGCAGGCTATACAAAATATGTGGATTTTATACGTCATCGCATAGCCTCTAAGCCTATTATTCAAAATGGTATGATGGGTGAAGTGCAACGCTGCACCGAAACCTTGGCAGAAGCGGCTAAGGGCAAAAATGTGTGCATGGTATGCTCTGGTGACCCCGGCATCTTAGCCATGGCAGGTTTACTTTTTGAATTAAAATCGCGCCATGAGGCTTTTAAGGATGTAAGTATTAAAGTGCTCCCCGGCATTACGGCGGCCAGTGTGGCGGCGGCTTCCTTGGGGGCGCCTTTGCAAAATGGTTTTTCCTTGGTGAGTTTGTCTGACTTACTGGTACCTACTGAGGAAGTACGCCAAAACCTTCAAGCTGTGGCGCAGTCAGCCTTGCCTGTGGCCTTGTATAACCCAGCAGGGAAAAAGCGCCGCGCTTTGCTTGCTGAAGCCTTGGATATTTTTACACAGCATCGCGGTGTGGATATTTGGTGTGCCTATGTGCGCCATGCCGGACGCCCCCAAGAGGAAAAATGGGTGGGGAAATTGGGTGATTTCCCTGAGCAAGATGTGGATATGTCTACGCTTATCATCATTGGCGGTGCGCGCACTGTTTATACTGATGCCGCTTTATACGAAGCCCGCGGTTATGTAGATAAGTATTTATAACATGAGACCTCTTATATGAAGAATTTTCACGGAATATGCTTGGCGGCGCCTCGCTCTGGCGAGGGAAAAACCACCTTGAGCATGGGGCTTATGCGCTGCTTTGTGAAGCGCGGCATGGTGGTGCAAGGTTTTAAATGCGGGCCAGATTATATTGACCCCACCTTTCATGCTGAAGCCACAGGGCGCAAAGCGTATAATATAGATACGTGGATGATGGGTGAGGGTGGCGTGCAAAGCCTATGGGCGCATGGCATTGCCGGCACTTCAGGGCAAGGCGTTGCAGACATGGGCATTTGTGAGGGCGTCATGGGGCTTTTTGATGGGCGCATGGGGGGTAGTCTTGATGGTAGCCTTGAGGGTAGTACTGTGCATTGTGCCAAGGTATTATCCCTTCCTGTGGTTTTAGTGTTTAATGCTAGGGGAATGGCTACTTCTGCGGCGGCTTTGGCACGCGGTTTTTATGAACAAGCTAAAGATTATGGTGTGTCCATTGCGGGCTTTATAGCCAATAATGTGGGGAGCAGTCGCCACGGGGATATTATACGAGAAGCCTTGCAATACTACAATTTGCCGCCCTTATTGGGAGCCATTCCACGTAAGGATGTGTGGGTGTTGCCAGAAAGGCAATTGGGCCTTGTGCCTTCGGCTGAGGTGGCGGCTAAGGATGCTTGGTATGATAGCCTTGCGGCAGAAATAGAGCAGCATTGTGATGTGGAAGCTTTATTGGCTCTTAGCTGCATGCCACGCCCGCATGTGGTTGCGTATGGCGACGCAAAAGAAGGGCATGTGGCTAAAACCCCTAAACGTCTAGCCATAGCCAAGGACGCTGCTTTTTGTTTTTACTATGAAGAAAATGAGCGCCATTTGGAAGAATTAGGGTATACTTTGGTGCCTTTTTCGCCCATGCACGATACGCAGTTGCCAAAAAATATTGACGCATTGTACTTAGGTGGTGGCTATCCGGAAGTGTTTGCCAAGGAGCTTTCAGAAAATTACTCCATGCGCCAAAGTGTGCATGCTTTTGCTCAAGGAGGCGGAGCCATATACGCTGAATGTGGCGGATATATGTATTTGTGCACACGCCTTGTGGAAGCTGATGCTGGTACTTCTGCCTCACTGGCGCACAGTGCAACCCCGCAGAGTTCTCAGGTGTGGGATATGTGCAATGTTATTCATGCCACAGCCACCATGGGTAAGGGCATTCGTTCTTTAGGGTATCGTGAAGCCACCTTGCTTACAGAGCCCCCCTTGGGTTTAGTGCAAAATGTGTATCGGGGGCATGAATTCCACTGGTCGCATATCGAGCACCATGCTGAGTACGCACCGCTGTATAAAGTGAGCGTGAAGGGGAAGGAAGAGTTTTTGGGCGTGCATTATAAAAATGTGAAAGCCGGCTATATACATTTATATTGGGGGATGGGCTGTTATGAAGGCTAAAAAGCCTGCACTTATGCTGCAAGGTACAAGTTCCAATGCGGGCAAAAGTATAGTGGCGGCGGCCTTTTGCCGTATTTTTCAACAGGATGGTTATGCTGTAGCTCCTTTTAAGTCGCAAAATATGTCGTTAAATTCTGGGGTTACCCTTACCGGTGAGGAGATGGGCCGCGCGCAAATAGTGCAAGCGCAAGCAGCAAGGGTGGACCCTGATGCGCGTATGAACCCCATTTTGTTAAAACCTCACTCGGATACGGGGTCACAAGTCATTGTTATGGGTAAGCCCATAGGGCATATGCGCGTGGGGGAATATTTTGCTAAGAAAAAAGACTTATGGCACACGGTAACGCAAGCCTATGATTCTTTAGCTGCTGAATATGATATTATGGTGCTCGAAGGGGCAGGCAGCCCTGCAGAAATTAATTTAAAAGCCCATGATATTGTAAATATGCGCATGGCAGCGCATGCCAAAGCATCGGTGCTCCTTGTGGGAGATATTGATAGGGGCGGTGTGTATGCGTCTTTTTTGGGCACATGGCATACCTTTACCCATGCGGAAAAAGCTTTACTTACCGGCTATGTGGTGAACCGTTTTCGAGGTGATGCTTCGTATTTGGCGCCGGCGCATGACTATATGCTAGAAAAAACTGCCGTGCCGGTGCTGGGCACCATTCCCTTTATTCGCGATATACATATTCCTGAGGAAGATATGGCCGGTTTTTCTTGGGGGACCACTCAAGAAAAACATGCGTACACTTTAGATATTGGTGTTGTTATGCTGCGGCATGTGTCCAATTACACAGATATGGCGCCGCTTATGTTTGAGCCTGATGTGTGTGTGCGACCCATTGGCCGCGCGGAGGATTTTGGCAACCCGGATGTGCTTATTATTCCCGGCTCTAAATCTGTGGTGGCAGATTTGGAAGAATTGCAAGCAAATGGCATTGCACAAAAGATTTTACAGCATGCGGCGCAGGATAAATGGATTTTTGGCATTTGCGGGGGATTGCAAATTTTAGGCAAAGAAATTCGTGATCCGCACGCCGTGGAAACGCAAAAAACCATGGTGAAGGGTCTTGGTCTTATGGATTTATGTTCTACCTTTGCCAAGGATAAAACCCTCATTCATATACCAAGGGCGCAAACCCCCTTAGGTGTACAGGCTCAGGGCTATGAGATTCATCATGGCGTAACTACCCACGGGGAAAGTGCTAAGCCTTTATTTTTGCGAGATGATAAAGCTTATGCCACAGAGGAAGAACGCATTTGCGGTTATGTCACAGGGCGGCGCTACGCTACGTATTTGCACGGTATTTTTGATGATGATACTTTTCGACGTGCTTTTTTAAATCACGTGCGTCAAGATAGGCATATGCCTGCCTATACTGGTGATGGCGTAGCGTATAGCTTAGAAAAGGCTTTAGATCGCTTGGCCCATGTGGTGCGTCAAAGTTGTGATATGCAGGCCATTTATGCCAGTATGGGGTTATCGTGCAAGAAATAGGTATACTTTTTGCCGCTTTGCTTTTGGATTATATGCTAGGCGATCCGCGTACAAAGTACCATCCTGTATGCCTTATGGGTAATTTTGCGTATGCCCTTGAGGGGCGCTTGCGCCGAGGAGATACAGGCTTTGTGCTTTTTTTGCGCGGTGCTTTGGCGTGGTTTTGCACTGTGGCTGTGGCCACTTTTACAGCGTGGTTTTTGGTGTTTTTGGGTAGTGTAGGCAGCTCGTGGTTAGGTTCTGCTTTGTGCGCTTTTATTATAGCCGTATGCATGGCGCCCAAAAGTTTAGCAGAGCATGCCCAGCGTATTTGCTTACCCTTAGAGCGCGAAGATATAACAAGTGCGCGGCAAAATTTAGCCATGATAGTGGGGCGCGATGTGCAAAACTTAGACGCCCACGGTATTGCGCGTGCAGGCATAGAAAGCGTTGGTGAAAACTTAGTGGATGGGGTGCTTTCCTCGTTATTTTGGGCCACGGTAGGCCTTGTTTTTTGGGGCTGTGCAGGGGCAGCGGCCTTGGTGACATTGCATAGGGTCTCTAATGTACTTGACGCTCAATGGGGCAAGAAAAATGAAAAATATAGATATTTTGGCACATGCGCTGCCCGTGTGGATGATGCCTTAAACTTTATTCCTGCGCGTCTTTCCCTGCCTTGCATTTGCTTTGCTGCTTTACTTATGCAAATGGTGCAACAAAGAACTGTGCATCTTACAGGCAAAGCGCAGCTGTTTAAGGTGGCTTTTGCTTACCGCTATGCACATGCCAGCCCCAATTCTGCATGGTCTGAAGCGGCTTTTGCTTCTGCATTGGGCTTAACCTTAGGCGGCCCTGTAAGCTATGGCGGTATGCCCGCCCAGTACCCTCACATAGGGCAAGGCAGCAGTAAGGCCACAGCCATGCATATGCGCCAAGCCATAACACTACTTTGGGTAAGCACCTTGTTATGGCTGCTTAGCAGCGCCTTGCTTCTTGCTTTGGTATAATTATTTATGTTTCGCTAGAGGAATTTGGCCCAAAGCGCTTCTAAAAGGCTAGCAAACTCTTCTTCGGTATGCACAATATGGTGCGCAGCCTGCTGTACGCTGGG
>CAYJNG010000025.1:12579-21618 GCA_964371505.1 uncultured Desulfovibrionaceae bacterium
TAGCAAACTCTTCTTCGGTATGCACAATATGGTGCGCAGCCTGCTGTACGCTGGGGGCAATTTCGTGGGTTATGGCTACGGCTATGGCTACATCGGCGCAGTGCATTGCTTGTACGTCATTATCTCCATCGCCTATAAAAACAACCTTGTAGCCTTGTTTTTGCCAATGCTTTACCACCGCATCCTTTTGTAAAATAGAGGAGAGCTTGGTAATGCAATTATCTTGTACGCAAGCGGTGGAGCAGTGGATGGGGCAAGCCAAAATGTGTGCTAACTCTGTGAGCCATACGTCAATATTTCCTGTGGCAATGAGGCAGTGCTCGGCATGTTTAAGGATAAAGCTATGTATTTTACTGTATAAGGGTACCGTGGCTAACAGCTGAGCCACTTCATGCACCGGAAGTTTTCCCAAAACATGCACTCTTTGTGTAAGGCTTTCTTCAAAGGGGATAAGCCCATGTATGGTTTTTCGGGTAATATCCATAATGTCGGAGCTTAAGCCAAAGTGTTGCGCCATGAGGGGAAGGGTTTCCGCGGTGGTGAGGGTGCCGTCAAGATCAAAAATAAAT
This sequence comes from uncultured Desulfovibrionaceae bacterium, assembly GCA_964371505.1. Classification (GTDB taxonomy): domain Bacteria; phylum Desulfobacterota; class Desulfovibrionia; order Desulfovibrionales; family Desulfovibrionaceae; genus CAYJAD01. Next base: position 13,149 of record CAYJNG010000025.1, read on the forward strand.
TTTATCATAGAAGTATCTTACACATTATGCCTTGAGCTGTTTAGGGCCATATGCTTTTTAAAGCGGTGCAGAGCTTTGTATGCTCATGGGGAAAACGCACAGCCACGCGATACCATGTATGATCTTCTAGCCCATAATAGTTGGCGCAATCGCGCACGGCTATGCGGTGCTCTTTTAGCAGCGTGAGGGGAAGATTGAGAGGGGCTTGAGGGTGGCGAAAAAGGATAAAGTTGGCCGCCGAGGGAAAGAGCTCTATGCCAGCAATGTCTTGCAATTGCGCCTTAAGATTTTCTCGTCTTAGGGCGTTTTCTTGTCTTGTTTGGGCGGCAAAGGTGGAGCTTTTGGTAAATACAGCCAAAGCTGCTTGCAAGGCAAAGCAATTTACTGTCCAGGCGGGCAGCGCTGCGCGTATACCTTCACTTAAGGCGGCGTGAGCTACCAAAAAGCCCAGACGTACGCCGGCAAGGGCGTAAAATTTGGTTAACGAACGCAGAATAAGTATATTGGGGGGTAAGCTAGGTAAAAGAGGTACAAGGGAAACGGCTTTTTCTTCACCGGCATACTCCACAAAGGCCTCATCAATGATCCATATAAGGTCTGGCCTTGCTTCCATAAGGCTGAGCATATGCTTTTGGTCATAAAACATGCCAGAGGGGTTGGCAGGGTTTGCCATGAAGAGTAAAGCGCCTTGCGGTAAGGTGAGGAGTTGCTCTTTTACCGCTGGCTGCTCTTGTGCTGTTACGCCACCCCAGAGGGGAATAACTTTTATGCCGGCATTGCGGCAGGCTAAAGCGTACTCGCTAAAGGCCGGCTCTAAGATGTAGGCATGGGTTTTTCCCTGCTTGGCAAAAAAATTAGCTACAGTATGGACGAGCTCATTACTGCCATTACCAAAGACAAAATTTTCTGGGTGAAGATTATAACAGTGAGCGGCGGCGTGGCAGGCCTCCTGAGCGTAAGGAGAAGGGTAGGCATGCATAGTAGCAAAGGCCGCTAACAAGGCTTCTTTTAAAAACTCTGGCGTACCTTCCGGCCTAAGATTAACGCTAAAGTCTAAAATTTCTTGCGGCTGGCACTGGGCCAGCTCGGCCAAATGTAAAAGATCACCGCCATGGCCTGTTACCTTCATGCACAAAACCTTTATGTAAGTATTGATTCCTTGCCTTGGTACTATGAATAATGGACACCGTGGCTAAGCAAAAACCTTACGAACTATAGGGGTATCCTAGGCATTTTGCAATGGAATACTGTAAAAAAAATCCTTTTGGGCGCCATACCATGGCAATGATTTTTCTGCATATGCAGGCGTAGTTTTGTATGGCGCTGGTAAGGGTAAATGCAAACCTAGATTCGTATATGCAAAAGATAGAAAAATGCGTTGTAAAATCCTAAACAAGTTTTAGATTTTACAACGCATATATTGGGAAGGCCATATTAAAGTATGGCTTCATTTTTTACGTATCTTCTTAGGCTTTTTTCCATCCCTGTGAAGTGATGATTTGCTTACCGTAAACAAGCAAACATTCACGCTCAGGCAAGTTGTTTACCAATGTTAAGGCTTGCGCTGTGGGCATGGCAGAAAGCGCCGTGGCTAAAGCGTCGGCTTCAAGGGCTGTGGGGGCCATTACCGTCACCGAGGTGCTGTATTGCGTGCTTTGTGCTTGTTTAGGGTCTATGAGGTGATGATGCTTTTTATGGGCATCATAATACATTTCATAATTACCAGAAGTGGCTATGGCCCCTTGCACGTATACGCTCGTGAGGTTTTCCCCTTTACGCATGGGGTTTTCGATGGCCACATGCCAAGGAGTGTGAGCAGCTTTTTGCCCATGGGTGCGAATGTCACCGCCGGCATTGATGAGATGATTTTGTATGCCGTGTGCAGAAAGTACTTCTGAAGCTTTGTCGGCAATATAGCCCTTAGCAATACCATCAAGCGTTACAGCCATGCCTTGGCGCCCGAAGCGTACATGGTCAGGGCTTAGGTGCACTTCTTGTGCTTGCATAAGCTCTTTGGCGGCTTGCAGCTGCGCTGCATCAAGATGCATCTCGCCGTGAGGGTTTTGGGCCTTACGGTACACATCAAGCAGGGGAGCTACGGTAATGTCAAAAGCGCCGGCACTTAAGTTGTGCACACGTTTTGCTTGTTGTAAAACGTGTATAAGACTTTGCGGAGCATGCATAAGCTTGCCTGTGGCATTCAGTTCTGTAAGGGCAGAGCTTTTATGTCGGGAAAGCTCTTTTTCAAGGGCTGAAACCGTGGCAAAGGCTTGCCCTAGGGCTTCTTCAGCCAAGGCTTGGCTTTCATGCATGGCAGATATACTTACAAAAGTGCCTAAGAGAAGGCGCGTTTGCGTATGCAGGGTTGCCTTGGGGGCAAGACCAGCCAAAGCCATTGTAGGTTGTACCAAGAGCGCTGCACCGGCAAGGGCAGAACCTTGAAGGAAACCACGACGGCTCATGGTATGTAGAGATGTGCTTTGTGTCATATATTCCTACCTTATGCCTGCGTGTTTTGTGGCGCAGCGTTATCCTGTGTAGGCGCTTGTTTGCCATCGGTATTTTTTGCAACAACAAGTTCTTCTAGAGCATCTTGCTGCAAAGTATGATTCAAGGTGGGGCAGAAGGGGCGTAATATTTTACGAGGGCAATCTGTAATACAAATTTCAGCGCAATCGGCCCCATAGCTTAAGCATTTTTGTTGGTCAATTTCAATGCGGCTTTCCACTTGTGTAATGGCTTTAGCTGGGCAAGATTTAATGCACTTACCACAGTTAATGCAACCCACCTCACATATGTCCATAACAGCGCGCAATTTATCCTTAGTGGCGCAAGTAACAGCCACGCGAGCTCGAGCAGGAATAATATCTAAAGAGTTACGAGGGCAGGCCTTAATGCACAGGCCGCAGCCGGTACATTTTGATGCGCTGATGACCACAAGCCCGTCTTTAATTTCCATGGCACTAAAGGGGCATACTTCTACGCAGTCCCCAAATCCAAGGCAAGACCAAGAACAAAGATCGGAGCCGTTCATAAGCAAGGTGGCACCGGCGCAAGAGGGAAAGCCGTGGTATTGGTAGCGAGCCTTTACATTACCGGCAATTTTATCGCAACGGCGAAAGGAAATCATGGGGTCGGCAGCGCCTACGGATTTTCCTGTAAGCTCGCCCACAGTAATGGTGGTATCGGCAGAACCTGCCACACATAAAGAGGCCGCCACATTGGGTTCATTAACCACAGCAATGGCATAGCCTTCACAGCCGGCATAGCCGCAGCCACCGCAGTTAGCACCGGGTAAGGCGTCCATAACGGCTTCTACGCGTGGGTCTTCTTCCACATAAAATACACGCGAAGCTGCAGCCAGCACTATGGCAGCCACTAATCCAAGCCCAAAAAGGGTAAGAACAGATGATAATACCATGTGAAAGCCTCCTAGCTTGTCATGCCTTTAAAGGCAACAAAGGCAAGGGACATGAGCCCTGCCATTATAAGGGCAATGGGGGTACCCATCATGGCCTTGGGTACACGACAAATCTCCAAACGCTCACGAATGCCTGCCATGAGCACAAGGGCCAGCATAAAACCGGCGCTGGAGGCCACAGCATAAAGCATGGAGGTGATAAAGTCGTATTCTTCACGCTGTACCAAGATGGCTACACCCATAACGGCGCAGTTGGTGGTAATGAGCGGTAAGAAAATACCTAAGGACGCATAAAGCGGCGGTACCATTTTTTTAAGAAACATTTCTACAAATTGCACCAATGATGCAATTACAAGAATGAATACAATTGTTTGTAAGTAGGATAAGCCGTAAGGCAATAAAATGTACTTTTGCATAAACCACGTACAGGCTGTGGCCATGATGGTTACAAAAACCACCGCACCGCCCATGCCAAGGGCTACGCCTTGTTCTTTAGAGCAGCCAAGGTAGGGGCAGTTACCAAGGTATTGCGCAAGTACAATGTTATTTACAAATATAGCTGATATAAAGAGCTGAAAAATATCCATTATTCCCTCCCCTTACTTTCGTCCACAGGCGCCGCAAGCAGAGCAGCCGTGTGTGGGGTTTTCAGGCTCATCAAGACCCTGACGTTTAGCTTGCCATTTGGTAAAGGCGTTCATGGCGCATAAAATAACACCAAGGGCTATAAAGGCGCCTGGGGCTTCTACCATAACCGTGAAGGGGATGAAGCCATCCCACATGACATGTGTACCGAAAAGTGTACCTGCGCCTAAAAGTTCGCGCAGGCCGCCAAGAAAGGTGAGGGATACGGCAAAACCAATACCCATACCTAAACCGTCAGCCACAGAAAGGGCCACGGTATTTTTAGCGGCAAAGGCTTCTGCACGGCCCAAAATGAGGCAGTTTACCACAATGAGCGGTACGAAAATACCTAATTGTTGGTATAAAGGATAGGCATAAGCCTGCATAAGCAATTCCACCGAAACCACCAGCGTTGCGGAAATGGCGATGAAGCAAGCAATACGTACTTTTTTTGGTATTATACTACGCATTAGCGAAATAATAAGGTTTGAGAGCACAAGTACAAAAATAACCGCTACTCCCATGCCAAGACCATTATTGGCAGATTTTGTTACCGCAAGCACGGGGCAAAGGCCGAGCAAGAGGCGAAATGGAGGAAGTTCGTTCCATAAGCCTTTGGTAAATTCTTTCATTATTTGACTCATGGTTTCCCCCTACGGCCATGCTTTTATGATGGCGTCTTTTAATTCAGCATAGACTTTTGCCGCATTGGCCACAGCAAGTACAGCACCAGCAGAAGACACCGTGGCGCCAGAAATAGCATCTATACTACCACCATCTTTTTTCAACTTCACATCCATGGGCTTAGCTGTAAATTGGTCTACAAAGCGTGGTGCGAGAATAACGTCACCAATGCCGGGTGTTTCCTTCATGGTGGTTACACCAATGCCTACCAACGTGTCATTGGCTGGGTTAATACCCACCATAACGCTGATATCACCGCCAAAGCCTTTACCCTTATCTTCAAGGGCTACGCCTATAAGTTTTCCACCTTTACGTGCAGGAAATATGGTAACTTCGCGCCCGTCTTTTAAGGTAAACTTTTTGCGTTCTGCCACAGGAGAGTTGTCTACATCGCTAAACACGCGATCTAGAGCAGGGGACTGTACATAGGTAAGAACTTGTTCTTCAATGGGTATGGCTGTAATCATCTTAAGGTAAGAAAGGCCAAAGCCTGAAATACCACAAATGGTCGACAGCACCACAAGCATTTTTATGATATCACGCATTATTTGCCTCCAAAGGGCTTGGGACGAATGCTCTCAAGCAAGGGAGTCAGTAAGTTTATAAGAAGTATAGCAAAAGCCACACCGTCAGTATGCTCACCGTAAGTACGAATAATAACAACAAGGGTACCGCCAAGGGCGCCGTACAGCATCATGGGAATGGGTCTATCTGGGCTTGAAGCCATGTCGGTGGCTAAGAAAAAGCCGCCTAAAAGCGTTGAGCCTGTTAACACATGAAACAAGGGGCTAGCGTACATTTCTGGGGCTATGGTGTGAAAAATAGCACCAGTAATGCCAACGCCAACAAAAAAGGCTGTGGCAATTTCCCAGCGAATAATACCGCGTATGCAAAGGTAGGAGCCCCCTAAAAGTAGGGCTAAACCTTGTGCAGCGCCAAGGCCGCCAATTTGCTTGCCAAGGGCAAGGTCTAACCACGGCGTTTGTGCAGCTGTTGCTGCGCCAAAGTACTTAAGTTGTACTAAGGGGTCCACAAAGAGGGTGTTGAGTTGCATGGCGTTGGGGTCCATATACAGTGGCCATGAAACGTAGAGTAGGGCCCAACCAACTAGGGTACTGTTTACAGGGTTGGCGCCAAGGCCGCCAAAGGCCATTTTGCCAAGGGTAATACAAAGGCTTACCCCCACCACTACAATCCACCAAGGGGTTGAGGCGGGTAAAAGAAAGGCAAAAAGCAAGCTTGTGACCACGGCAGAAAAATTGTCTACAGCGATTTCACGTGCCATGATTTTTTGACACATGGCTTCCACAATAATACCTGTGAGCATGGCTAAGGCCATAACTCTGGCAGCAGGGAGGCCCCAATGCCAAATACCCATGATGGCAGCTGGCGTAAGTGCAAGTAAAGTATTATAATTTAAGCTACGTATGGTGCGGCCGCAATGCCAAAAGGGCGGAGCGCTTACCGCGAGTAACGCAGATGAAGAAGTAGTATTTGCCATTATATCCCCTCCTTACGCAGAAGTCGTTGGTTGAATTTCTTCTAGCTCTTTAAGCGCTTCTGCTTGGAGGAGCTTATGCTTGGCAAGGCGGATGTATTGTAATACAGGGCGCCGTGCCACACATACATAGCCACACAGACCACAGTCAAGACAGGAGAATATATGCTCTTTTTCACATTTATCGTAGAGAGCAAATTCAGAGTAACGACTGAGCAAAGAAGGGGTGATACGCGCCGGACAAATAAGTACACAGGCGCCGCAATTAATACAGGGGTTATGACCTTCCATATCTGGTATGGCGCTAGATTCCACCACAAAAACCCCGTGCGTACCCTTGGTAACACTGCGGTCAAGCGTATCTAAGCTTTCACCGCGCAGCGGGCCGCCGCGCAGCACAGTGTCGCCTTCTTCAATGGTAATATTTCCAAGTTCAAGAAGTTCACCAATGGTAGAACCTTCCTTTACAATATAGTTCCCCCATTTGGTATAAGAACCTATGGTAAGAACTGTTTCTGTAAGGGGTAGCCCCGTTACACCTACGCGACCAAGGCTCCATATATTATGAAGACCTACACAAGCCACATCGGGGGGATTTTCCTTTCCTGTAACATTTTTAATAACAAGCTCGGCCAAGCTATTGGGATAGTCCGGGCTTACGTGTACAATTTTTAAGCCTTCGCAGGTAAATTGCATGCCATGAGGTATGGCAAGAATGATTTCTTCTGCGCGAGCCAAGCGTTTGAGTAGAGCTATGCCTGCATTGAAGGTTCTACCGTGGCTTGTGAGCATGGGCTCAGCCCAGCGAACGCCAGGATCTGGGTTTAAGCCGTTAATGATAAGCGTTTTACATTTTCTGGAAAGAGAGCGTGTGTTTACTCCAAGTTTTTTCACTGCAAGGCGCAGTTCATCTTCGCGCAAGTCTGCATTAAGCAAGTCTACAGGCTGTACTTGCGGTGCGTCCTCCATGGGCTCTGTGGCCTTAAGCATGATGCTTCGCTCATTAACATCGCTCACTTCACCATGGATGGGCGAAAATACATCGCCCTTTTCTATGGAAGGGTGCGTACCAAGAAGCATGCCAGGATACACTTTAGCTTTCTTTTTTATTCCATCGGCAAGAGTAAAACCTTCGCGGTTAAGGCGCAATTTAGTAGGCATTTGCCCTTCGGTAAAGCGCTTGGAAACACCATATACAAGGTGAAAGCGAGGGTCGTTAAGTATTTGAAAATGTTGTTTCATACTAAACTCACTTCGTATGACATTGGCTACATTGTTCTTGAGTGTATGGCCCCTTGCCTACATTGCTGTGACAAGTGATGCACTGACCATGATAGGCGCCCATGCGATTGGGAATAAGCTCAGCAGGCTTAACTGTGTGACAGGTGGCGCAATTGGCATAAAAATTATTAAGCTTAAAGGCTTCGGAGCCTTCTTCTTTAAGCCTTTTACGGTTATCAATGGTGGCGTGGCAGGAAGCACAGTCTTTAATACCATTGGCAAACATATCTTCATGGCAGGACTGACACTTTAGGTGAACAGCATCCTTTAAAGAAGGCATGGTTTCATCGCCTGTGCTTTCATGACAGTTAGCACAGTTTTGTGGTTCCGGCTCAATGGAGGTATCTTCATGGTGACAGGATGTACAGTCAAGGCCGTACTCTTCAGCATGGGCGGTGTGTGTCCATTCCACTTTTTGGGTAAATTCCATATGGTGACAGGTGGCGCATGCGTCAGGTCCCTTAATGGTTGTGGCGTGCGTAGAGCGGAAGGCTTCATTAAAAGTCACACCATGGCAGGTACCACAGCTGATAACATTCTTCGTTTCCACAATCATTTCATGGTGACATGTGGCACAAGGAATATTGTCACCATTAAGATGCTTTTGGTGGTTAAAAACGACCTTTCCAGCTGCATTATCCAAAAGGATACGCTCTGGAATGTCTTTAACAGGCTCTGGCATAAAATAGCCAGCCCCAGCCACAACAATGAGAACGGCTGCAAAGAGCAGAATGGGCATGTAGCGTTTTTGCAAAGGGACCTTCCTTGGGAAAATGTTAATCTTAAAATGAAACCACAAATTTTTTTTAATAGTTTTTTATAGCATAAATGGTGAAGATTGAAAAGTGAAAATGAATTAATAGCTTGTTGTATTTTTCACAAGCTATATGGTAATAAGCTGTTTTTTTGTATTAGATGGATATTATATGTTTTTTTTGATTTACCCTTTCGGGTAAAGAAGG
>CAYJNG010000026.1:0-21497 GCA_964371505.1 uncultured Desulfovibrionaceae bacterium
GCAATTCATCCCAAAACGCTACGCCAAAATGCTCCTCACGCAACTCTATTTATCACGCAACTCTATTTATCAAGCCAAACATTTACTTTGGCTTCATACTCCTCTTCGGAGTAACTCACAGTATCATACATACCTTGTAAGTCACGTTGGCGCGAAGCCTCGCCCAATAAAATGGCTGCCGCCACCGACACATTGAAACTTTGAATCATGCCGCGCATGGGAATGTACACTTCACCATCAATATCTTCGGCTAATTCCGCTGCCACCCCGCTATGCTCATTACCCATAATAATGGCCGTGGGCTTGCTTAAATCCCACTCTTGTAAAGGTTTGGCCGTGGGTGAACAAGCCGTTGCTAAAATTTGCATGCCTTTGCCTTTAAGAGCAGAGAAAAGACTAGCTTTATCTGAATGGCGCACGGAGTCCACCCATTTACGTGCCGACGCAGAGGTTTTTCTGGCTAAAGCAGGGAAGGGTGTGTCGGTATAATACAAATGCACTTCGGGCACACCAAAGGCGTCGCAAGAGCGGTAAATAGCTGAAACATTATGAGGATCATGAATATTAGCAAGTACGAGGGTAAGGCCCGGCTGACGTTGGGCAAGCACGCGCTCTATGCGCGCACGGCGCTCATCGGTACGAGGTTTTTCTTGGGAACTAGCAATACGTGGCATATAAACTCCTTCTGCCCCTTTGTGGCAAAAAAAGCTTGCAAAAGCAAGAATTGCTTTTGTTCTTTAATTTCGTATCATTAAACATATGTTCTATTTTTCACATTCTATTTCGACACAAAAATATGTTTTTTTCTCAGTTTATACTTGCCAAAAAGCTTGTAAGCGGCTAACAAACAAAGCGATATTTATTTTTTGTTTTGGAGGAAACTATGACAAAGACGTTTGCAATGCTTTTTGCCTGTTTAACCACCCTTTTACCTTCTTTGGCCTTGGCTGCAGGAGATTATGCCCACATTCCCGGAGCAGAACTTTCTGCCATGTGGGTTATCCCTTTTGCCTGTATGCTTTTATCCATTGCTGTTTTTCCCATAGCAGCGCCGCATTTTTGGCATCACAACTTTGGTAAAATTTCTGTTTTCTGGGCTTTTGCATTCTTAGTGCCATGCGCCATTGTTTATGGCTTTTCCATCACATTGTATGAGTTTTTACACACCATGCTTTTAGAGTATGTGTCATTCCTTATTTTGCTTTTCTCCCTCTTCACCGTGGCAGGCGGCGTGCGTTTAAAGGGTTCCCTTGTGGGCACACCCATGGTAAACACCGCCATTTTGCTTATCGGTACAGCCCTTGCTAGCTGGATGGGTACCACTGGCGCTGCCATGTTGCTTATTCGCCCCTTGCTTCGCGCCAATGAGCATCGCAAATACAAAGTGCATTCCGTTGTTTTCTTCATCTTCCTTGTGGCAAACATTGGCGGTTCTTTAACACCTCTTGGCGACCCACCACTCTTCCTTGGCTACCTTAAGGGTGTAAGCTTCTTCTGGACAACCACTGCCCTTCTTTGGCAAATGATTTTCTTATCTGTAGCCTTGCTTGCCATTTACTTTGTGGTGGATACCTTCTTATACAAAAAAGAAGGCAGCCCTGTGCCAGCCAATGCCAATAGCGGCGAAAAGCTTGGCCTTGATGGCAAAATTAACCTTATCTTCTTAGCAGGCCTTGTACTTTGCGTACTTATGTCTGGCTTGCCTGCCTTTAATATGGGCGAAGTGATTAACGTTTACGGCACCCCCTTACAAGGGCAAAACATTCTTCGCGATGTGCTCTTATTGGTTGTGGCTGGCCTTTCCTTAAAGTTTACCACCAAGGAAAACCGCGACCTTAACGGCTTTAACTGGGCCCCCATTGAAGAAGTGGCCAAACTCTTCTTCGGTATCTTTGTATCCATGATTCCTGCCATTGCCATCTTAAAGGCTGGCACCGACGGCGCTCTTGCACCGCTCATCCGCATGGTTACCGGCGCAGACGGCGCACCTGTAAACTATATGTACTTCTGGCTTACAGGTATGCTTTCCAGCTTCTTGGATAACGCCCCCACCTACGTGGTATTCTTTAATACCGCCGGTGGTAATGCCGAAATGCTCATGGGCGACCTTGCCATGACCCTCACCGCCATTTCTGCCGGTGCTGTGTTCATGGGTGCCAACAGTTATATTGGTAACGCACCTAACTTTATGGTACGCTCCATTGCAGAAGACCAAGGCGTAACTATGCCTTCCTTCTTCGGCTATATGGCATGGTCCTTTGGTATCTTAGTACCGCTCTTTGCCGTGATGACCTTTATATTCTATATCTAAAAATATACAGAATAAATTCACAAGGCCCGCTTTCTTCGGAGAGCGGGCCTTTTTTTACACCCTATTATGAAAGGAAAATTTTCTTTGTGTCAAAATGCCTCTAATTGACCTAGTAAAATTCTGTCTTATTTTGTAGCAAGAAAAAACATAATTTGCTTTCACATTGTACATAAGCAACATACCATATCTCCCTAACACAAGGATTTCATATGCATTTTACAGGACAAGTTTATAGACATCCCATAGAAGCACAAACGCCTTTATTGGAAGTAACCGCCGGCTGCTCACACAATAAGTGCTCTTTTTGTACCATGTATCGCCAAACGCCCTTTGCGGTTTCTCCACTAGAGCATGTCGAAGCAGACTTGCAAGAGTTGAAAGCCACGGGGCATGACATACAGCGTATTTTTTTGGTCAATGGCGAGCCTTTTATCCTCTCTACCCAAAAACTTATAGCCTTAGGCAAGCTTATTCATCAGTATTTTCCCAACATACAAACCATTACCTGCTATGCTTCCATAAAAAGCCTCAAGCACAAAAGCCTTGAGGATTTACAAGCTTTGCGCGCCTTGAAGTTTAATGAATTACACATAGGGCTTGAGTCTGCCTATGACCCTGCCCTGGCGCTCATGAACAAAGGCTTTACAGTGTCTGAAGCTTACGAAAATATAGCTAAGCTTAAAGAAGCCGGCATGGATTGGGACGCCATTGTTATGACTGGTGTGGCTGGGAAGGGAAAGGGGAAAGAGCATATAGAAGCCACAGCCAAGCTGCTCAATACCTATCCGCCCTACTTGGTTTCGCTTATGACCACCGCCGTCATGCCCCATACGCCGCTGGAAAAAATGCGTGATGCAGGAATCTTTGTGGAATGTACAGAGCTTGAGAAAATAGAAGAAGAAAAATACCTGCTCCAATTATTAGACCTTAAAGATGCGTACTTTTTTGGCGGGCATAATTACAACTTGATACCCATCAATGGGCCCTTGGCAGAAAAAGAGGATATTATACAGTATTTGGACAAACAAGTTTTACAATTTGACGCAGAAATACTCCATGACGTGTGTGAAAGAGATCATATCTAATCACCACGGAAAGGAAAAAAACAAAATAGCGTAAACAAAAGCACCTTATATATGAAGCATGCGTTCATTCATATAGGGTGCTTTTGCCAATGTACAAGGTTTCAAAAGAGACCGCTTTCACCGCAGCACCTTAGGCACTATGCCATTGGTTTCTCAGTGCAATCGGGAAGCTCTATCATAAGAGACTAGGTTTATTTTAAGGTCATAAAAAAATGTAAACCTGTTAAAAGCAATTAATACCCATATTCATTATTCATAGTAGTACCTGTATAGCCACTGTCGTAGTTATTATAGGTATTGTCATAGCTTTCATGAGCATTGTCACGCTCTTCTTTTGTTTCTTTTTCTTCTTTTTCTTCTTTTTCTTCGTCATCGTCACCAGAAACGGCATCAGCTATCCCGCCGGCAGCTTCCCCAACAAGAACTATGGGCAGCGTGACAACATCATAAGCAGCCCCCACCACCGCACAGCCAGAAAGAAAAGTACTTAAAAATAACATCGCAAAAACATTAAGGCTTACATACTTTATCATATATTTTCCCTTCATTGTCATAAGATGAAACAAGCTTTACAACTCGTAAAATACAAATATTATTTCTACTATTTACGTGCAGAAATCATAAAAGTAAAGCGGAAAACTACGCTATCTTTTCAGGAGCATCTGCAACCCTTTTCATATTCTTACTAAGCCACATCATAAACATAGCATGGAGAAAATACGCTGGTGACCTCATGCTATTTCAATATTTCAAGAAAGATTTTTTACAAAATCCCCATGCCTAAGGCCAATGCTATGACAAGCAGCATGCCCCCTGTAAGCAATTGCACCTTACGCATGGTGAGCTTATGCAAAAACTTTTTACCGAGGAGCACGCCCACCATGGCGCCCACAATACCCACTACCACCGATGTGGCAAAGCTGGCATCACCAAGGGCGCCTAACCCCATCAGCCAAAGGCCGGTGCCATACACACTGAGGCGAGCCATATCTACCAAAAAAGCAATTACGGCATTGGTGCCCACAAAGGCTGCGGGATCCATGGACACTTTAGCTAAAAATGCCGAGCGCAATGCCCCTTGATGCCCTGAAAAACCACCAAAAAAACCTGACAATAAGCCACCCCAAACTAAGTACTTACGATCAAACTTCCATGCTTTAAAAAAAGGTAATAACTCCACCAAAGCAAAGAAAAACATGAATACCGCCATGGCGAGCTTTAAAGGCGTCACCACAGCCGTATGCCCCCCTACAATGTATGTGCACAAAGGAGAAAAATGCGCCATATAACTTAAAGCCGCTGCTCCCGCAAAGGCCGCCACCACAGCAGGTATGCCAAAGTAGCCCACCACCTGCCATTGAGCTTGGCGACCCACAAGACTGAGCTTAAAAATATTGTTGGCAAAGTGCACCAAAGCCGTGGCCATAACAGCCACTTCTGGTGCAAAGAAGAGTGTAAACACCGGTAACAGTAAGGTACCAAGGCCAAAGCCAGAATAAAGTGTTAAACCGGCCGTGCTCAATGACGCAGCAAATAGTAGTACGTATTCCATAACAGTTCCTGTAAGATACCATTATTTTGAAGTTTCTGAGCGAATCTCGCTCATTTGGCGCAATGCCGCCGCTAGTATTTTTTTGCCTTTCATGGTGGCAAAATACGAGCGACGCGCCTTGGGCCCCTGCCCTTCACTTTCACTGCGCAGCCATCCCAATTTTTCCATGCGATGTAAAATGGGATACAGTGTGCCTGGGCTCACCTCATAGCCATGATGCCGCAATTCTTGCAGCATCCACTGGCCTACCACAGCCCCTTCGCTGGCATGATGTAAAATGTGTATTTTCCAAAAGGAAAGTAAAATTTCACGCTGCAAGGCTTTATAATCTTCTTGTTCCATACAAACTCCATTACGGTATTCGTAAACGATTGCCGTAATAATTGCAAGCGTATTTCACTTTACCTTATACCTTGGGAGTTGACCTTTTGCTCATATTGTCCTATGCCTTTCTATTCATTATGTGTAATGGTGCTCAAAAAGCGCCCTCATTCTACTATAAAAAAAGAAAAGAATAATAAATTTACTTTATTAGCCTTTTTCGGGAGATTCTCTGTGGAGAACAAGGGACAGCAACAAAAGCGTAAGGCCGTGAAAATAGCTTCAAAGTCACCTCATGTGGCCTATTTTTCTTCCATGCTAGAAAGCTTTGCCGAACGTGACGACTTAAATGAAGTGGTAAAAAATCGCGTAGTAAAAGCGTGTGACCTTTTGGACGCCGGCGTTGCGCTATACCCCAATGACTTTGATAAAAAACACGTCATTGAGGAAATTTTGCAAACATACGGCGGCTACGATGTGGACGCTTTGACAGAACTTGCCACCACACAAAGTTTTGCCATTGCCGGTCGCATCATGGCATTACGCTCTTTTGGTAAAGCAGCGTTCTTTCATGTGATGGACCAAAGCGGCCGTTTGCAATGCTATGCTGTTAAAGCAGATATGGGCGATGAAGCCTACGCCATTTTCAAAAAGTTTGATATTGGTGACATTGTAGGCTGTGAAGGCACCCTGTTTTTAACCCAAACAGGGGAATTAACGCTGCACTGTACAAGCATTCGCCTGCTTTCTCGCTCCATGCGCCCCTTACCGGAAAAATACCATGGCCTAAAAGACATGGAAACGCGCTACAGACAACGCTATGTGGATCTTATTGTAACGCCTAAAACGCGTGAAATATTCCAAAAGCGCAGTAGTATTGTGCGCGAATTCCGTAATTTTATGGAAGAGCAAGGCTTTTTAGAGGTGGAAACACCCATGATGCAACCCATTGCCGGCGGTGCTGCAGCGCGCCCCTTTGTAACGCATCACAATACCTTAGATATGCAAATGTATTTGCGTATTGCCCCTGAGCTCTACTTAAAGCGTCTTTTAGTGGGCGGCATGGAAAAGGTTTTTGAAATCAACCGCAACTTCCGCAATGAAGGTATTTCCACGCGCCATAACCCAGAATTTACCATGTGTGAATTTTACTGGGCCTATGCTACCTTTGAAGATTTAATGGACCTAACAGAAAACCTGCTAGGGCACATTGCGCAAAAGGTATGCGGCAGCACCGTTATTACCTACCAAGGCCAAGAAATTGACCTCACCCCCGGCACATGGAAGCGCCTTTCTTTCCACGGCTCTTTGGAGGAAATAGGCGGTCATAAGCCCGAATTTTATCAAGACTATGATAAAGTACGCGATTATGTACGTAGCCGCGGTGAAAAAGTGGTGGAAAGCGAAAGCCTTGGCAAATTGCAAGCCAAGCTCTTTGACCTTGATGTGGAGCCCAATCTTATTCAGCCCCACTTCATTTATCATTACCCCACGGACATTTCGCCCCTTTCGCGCCGTAATGATAAAAACCCTGATATCACTGACCGCTATGAGTTTTTCATTGTGGGCCGCGAGCACGGTAATGCCTTTTCTGAGCTCAATGACCCCATGGACCAACGCGGACGCTTTGAAGATCAGGTGCGTGATAAAGAAGCTGGTGATGACGAAGCTTGCGCCATGGACGAAGATTACTTGCGTGCTTTGGAATACGCCATGCCTCCGGCCGCTGGCCAAGGTATTGGCATTGACCGCTTAGTTATGCTGCTTACCGACTCACCCTCCATCCGTGAAGTTATTCTCTTCCCGCTTTTAAAGAGCGAAGGCTAGTACATGCCTCGCCCCTTATCTTTTGAATTGTTTGTGGCGCTGCGATATTTATTTTCGCGGCGCAAACAAACATTCATTTATATTATTTCCATTATGTCCATCTTAGGTGTGGCCCTTGGTGTGGGCGCCTTAGTGGTAGTTCTTGGCGTGTATAATGGCTTCTCCACCGACATTCGCGAAAAAATTCTTGGTGCCAATGCGCATGCCATTGTCATGTCCTATATACCGGACGCCTTGGATAACAGCGAAGCCGTCATGGAAAAAATACTAGCTACCCCAGGTGTAAAAGGGGCTACCCCCTACATATACACTGAGGTTATGCTCTCAGCGCCAAGCGGGGTTAAGGGCCTTCTTTTACGTGGCATAGACCCAAAGACAGCGCCCGATGTACTTTCCTTATTTAAAAATATGCCGCAAGGCTCGGTGCAAGCTTTGCAAATGCCCAAAGACCACGTGGGCGCCCCTGGCATTATCATAGGTCAAGAACTATCCAACCGTTTGGGCCTTGGCGTGGGTAGCCGTGTTAATATTTTATCTGCCTCAGGCGAGGCCACAGCCAAAGGCTTTACCCCTAAAATTCGCCCCTTTACCGTGGTGGGTATTTTTAAAACTGGCATGCTAGACTATGACGCATCCATGGCCTTTGTTACTTTAGATTCGGCTCGCGTCGTGCTTGGCATACCCGAAAAACGCCTCAGCGGCATTGAACTTTTTGTGGACGATGTCTACAAAGCCGATGCCATAGCCACAGAATTGGAAAAAAAACTGCTTTCGCCTTTTTACGTGCGCCATTGGATGGAAATGAATGCCAACCTTTTTGCCGCCCTTGAGCTGGAAAAAATAGGCATGTTCATTCTGCTTACCATGGTGGTTCTCATAGGTTCTTTCTCCATTGTGGCCACGCTCATCATGCTGGTTATGGAAAAAACCAAAGACATTGCCATTTTGCTCTCCATGGGTGCCACACGCGGCATGGTGCGCCGCATCTTCATGTTACAAGGCACACTCATTGGTGTTTTTGGCACCACATTAGGGTATATACTGGGCCTAGGTGTTGCCTATTTATTAAAACGATATCAGTTTATTAAGCTGCCGCAAGGGGTGTATACGCTTGACCACCTCCCCATTTTGATTACATGGTCAGACACCATACTTGTGGGAGCTGCCGCCATGCTCTTATGCTTTTTGGCCACCATCTACCCTGCACGTCAAGCGGCGCGCCTCGAACCAGCTGAGGCTTTACGCTATGAATAATAAAAATTTATACACTTTAGAAAATATTTCTAAGAACTTCATGGAAACTGGAGAAAGTCTAGAAATTTTCAAGAATATCAACCTCATAATAGAGCAAGGGGAGGCGCTTTCCATAGTGGGTGCGTCGGGTTCTGGCAAATCTACCCTCTTGCATCTTATGGGACTTCTTGATATTCCTTCTGAGGGACGGATACTTTTCCAAGGCCAAGACCTGCAAAAACTGTCTGCCGATGCCAAGGCAAGACTGCGTAGCACGTCCATGGGCTTTGTATTCCAGTTCCATCATTTACTACCTGAGTTTACAACGGTGGAAAATGTGGCAATGCAAGCAATCATTGCCGGAGTGTCACGCAGCGAAGCTGAAAAAAGAGCTAAAGCAATGTTAGACAGAGTGGGCCTTGGTGAGCGTTTGTATCATAGGGTAACCACCCTTTCTGGCGGGGAAAGGCAGCGTGCTGCCATTGCCCGTGCTGTGCTTATGAAGCCTCGCGTGCTCTTGGCAGATGAACCCACAGGCAACTTAGACGCCACGGCCGGTGAAGGCATTGGCGAGTTGCTTTTGGAGCTTAACCATGAGTTTGGTATGACCTTGGTGGTCGTAACACATAATAATGAATTGGCAGACAGTATGCAACGAAGCCTCGAGCTTCGAGCGGGAGTGTTGTATGAAAAACTTTGTGCTTAAATGTGCGTTGCTTTTAGCAATGGTGTTTTCGGTACAGGCCGCAGTGGTGGCCGAGGCCGCAACAAAAGTGCTTATCTTGCCGTATCAAGTCAATGCTGGCGAAGATATGGGCTACCTTAAGCAAGATGTGCCCAAGTTGGTGGCAGAAAAATTGCGTAAGGCAGGCATGACCGTTGTATCCGACGGCGAAGTGCAAGCGCTTTTATCTGCACAAAATATTGAAAATGTGGATATACAAACGGCACGCAAGCTAGGCACTGCCGCTGGTGCCAACGCTGTAGTATACGGTGTTTTTAACCAGCTTGGCTCGGGCTTTTCTTTAGATTCTCGCATTGTGCCTGTAAGCAGCCAATCCCCCGACATTGTAACGCTTGAAAAAAGCAATATGATGGAACTTGATAGCGCCGTGGGCGCCTTGGCAGCACGCGTTAGCGGTGCTGTTCAGCCTGCTGTAGCTAAACCTACCGCACCAAGCGCTGCACTTCCTGTACTCGCAGGCGGCCCCATCAAAAAGGGCTCACTAACCGATGTACGTGTTGAAGGCTTACGCATTATGGATCCAGACGCTGTACTTATGCGCCTTTCCTTACGTCGTGGTGACGATGTGAACGAAGTGGCCATCAACGAAGAAGTAAAGCGCATTTGGGATATGGGCTATTTCAGCGATGTGAAGGCTCGCCTTGACGCAGGCCCAGTGCTTGTGTTTAGCGTTGTAGAAAAGCCACGTATTGACGAGATTCAAGTGCAAGGTTCTGACGAAGTGGACGAAGAAGATATTCTTGCTGCCATGAGCACCAAAACCGGTGCTGTACTTAACGACAGACTTCTTGCCGATGATATACAAAAAGTACGCGAACTTTATCGCAAGGAAGGCTACTACCTTGCCGACGTGCAACACCAAGTTATTGGCCGCACTGGTGGTGCTGGTGCACGCCTTGTTCTTACCGTTACCGAAGGTGACGAGCTTTATATCAGCGAAGTAAACATCAATGGCTTAAGCCAATTGGATCAAGGCGATATTTCTGATTATATGGCCTTGCACCCACGTAGCATCATTTCTTGGATTACTGGTACTGGCGTTTTAGAAGAAGAATACCTTGAGCGTGATACCAATGCCATTGCAGCTTTTGGCCTTAATGAAGGTTTTGTGGACATTCAAGTGGCCGCACCAGAAGTTGACTACACTCCCGACGGCATAGTTGTTACCTTCAACGTAGACGAAGGTCGCCGCTACAAAGTAAGCGAAGTTAAATTTGGTGGCGAGCTTATTGACGAAGAAGAGCAATTGCTTTCCATCATTGAAATGGATGATCAGCAAAAAGATAACGAATATTTCTCTTTAACTGTCATGCAGGAAGACGCCAAACGCTTGAAAGACTTTTATGGCGATCAAGGTTACGCATTTGCTGACATTGAGCCTAAAATTCTTAAAGCAGAAAATGGCGACGCCACCGTGAGCGTAGGCTATTTTGTAAACAAAAAACAAAAAGTATACATTCGCCGCGTTGAGCTTGAAGGTAATAGCAGAACACGTGACAACGTTCTTTTACGTGAACTACGCCTTGCTGACGGCGACATGTATGAAGGCGCTAAAATGCGTCGCTCCACCGAGCGCTTAAACCGTCTTGGCTACTTTGAAACAGTAGACATTGACCTTGTTCCTACAGAAAATGCTGAAGAAGTAGACCTTAAAATTAAGGTTAAGGAAGCCAACACCGGCTCTATTATGGCTGGTATCGGTTACTCCACATACTATGATGTGGGTGTATCTGCCTCCATTCAAGAGCGCAACCTCTTTGGTCGTGGCTATTGGTTACGTGTGGAAGGCTTCACATCTTGGAGACGTACCTCTGGTATTTTATCCTTCACCAACCCACGCGTGTTTGACACAGACTTACTCATCGGTAACGACTTGTACTACACCTATGACACATGGGATGACTTTACCAAAGACACCTTTGGTGACACCATTCGCATAGCTTATCCTCTGGGCGAATATACCTCCATTGGTTTAGGCTACCGCTTAGAGCAGTACAATCTTTCCGATATTGACCAATATGCTGCGCCATCCATTCGCCGCTATAAAGGCATTAACTGGACCAGCGCCCTTAGTGCACGTATTACACGTGACACCACCAACAACCGCTCTCGTCCCACCAAGGGTACCATTACCCGCTTATGGGCTGAATACGGCGGCGGCGGCCTTGGCGGTACAGACAACTTTGTAAAAGCCATGTTTGACTGGCAAGGTTTCTACAGCTTAGATAAAAAAGGCGATCACGTGTTGCGCTTACGTACACGCCTTGGTGGTGTGTTTGAAAACACTCCCGGCGAAATCGTACCTGTATTTGAACGCTTCTACATTGGCGGTATCGACACCATTCGTGGTTTCGATTACACAGAAATCTCTCCCCGTGACCAAACCTACGGTGATAGAATTGGTGGTGACCGCATGGGTGTTGTAAACTTAGAATACATCTGGAACTTCCAAGAAGACATGGGCCTTGCCCTTGTGCCTTTCGTGGATGCCGGTTTTAACATCGACTCCTCTTACATGGAAGTATATGACCACGTGGTGGCTACAGCAGGCCTTGAATTGCGCTGGCGCTCCCCCATGGGCGACTTACGCGTAGCTTACGGCTATCCGCTCACCAATGACTACGATGGAAACAGAACTCAAGGTCGCTTTGAGTTTACCATGGGTCATCAATTCTAAAAAAAGTAAAAAAAAAATGTCAAAGGCCAGTGCTGCAAAGTACTGGCCTTTTTACATTTGATTTTCTATCAAAATTCTATGTTTTAGCTAAAGTGTTCAATCATTGCCCTTCACCCTATTGCAAGACATTACTAATTCATGTACGTTAGTGTCTGGGTATTTACCCAAGGAGAACTTTATAGGTTTATATTTTTAATCACAGTTTTATTGGAGGATTTATGGCTATTATTGAAAGAGTTGACGGTTTCTTTATCCCCACTGTAACACTTATCGGTGCCGGTGCAGCTAAAACCATTCCCCAGCGCCTCACCTTCCTCAACGCTAAAAAACCCCTTATCGTTACCGATAAAGGTATCGTTGGAGCAGGTATATTAAAAGAAGTTACCGATATTTTAGACGCTGAAGGCATGCAATATGCTATTTTTGACGGCACAATCCCCAATCCTACCGATGATAACGTCGTAGCTGGCGTAGAAGTATATAACAAAGAAAAATGTGACAGCCTCATCACCCTTGGTGGTGGTTCTTCCCACGACTGTGGTAAGGGTGTAGGCCTTGTGGTAGCCAATGGTGGCGCCATTCATGACTTTGAAGGTGTAGACAAGTCTACCAACAACATGCCCCCTTACGTAGCCGTAAACACCACTGCAGGTACTGCATCTGAAATCACACGCTTTTGCATTATCACAGATACCAAGCGTAAAGTAAAAATGGCCATCGTAGACTGGCGTGTAACTCCAAGCGTTGCCATTAACGATCCTTTACTCATGATGGGTATGCCTGCAGCGCTTACAGCAGCCACAGGTATGGACGCATTAACTCACGCTGTAGAAGCGTATGTATCCACAGCTGCCACCCCCATTACCGATGCTTGCGCAGAAAAATCCATTCGCTTGGTATTTGAGCACTTGCGTAAGGCTGTGGCCAACGGTAGCGATATCAATGCCCGCGAAGGCATGTGCTATGCTCAGTACCTTGGCGGTATGGCGTTTAACAACGCTAGCCTTGGACACGTTCACGCCATGGCTCACCAATTGGGCGGCTTCTATGACTTACCACACGGTGAGTGTAACGCCATCCTCTTACCGCATGTGGAAGAGTATAACATGATTGCCAACCTTGATAAGTTTGCCGCCATGGCAGAAATGATGGGTGAGTGCACCTGCGGCCTTTCCAAGCGTGAAGCCGGCCTTAAAGCCATTGCAGCCATTCGTCAGCTTTCTGCTGATGTGGGCATACCTGCTGGCATTGAAGAACTTGCTGTACGTTATGGCAAAAAAGTAGATAGAAAAGACATTGCCACCATGGTGCAAAATGCTCAAAAAGACGCTTGTGGTCTTACCAACCCACGCAAAATGACTGACGCTGCTGTAACTGCCATTTACGAAGCTGCGTATTAATAAACACAGCGCCCTAGGCGCTTGTTAAAGAATGACCAAATGGAGGTGGGAATTTGCCCTTAGCATACGAGGGCCCCGCCTCCATATTTTTTTCTATACCACAAGAAAAGCTGCAATGATTAAAAGTACCACGTATGTTTATCACTAAAAAAGCGCCAAGGTTACCCTCAGCGCTGTATAAATAGCATTATGGCTGGTCGAATGTGTTTAATCTAAGCCCATGACCTTAGCGGCCTTCTTGGTTGCTTTTTTCAACTTATTCATAACACCTTCTTCAGGTGCATGTTTTTCAAATTCACGCAATAGCTCTTCTTGTTTTTCACTGATGCGTGTGGGCGTTACAATAATCACTTCAACCAAAAGATCTCCGCGCGTTGTACGACCAAGAATGGGCATGCCTTCATCTTTAATACGTAATACGGTACCGCTTTGAATACCCTTGGGAATTTCAAGTGTAACCTTTTCTTTTAAAGAAGGTACGTCAAGCTTATAGCCTAAAATGGCCTGCACAAAAGTAATTTCTTGTGTGAAGATAAGGTCATTACCTTGGCGTCGGAAGGTTTTATCTTTCTCAACCGAAATAACCACGTATAAATCGCCAGCTGGGCCGCCATTGAGACCCATTTCCCCTTCACCGCGCACACGTAAGCGTGTACCTGTATCTACACCGGCAGGAATGCGTACCGAAAGTTCTCGCGTTTCTTCCACAATGCCTTGCCCCTTACAGCGAGCGCATGGCTTTGTGATGATGTGCCCTTCGCCTCGGCAAGCATGACAGGGAGTGGAAATTTGAAAAAAGCCCTGAGCGCGGCGCAATTGCCCAGAACCGCCACATTGACGGCAAATTTCTGGCTTAGTGCCAGGGGCAGCCCCTGTGCCTTCACAGTCTTGGCATTGCACATGCTTTGGCAATTGCAAAAGAATTTCATCGCCAGTGGCAGCTTGAGCAAAAGAAATTTTGAGGTTGTAGCGCAAATCAGAACCGCGCATGGGGCGCGTACCACCGCCGCCGCCACCAAAGCCAAACAGGTCGCCAAAAATGTCACTAAAATGTGAAAACACATCTTCTGTGCTGCCAAAGCCGCCGCCAGCATTACCGTTTACTCCGGCATGGCCAAAGCGGTCATAGCGTGCACGACGCTCTGGGTCGCGCAGCACATCATAGGCTTCTGCAGCTTCCTTAAACTTTTGCTCAGCTTCGGCATTATCAGGATTGTGATCAGGGTGAAATTTCATGGCCAAACGTCTGTAAGACGATTTAATTTCACTTTCTGTAGCTTCGCGAGTAACTTCTAAAACTTCGTAATAATCTCTTTGACTCATAGTACTATATCAGGGTTTAAAAATCGTAAAAACAGAAGTTGTATCTTCGTAACAAAAAAGCCGGTATTACCGGCCCTTTTTCAAATTTGTCCTTGCTCCTACGCGCAAAATTACGCGTCTTGCTCGGTGGCAGGGGCATCCTCGGCCTTGTAATAAGAACTGTCTTCCGGCAAAACCTTTCCTGCTGCAATTTCGCGCAGGGCCGTAACAACTTCTTTATTGCGGCTTTCCACAAGGCATTCGTAGCCTTCGCGATATTGATGAATGCGCTTAATTGCCATTTGAACGAGCAAAAAGCGATTGTCAACGCGTTCTTGACAGTCTTCTACGGTAATACGTGCCATGGAGTTCTCCGTGCGGTTTAAATATAATGCCTCTTTCGTCCTTGTCTAGGAGGCCAAAAAGTCTTTTTATAAAAAAATACAAAAAAATGGTAATGTGTAGTGATTAAAGGTTTTTCAGAAATTGATAAATTACTCTCATCAACAAAGGCTTGACTTAAGTGCAAAAGGAGCATAACGCCCTTCTCACAATACACATAGGACAAAAACACTATAGAAGCTGCCTTTGCTTGTCAAGTAATAAGAAAGGCATTTTTTGAGGTAATATGAAAAAAAATTCACGTTCCTTTGCGCAACAAACCTGCGTAAAAACCATAGGCAAAGCCATGCAGCAAACAGCCATGATAGGCCCCCACGCACGCATTGGCGTTGCTGTTTCTGGCGGGGTAGACTCTTTTGTGCTGCTAAAATGCTTACACATTAGGCAAAGGATTGTTCCTTTTCCTTTTGAAATTATGGCACTACATGTAAACCCAGGCTTTGACGCCCACAGCCATGCGGCTCTTATTCCATGGCTAGAAGAACACGGCATTGCCTCACATATAGATGTAACCAACCACGGACCCCATGCCCACTCAGAAGAAAACCAACGAAACTCCCCTTGCTTTCGTTGTGCTTGGTTACGGCGCAAAAGATTGTTTGAATTATGCGCGCAATACAATCTTAGCCACTTGGCCTTTGGGCACACAGCAGATGACCTTGTACACACCTTCTTCATGAATCTCTGCCAGAATGGACGTGTCGATGGCATGAGCATGAATGAGCCTTTTTTTGATGGAAAGTTACAAGTGATTCGCCCCATGCTCCTTTTGGAAAAAAAACACGTCATACGTGCTTCACGCCAGTGGGAACTACCCATGTGGAAAAACCCCTGCCCTTCCGCCGGCAACACTAAACGTTCTGAGATGGAAGACAAGCTTAAGGAATTATACACCGTATACAAAGATGCTCAGCGCTGTGTTTACAATGGTCTTTCTCGTTGGCAGTTGGAAAAACACATTCCTAAACCCTAACATATGGGAAAAAGTACCTACACTATTTTACTTGACGCATGCCTAAATGAAACTTATTAGTAGCGTAGATTACTAGAACGTATCTCATAGCTCGGCTGACACTGAACTATGAGTTTAATGACAAACCCCACTTTTGGGGTTTGTGCCGCTATTGTCAGCAAAGCTGCCAAGCGGAAAGGCACAAAAATCAATCACTTTACAGGCAAGCAAAGCTCGCCCTATTCTTGATTTTTGATTCGTGCTGACGTTGTCAACACTATCATAATTCAGCTGACGCTGAACTATGTTGTATCACTGCGCCAAAAAGCGTGGTTTTTGGCTTGTTCCGGTGGCTAGCCCACCGCGCCAGACAGGAGTTTGGCGACTAGAAGCACCTCAAAATGCACTCATGCGCAATTATGAGATAGCTTCTATCAATACACGAGAGGTTACATGTTTTTTCAAAAACATCACATTGTTATATTTAAAGATAGCGGTCAAGGTGAAAGTAAAAGATACACCGTGCGCTTAGGGATTTTAAGCCTTATTATTCTTTTCGCTTGCATTCTGTTGGCTGCCAATGCTTGGCTTTTACGCGAATACTATCACAGCAGACAATTACAAAGCAAACTTGACGAATACGAAAACATCTTTGAAGAACAAAATACACAACTTTTGGCTTTGCAGAGTAAGATTGAACAAGTTCATACGGCATTTTCGCGTGTGGAGCGTTTTGATGCCAAAATGCGTCATATGCTGGAGCTTAATACAGACCTTGGCAATGTAGACCATAGCCGCGAAGAGGAAAACCTTACTGGGGCCCTCCCCTTGCACAGGCCCAACCTTATGGCCAGACGCATGCAAAGCTTTTTACACTTGCTGGAAGAGGATATACACTTAGAAGAAGTGAACCAACAAGAACTGTTGCAAGCTTTACGCGTTAAACAAAAAGCGCTTTCCACCTCACCTTCCATTTGGCCCATTCGCGGAAGGATTAATTCCAGCTTTGGTTACCGCAATGCGCCTTTCACAGGGCGAAGAACCTTTCATAAAGGTATAGATATTAAGGGCACCATGGGCGCCCCCATTGTGGCCTCAGCTGCCGGTGTAGTAACAAAGTCCGGCTATAGCGGTGCCTATGGCATCTTGGTGGTCATCAATCATGGCGGTGGCATCATTACTAAGTACTCACACATGCAAAACGCCACTGTGAAGGTGGGTGAAAAAGTAAAACGTGGCGATATGGTGGGACGCATTGGCATGACAGGCCGCACCACAGGGCCGCACTTGCATTATGAAGTGGTGGTCAACGGTGTACCCCGTGACCCCATGAAATATATGTTTGATTAAGTACTACAGCCCCGCAAAAGCGGGGCTTTTTTTTACACTAGCTCCACCTTTTCCTTGCGGGATTGTAGCATTTTCCCTATAAAAAGCCCATGCAAGAACTTCACTGTAAACAATGCGGCACCTGTTGCCGTAAGGGCGGCCCTCTGCTGCACATGGCAGACATCCCCTTGGTACAAAAGGGGCACATTGCTCTGCGCCACATTACCACCTTACGCGCTGGCGAGCTGGCTTATGACCCTGTGTACCAGAAGCTTATACCCCTTGAGCAAGAAGCGCTTAAAATAAACGGCACCAAGGAGCACGCACACCCTTGGCATTGCCTTTACCACAGTGAAAAAGGTTGCGGCCTGCATCCCTTGCGCCCAGCCCAATGCAAAGCGCTTTTTTGCGTAGACACCACAGAACTACAAAGCATGTACCATGAAGACCGCGCCGCCAGGACGCATATTCTCCCCTTGCAACAAGGCTGGCTTGAGCTGGCTGAAGCCCATGAGGAGCAATGCCCATTACGCCCTTTAATTCCCCTAGCGCAAGAGCTGTACAGCATGGAAGAAGCAGAACACAAGCTCCACAGCCACAGCGCAGCCCAAGAGCTTTTGCACTCCTTGCGCTATGACTTGGCTTTTAGAGAGCTGTGCACGGAAAAAGCCCAGATTAACGTGGAAACCCTCCCTTGCATATTGGGGCGCCCGCTTTATATTTTTATGGAAAGCCTTGGTTTTACATTGCAGCAAAGCCCTAAGGGAGATTTACAACTGAAAAAACTTGCCAAAGCACCTTACTTTGCTTAATGCTACGCACAAAACACAGAAAAATATAAGGCCTTATTGTGACACATATTCTTCCCCTGCCCATACAAGCTGACAAACCTTGGCTTGCCCCCTTGGCTGGTTATTCAGACCTCACCTTTCGCCTCCTGTGCCGTGAAAATGGCGCCCGCGTGGCCTGCACCGAAATGGTAAGCGCCAAGGGTTTGGTATACAAAAGTAATGGTACGCAAGATCTTTTAGCCACCACCGCAGAGGACTCTGACACAGCACAGGACAATTTTCTTGTGGTGCAGCTTTTTGGCAATGAAGTTCCCTTCATGCAGCAGGCCTTGCACGAGCTCTTGCGCCAAGGTTTTTGCTATTTTGACCTTAATATGGGATGCTCCGTACCCAAGGTAAATAAAACCGGCTGTGGCTCAGCCATGCTTAAAGATGTACAGGCAAGCCTTGTGGTGGCTAAAGCCATGATTGACCTTGTGGGCAAAAATTGTATGGGCTTTAAAATTCGCCTTGGATGGACAGAAGAAAGCCATGTTTGGCAAGACCTTGCCTTGCATTTGCAAGACCTTGGCGCCGGATGGATAACATTGCACCCGCGCACCGCTAAGCAAGGCTTTAGCGGAGAGGCAGCCTGGGAACACTTGGCTACTTTGAAAAAACAGCTTGAAATCCCCCTCATTGCCAGTGGCGACCTTTTCACACCGCAAGACGGCGTGCGCTGCATAGAACAAACTCATGTGGATACAGTAATGTATGCACGCGGTGCCATGCAAAACCCCGCAATTTTTGCGCAGCACGCAACCCTTTGGCAAGAAGGAACACCCCCGCAGCCAGAGCCTGCTAAGCTACATAAGCTCATTCTTCGCCATATGGAGTTGGCACAGATGTACAGCTCTGAGCGCGTGGCGCTGTTAAAAATGCGCACCTTTGTACCACGCTATGTGCATCACTTTGCCGGTGTTAAACGCTTACGCCAAGAGATGGCACAATGCGCTAGCTTTGTGGAATTAAAAGAGCTTTTAGAGCAATTTTTTACCTATATCAATGAAAAAGGAAGTACTGGGCATGAAAGTAGTTCGAGCTAATACAGCTGGCTTTTGTATGGGGGTTGCCTTAGCCCTTGATAAGCTAAATACCGCCGTAGAAAAGAAAAGTACACAGCGCATATGCACGCTAGGGCCCATTATCCATAATCCACAGGTGCTTGAGCACTATGCACAGCTTGGAGTGCATTGCCTTGCTCGCGCAAATGAAGTACAAAATGACGATTGCATTATAGTGCGGGCTCATGGTATAACGCAAAGCGAAGAAGCTCTCTTGCGCCAAAGCGGTGCGCAAATCATTGATGCCACCTGCCCCAAGGTAAAAAAAGCGCAATTGGCCATTGCTAAAGCCACCCAAAAAGGACGAACCTTACTTCTTTTTGGGGAAGAAAATCATCCTGAAGTGCGCGGGCTCATCTCTTATGCTGCGTATGGTGCAGAAGTTTTTGATTCTCTTGAAAAATTATGCGCATTAACACTTGCTCCCCAAGGGGCTTACGTGCTAGCGTCACAGACCACACAAGATGGGAAAATATTTCAAGAAATCATAGATTACCTTAAGGGATGCTTAGAAGATATTCCCGTACTTTCCACCATTTGCCATGCAACGCATGAAAGGCAAGAAGAAATTACGCATATTGCGGCCACTGTGGATGCTGTAGTGGTGGTGGGCGGCAAATCCAGCGGAAATACAGCCAGATTGGCCGATGTAGCTTCAGCTGTGGGCGTCCCCACGTGGCATGTGGAAACCGTGGACGAATTAAAAAAAGAAAATTTTTTAACTTTTTCGCAAATAGGCCTAACGGCTGGCGCATCTACGCCGAAAAGACTAATAGATGCTGTGCATATTTTTTTGGAAGAAAAGTAAATATTGTACCCCATGTCTGTAGAACACTTTTGACCACATACCTTACTGTACTAGGGAGAGCGTATGGCACAAACCAATATTCTTCTCGAAGCTGGAACCAACGAATTAGAAATCGTTGAGTTTTATATTGACGAAAAAGCCCTTTCAGAAGACGGCATCGCCCTTCCCGACGGTTATCGCGGTTACTATGGCGTTAACGTGGCTAAGGTGCTTGAAATCATTCGTATGCCCAAGGCTACAGAACTTCCAGAAGTACAACACCCCTGCGTGCTTGGCGCCTTTAACCTGCGCTCACACATTATCCCCTTGGTAGACCTTGGCATGTGGCTTGGTAAAGAGCATCTTGAAGATACAGAAGAGCCTAAAACCATTGTTACAGAGTTTAACTCGGTAACCACAGCTTTTAAGGTCTCCGGTGTAAACCGTATTCACCGTATCTCCTGGGAAGAGGTGGAAGCTCCAAGTCCATATGTATCCAAAATTTCTAATAATACCGTTATTGGGGTAGTACACCTTGAAGACCGTATTGTTTTCTTACTAGACCTTGAAAAAATTGTAGCTAGCCTCAACCCTGCCCTTGGCCTACACTTTGATGAAAATGCCGAAGAATGGAAGCAGGATGTACGCCGTCGCGCCTTAGTGGCAGACGATTCGGCACTTATTCGCGAAATGTTGCGCGATCTTTTAGAGAAAGCCAACTTTGAAGTCACAGTTTGTAATCACGGCGCTGAAGCTTGGGAGCGTTTAAAAATGCTACGCAACATGGCAGAAGCTGAAGGGCGCCCCATTACCGACTTTGTGCAAGTGGTGGTTTCTGACATTGAAATGCCCATGATGGACGGGCACAACTTAACAAAGCAAATCAAGGAAGATAAAGACCTTTCTGTACTGCCTGTTATTCTTTTCTCGTCCTTGATTACAGATAAATTGCGCCACAAGGGTGAAGCCGTAGGCGCCGACGATCAAATTTCCAAGCCAGAAGTAACGTATCTGGCACGCCGCGCCTTGGCTCTTATCAAAGAGCGCGAAGACGAAGAATTGGCAAAAGCCGGTAAATAAGCCCGCTGCAGCTACCAATAAAACAAAAAGCCCTGCCATATTGATATAGCAGGGCTTTTTTTTGAGCAAAGCTAGAAAACTAGTCCTTGCTCACCACTTCTTTAATACGGCACACACCGCAGATATCCGCAGAAGTAGGATAGCCGCAACGCGGGCAAGGCTGCAGTTGCACGCCTTCGCTTTCTTCATGCTTGGCAAAGATAGGACGGCCTCTTTTCAAAAAGCCTTGATAAAAGTCTATCTTGCGTCCTGGCATGGCTTCTTCTAGCTGCTGCCATAAATGCTTATGCTGTGTAAAGCTAGCCCCTTGGCTATAAGGGCAAGGGCCGTAATGGTTTTCAATACCCATCAAAAAAGCATAGTTAGCCGTTTCAAATTCCGTCAAGCGCCATAAAGGTTTTACCTTACATGCAAAACCATCTTCCGCTTCTAGCTTAGGCCCTTGGTCTGATAAATAAGCTAAATCCCAACGAATGGTGTTGCTGAAAAGGCGTGCCACCTCATCGTCTAAATTATGCCCTGTGGCAAGGGCCGTAAAGCCTTCGTCCATGGCCACTTTATTGAAGAAATACCGCTTAATTTTACCGCAAGCAGAACAAA
>CAYJNG010000027.1:0-21484 GCA_964371505.1 uncultured Desulfovibrionaceae bacterium
TTATCTTCCTTGATAAAGCTTAAAAATACGCTATTTGACGACACTATCTAATCTACAATAATTCTTCCTTGCCAAATAATAAAAAATCCTCTTCGTATCAAAATGATATGAAGAGGATTTTCTTTTGCAAAGCACCCTAGCTACTAACACCTACAATGCAGGGCGCTCTTGCAAAAACTGCAATATTTTTTGTACTTTGGCATCATTAGCATACTTTTTAGCATGGGCTATATACATTTTCATTTCAGGTAAATCTTCTATTACAGGTATGCAGGTCACATGTTTTGCGTGCAAATCATCCTCCAACATATAAGCCGGTAAAAAAGCGCCATAGGGTGAGTTTCGTAATAAACGTAAGATAATGGGAATGGTAAAAGTCTCTGTCCGCACAGGGGCAAATTGCATGCGTTCAAAGTAAGCATCTAAGCACTGTACAAAGCCAGAATCGCGCTTTGGCAAGTAAATATGCATATCCACAAGGTCTTGTAAAGAAATGGCGCCCTGACCTACTAAGGGGTTTTGCGCGCAAACCACAAATACGGCTTTGGTGCAGTAAAATTCATGACAATGCAAACCCTCTTCCTGAACTTCGTGCTCTAAAAAGGCCACACTCACTTCATTATTTAAAAGCTTTTCCTCCAGCACGTCTTGGGCAGCTGCCACAAATTGTACAGGGCAGCCTTGCTGTACAAGCTCATAATAAGGCATAAGTCTTGGGGTAAGGCTTTGCAGGTGCACATAATGTGCCCCCACTAAAATCTCTTCTTCCTTTTCTTGCTGTACCTTAGCCATAAAACGCTCTAGGTACTCCGCCTGTTCAAAAAGGCGCTCCACTTCAGGGAAAATTCTCTTGCCATAGTCGGTAAGATGAAGCTTGCCCGCTTCACGCGTAATAAGAGCTATGCCAAGATTCTCTTCTAACCTTTTCACTTGCGCACTTACCGCTGGCGGAGACACGTGCAAAGCTTTGGCCGCATTACGCACCCCTTGATGCTTAGCCACCATATAAAAAAAATACATCTGGTTAAAATTAAGTTGTAATGCCATGGGTTTCCTTTGCATGAGTATAAAATGCCAAGTTCAAGCCGCCCCTTCTAACAGTCCGTTAAAAAAGGCCATTAGCCGCGTCAGCTATAAAAAACCAAACTGTTTATGCATATCTAAGACACTGCACAGCTTGATTTTTTCCACTTTTTGCAACTCGCCTTTTTTGAAGAGACTTTTGAAATTTGAATTTTCAACAAGTTGCCAACTGAGACGTGTGAACTGCTACTTTAAATAGGTATCTTTTGTAAATAAAAAGTATACAAATTGCAGAAAATTGTTGCTTTACTTAACACTTCTCTTTGTATAGATACCTTAAACGAGAATGATTTTCAAGTTTAATCTCAAAGGTAAATGCAGATTACGTCAACAGAAACCTACAAACAGAAACCCAAACCGCTCAGCAACAGGAGAGCAAAAACATGACCCCACCACAAACTCGGCCAAACACCCTCAAAAAAATTCGAAAACTTGCCTTTTTTACTTTTGTTTTTGGCTTAACAGCTCTTCCTCAAATTTCTTTTGCTGCAGAAGAGTTACCCACCATAGAAAGTGATACTGTGGTTGTTACAGCCACACGCACAGCCCAGCTTTTGCAAGACGTTTCTGCCACCATGCAAGTTTTCACCAAAGAGGACATCCAAGCCATAGGCGCCACTTCCGTTACTGACGTATTGCGCACAGTACAAGGCGTGCAGCTTGGTAAAAAACTCGGGCTGCGTGGCATGCCCAGTGAGGGTACAACTATTTTAGTCAATGGGCGTAGACCTGCTGGCGAGTTAAAAATGGGTACAGGGGCCAACCGCACCACAGACCGCATTGACATTAATCGCATTGAACGCATTGAAGTTCTTTCCGGCCCGTCCAGTGCTCTGTATGGCTCTACCACTGGCGGTGTTATTAACATCATAACCAAAAAATCTTCTGAGCCTTCCCTTACCGCAGGCATGGAAGGCGGTAATTATCAATTACGCAATTACTACAGCATAGACTCTGGAAAAATTGGAAACTTTGACTTTTTGGCAGATATTTCTTTGGCCAAAAACAACCCTGTCAATGATTGGCGCATAGATGATCCCGACACAGGCTTTGGTGAGTATGATATCAGCGCTAAAGGTACAGAATTTTACGGATCCATAGCTGTGGGTTATGACTTTAATGACGATCACAGACTCACCTTAAACGCAGACTACTTTGGTGAAGAATACCTCACAGGCTCGGTGAGCAATAAGAAAAATATGCCAAGCTATAGCGAAACCTTCGAAACAGCTAAACGTTACAGCACAAGCCTTATTTATGACGGTGTGGCGGGCGACCATATGTACAGCATTGGTTTTTCCTACGGAGCGTTAGAAGAAATTTTAGACTATGCTGACTCAACCAACATCTATCAAACCTACACTGCTGACTTTCAAGACACATGGGCCATTAATGAGCAGCACCTCATCACCTTTGGCGGTGAAATTAAATCCGAAACAGCGTATGTAAAAGAGTCCGGCATTGACTCTGAAGAAACTTCTTTTGCCTTATACATTCAAGACGAAATGCGCTTTTTTGATGAAACGCTCATCATTGTTCCGGCAGTGCGTTACGACAACTTTGAATCTTGGGGTAGCAACTGGTCCCCTAAATTAGGTGTAGTGTGGAAGTTCCACGAAGACCACCGCCTCAAAGGGAACTTTGGCCTTGGCTTTAGAGCTCCACAAGTGGACGAACTGTACCGCAATTCTTTACATAATGGCGACAACCCCAAGGAAAGCATTTCTGGCGCGGGTAAAACCTCCTATGGCTACTTAGGAAACCCAGACCTACAACCAGAAAAAAGTACCAGCTGGGACATTGGCTATGAAGGCGAACACGACAATATGAGTTGGGGAGTAACATATTTCCACAATGACATTGAAAACCTCATAGGCGGCTGGGACTGGGTAGACGAG
The DNA here is from genome assembly GCA_964371505.1 of uncultured Desulfovibrionaceae bacterium. GTDB lineage: Bacteria > Desulfobacterota > Desulfovibrionia > Desulfovibrionales > Desulfovibrionaceae > CAYJAD01. The sequence goes on from CAYJNG010000027.1 coordinate 2,982, forward strand.
CCTAGAGGCGGCTATGATGGCTACTTTACCTTTGGCCAAACGGAGAGTGCACGCACACAAGGTATAGAAGCTAAATTTGGCATTGACTTTTTGGATTACTTCTCCTTTGGCGTCAACTATACTTGGTTAGATGCGCGTGATACAGAAACAGGCTATTTCTTAGATAATATGGCAGAACATACCTTCCGTCTCAAATTAGACTTTGTGCAGCCAGAATGGGGCACCACCGCTTCCATATGGACAGAAACTGCAGACACCTTCTACACCAATGCAGAAAGAGGCGATGCTACTGCTTTCACCACAGTGAACGCCAGCGTACGTCAAAAAGTGGGGGATAATGTCACCGTTTTTGCCAGTGCCACCAATATATTCAACGTCCTTGGCAACACGAGCAGCTACTTAGATGTAGACCCCATGGAGTGGAAGGCAGGCCTTGAAGTAACTTTTTAAATAAAGCTATGGCAGATAGTAAGTAACGAACAAAGGGCATGTTTTTATGAAAATTCATGCCCTTTGTTACTATAAAAGTCACCAGTATACCCCAATTATAATACATCTTTCCAAAAGCTGAAAAATAAGCGCAAGCAATTGTAAAAAACAATTTACCCTAAAACACATCCGGTGTTAACCATTAGTATACACAAGAGCAAAAATTGTTCCTTTACAGGCACCCTTTGCACCTCTATAACGCATCAAGTGAATATGATTTTCATGTTTAATCTCATAAATTAGAGTGCCTACTTTAAATGCCATCTAAACCGAAGATGAAACAGCGTTCATATTCACAGAGGAAGTTTACGTTACACAGGGTTAGCACTAGCTAAGCCACAAAGGGAGAAAACATGTTAGAATGGAAGGTAGCCTTCGCCAAGGGCAAAACAAGAGTGAAATGCACACACGCCACAAACAAATGTAAAAAAGCCTTAACCAGAGCGGCTTTTTTTAGTTTTGTCTTTGGGGCCATGCTTATTCCCACAGGCAGCTTTGCCGCAGAAGCCTCCACGGCGGTGGAAGCTCCAGCTGTAGAAACGGGCACTGTGGTTGTTACCGGCACAAGAACAGAACACCTTATAGAAGATGTGCCGCAAACCATGGCCGTAGTAACCTCACAAGACATTGAGCGCATGGGCGCCCCCAGCGTGAAAGATGTTTTAAACTCCATTCCCGGTTTGCAATTGGAAGGGCAAAAGGGTGGCATCAACTTTCGCGGCATGGGTTTTAACAACACCGTACTGCTTATTAACGGCCGCAAAGTAGCCACAGCAGAAAATGTAAAAGATGCTCATAACTTTTATATCAACAGCATCAACGTTAAAAACATTGAACGCATCGAAGTTATTCGTGGTCAAGCTGGCGCCTTATACGGTTCCAATGCCATTGGCGGTGTTGTAAACATCATCACCAAATCTAGCGAAAAACAAAGCGTCACCGTGGGTGTAGAAGGCGGCAACGAGTATGTAAAGAACTACTGGCGCCTTGATACAGGTAAAATTGGTGGTTTTGACGCCATTTTCAATGCTTCTGTATCCAAATTGCACGATGGTTTGCACGAAGATAAATATTATTCCACCAATTACGGCTCTTCTGTTACCCCCAACGGCGGCTGGGACAAAAGCTATAATGGCTGGGATCTCGCCTTCAATCTTGATATGGGCTATGCCTTCAATGATGACCACGAAATTCGCTTTGTGGGCGACTGGGCACAACAAACCACCACTGACGAATCCAAAGCAGATGGTTCTTCGCGTGTAGCCACCAGCTATGCCGACAAATTACGCTATAGCGGCGCCCTTGTGTACAATGGCACCATAGATGACCATATGCTCAATATGTCTGCCACCTACAGCGTTATGCAAATTGGTAAATACCAAGACCCTGAGTGGATACAAAATTTAGCAGGCTATCAGTCTGCCAATGTGGATGCCAGCGAGCGCTACTACACAGATATATTCACCACATTTACTTTAGCCGCATCAGACTCTTGGACCATTACTGACTGGAACACCTTCACCTTTGGCGGAGAATATTCCATTTCTACCACCAACCAAGTAACGGCTGTTCACGGTAATGAACTTTCCAACTGGTCTGTCTTTGCCCAAAACGAAAGCGTATTTTTTGACGACTCCCTTTTCATCCTCTTGCAAGGCCGTTATGACCAATACAGTGCAGACTTTGGCGGCGCCTTTACCCCCAATATTGGTGTAACATGGGAATTCATCGAAGACCATCGCCTCAAAGCCAACTGGGGCATGGGCTTTAGAGCACCCACCTTGGCTGAACTCTACGGTACAGAAACCACGGGTAACGGTACTGTCTACGGTAGCCAAGAGTTACAACCGGAAAAAAGCAATAACTTTGAAGTTCGCTACGAAGGCAAAGTGGGCCCCGTGTCCGGTTCTGTGGGCTACTTTTACAGCTATATCCGCGACTATATCACCTCTGTGGAAACCTTTGACTATGCCCAATACCCTTGGCTTGGCGCCAATGAGGCCTCTTTTATTCGTGAAAACATAGGCGAAGTGCGTAACCAAGGCGTAGAAGTGGAGTTAGCATATCAAATTAACGAATACTTTAAAATTAAGGGTTCTTACCTATATAACGATGCCCGCGATATTTCCACAAATGAGCGTGTTCTCTACACCTCCACCGACGTGGTTAACCTTGGTTTGGAATTCTTCCATGCAGAGTGGGGCCTTTCTGCCAACTTATGGGGCACCTATAACGATAATTTCTACAGCGGCAACCGTAAAAATGGTGACCCCATTGTATACGACTATTATAATATGAACTTCTCTGCCACCAAAACATGGGGCGAAGAAGACCAATACAAAGCCTCCTTTGCCTTGTATAACTTCTTACAAACACAAAACGATGCCGACAACATCACTTCATTAAATCCTCTTGAAGTGCGTGTGGGCTTTGAAATGAGTTTCTAAAAATTACATGGGTAAAAGTGCCCCCAAGCAAGGGTACCTTCCTACATGCGAACTTGCATCACCTCGCATGGCACTTTTACCCATCTTTTCCTCTCACTTTGACCATGTCTACCATACAAGGAAAATCTTATGAAAAAATTTACTGTCCTTTCTTGCTTACTAGGCCTTTGTTTCCTTACAAGTGCTCCCAGCATAGCTGTCAGCGCTGAGAAAACCATTGAATACAAAGAAAGCATCACCAGCTCAAAAGGCCATGCCAAAGTAACCACAACCATTGAAGCGCAAATCCCCACCAATCCCAAGCGCGTGGTAGCCATTGACTATATCACCCCCGACCTTTTAGCTTCTTGGGGTCTTGCAGATCGTGTGGTAGCCATGCCCCACACCCCCACTCTGCCTCACTTACAAGCAGAAATGGCAGCCATACCATCTGCAGGTGGCATGAAAGATTTTGACGCCAAAGCCATCGCCGCCCTTAAGCCGGACCTTATCACCGTCAGCGCTCGCCTTGCTGCTAAATATCCTGAAATTTCACGTATTGCTCCCACCATTATCAATGCTGTGGAATATAACATGGACCCCTTTGAAAGCTTTAAAGAAGTGGGCATGCGTAATGCACAAATTTACGGCATGGAAGCTAAGTTTCAAGAGCAGCTTGCCCCCCTTGAAAAACGCGTAGCCGCCATTAAAGCAGCCTCCCAAGGAAAAACCATGCTGGGTATTATCATTGTGCGAGGCGAAGCCATTGTACTTGGTAACAACAGCCGCGCATCCATGATTCCCGTAAGCTTTGGCTTTACCAATGTGGGCCTTAACGAAAAAACAGGCCGCAGTACCGCTAAAACCTTAGAAGCCATCAAAAAACTCGATCCAGATTATATTTTTGTGCTCAGCAAAGACCTTGGCACCGGCATGAAGGGAGCCCTCCCCGCTGCAGATGTGCTCAAAAGTGATATCTTTGCGCAAAGTAAAGCCATGAAAAACGGAAACGTAGGCTATCTTAACCCTGGCATTTGGTATCTTGCTGAAGGCGGCGTAGAAGCCATGGACATTATGCTCAGCGATGTGGAAAAAGTGTTAAAAAAATAAAGAAATAAAAAAATAACACAACCATATATCTTTAAAAAGCCATGGAAATAATCCTCCATGGCTTTTTCTCTTTTATTAGCGTACATTTCCCTATACAATACCTACATTCAAAAAGAACATACGAAAAAATACGTAGCTTCTTTCTTGAGAAAACAAGGGCTTTGACTTTGACAAGGCCCAAAGATGTAGTAAAATGCGAGGATTTTATGAAACACTCTGAATCCGGTTTACAAAGAGTGCGCATCTTTGTTTCTTCACCAGGAGATGTGCGCGCAGAAAGAAAAATTACCGAAGAGGTCTTGGGGTTTTTACAAGCAGAATTTTCCAGCTACTTGTATATCGATCCCCTTTTTTGGGAAAATGAAGTCCAATTTGCCCATAATGACTTTCAAACCAACATTGAACCACCCTCGCAATCAGATCTTTTCATATGTATTTTATGGTCTCGCTTAGGCACTCGCTTACACCCACAAAAATACACTCGCCCCGACGGTAGCCCCTACTTATCCGGCACCGAATTTGAATTTGAAGACGCCATTACCGCTTTTAAAAAAACGCGCTTCCCGCACCTTATGCTGTTTAAAAGCGAAGCAGAAGTGCATATTCCTGACACGCCTCCCAATGAATTTGAAGAGCGCACCACACAGCGCAATGCTTTACGCTCTTTTTTTGAAAAATGGTCGCAAGATGAAGAGCACAGCGAAGTGCAGTCACTGGGCTTTACCACCTATAAAGACACCACGGACTTTAAAACGCAGCTCACAAAACAGCTCCAGAGCTTTTTTCAAAATCTTTTGCCTGAAGAATTAGACTTGCAAAAAAATGTAAGCTGGAAGGGCTCACCCTTTAGAGGCTTGGAACATTTTGACTACGAACATGCGCCCATTTTTAAAGGACGTTCTGCCGTCACAAGCGAAGTCTTGCTTCGCCTAAAGCAACAATTCAGAGCGCAGAAGCCCTTTATGCTCATAGGAGGCAGCAGCGGCGTTGGTAAAAGCTCCTTGGTACGCGCAGGCCTGTTGCGCCTTTTACTCAACCCATCGCAAGAGTGGAATGCCCTTGCATGGCACTACGCACAAATGCGCCCTTCGGACATACACGCAGGAGAAAAAGAAGGCGCTACAGACTTTACCGACGCTTTAGCGCGCGCCTTAACACAAAGCCGCGAGCTACCCGCTGGGCATGATGAACACGCTGGCCCCGCATTACCAAGCGCTCTACCATCACTGCTTAAGCGCTATGACAGTGTGCAGCACCTTGCAAAATGCCTACGAGAAAAGCCAGCACATGTGGCTCAAGATATTAAAGACTGCCTTACGCATAAAGCCGCACAGCGCCTAGCGCAAAGCCCAGAAGCGCCCCAAAGTAATGGCCTTGCGCCCGAGGTGCGCCTTTGCTTATTGCTAGATCAATTAGAAGAAGTTTTCACCACGTCTTGCGCCTCCATGGAAAGCATTCATACTTTTTTTGCAGCCTTGCGCACACTTGTGGAAGAAAACGCCCTTGTTGTTATAGCTACCATTCGTGCAGACTACTTAAGCTATTGTGAAGATATCCCCCACTTACAATTTCTTAAGGATGGAAACTCCTACTACCACTTAAGCCCTCCCACAACGCTTGATATAGGGAGTATTATTCGCGAGCCTGCAAAGGCTGCCGCCGTGGCCTTTGAACACCGCCAAGGCACAAGTCTTGATGAAGTGATTCGCCTAGACGCCTTAAGCTTTGACGCCCTTGAACAAAAAACCACCGTTTTACCTCTCTTAGAGTTCACGCTCACCGAGTTGTACGAACAAGCACAAAAAAGCCAAAAGGAAGGCCCGTACAAACTTACTTTTGCGCATTATGAAGCCATGGGAGGCTTACAAGGGGCCATTGCCACCAAGGCAGACGCTACGTTTACGGCCTTTAGGCAAGCAAATCCTGCTGAAGCTTCACGCATTTTCTCACAAGTGATGCGCTGCCTTGCCACAAGTACACAAGATGGCATGTTTAGCCGGCAAAAAGCCTTACGCACCAAAATAGAGAGCATTGATGGCGCCAGTGCCTTTGTAGATGCTTTTATTGAGGCGCGGCTTTTTACCGCAGATAGCGACGAAAACAACAACGTGACGCTTTCCCTTGTACACGAAACTTTGCTGCATCATTGGCAATATTTGCGCCTATGGCTAGAGCAAGAGCGTGAGTATTTTACCATGCTCCAGCGTGTGCAATCAGCCTATGCACTCTGGAAAAAAGAACAGGAACCCAAAGACTTACTACTACCAGAAGGTAAACCCCTGCGTGATGCAGAGCATTTACGCCATGAACATACTGATTCTTTGAGCGCTGAAGAAATACGCTTCATTGCTTTATCCAAAAAACACGCAGGAAGGCAAAAGCGCCGCCTGTATATGCTTGTTGCCACCCTTATTGCAGGCTTCACGCTGGCAATTATCATGTTTTACCAAGCCAGAATACAAGAGCAAAAGGCCATTGCCGCACGCGATGATGCCGAACACCTTGTTTCCTTTTTGCTTTTTGACTTGTACTATAAACTTGCCCCCGTGGGTCGTCTTAATCTTATGGAGGATTTACATAAAGAGGTGCAAGGCTACTACACCAAGCAAGAAGAAACACAAGACCCCTATATCCAAAACAAAAGAAACACTCTTTTACTCCAACAAGGCTCTGTGCTTGCGGCCCTTGGCAAAAAAGATGACGCACGCGCTGTCTTTGAAAAGCAACTGACCAATATGCGCAAGCTTGCAGCGCAATATCCCCATATTGACCTCCTACAAATAGAACTCACTTTAAGCCTCAACACTGTAGGAAACGCCTTAAGACGGCAAGGTGAAAATCAAGAAGCATTAAAACTCTACGAAGAAAGTTTAGCTCTCTTGCAAAAACTTGAAGAAGAAAACCCACAAAATGAAACCATTCAAAAAGGATTAGACACAACATTACAAGAGATTGGAGATATTTATAACACGCAAGGTGCACACGCTAAAGCACTCATCTACCACCAAAAGGGCTTAGAATTTGCGCGCAGCTTACTAGCAAAGGCCCCCAATGCACCTTCAAGCCACATAACCCTTTCTTCTGCCTTAATAAATGTGGGCGACACCTTAAGTAAGTTAGCTAAAAGCCGCGAAGCTCTTCCTTACTATGAAGAAAACTTACAAAACCTTCGCCAACGCAGCGCCCTTAAGCCAGGAAATTTTGCATTACAACACCGTCTCGCTGTGGCTATACAGCGCTTAGGAGACTATTTTTCTCAAATCAAGCAAGACAGTAAAGCCCTTCCTTACCATGAAGAATACGTAAAAATACTGCGCTTGCTCACGGTGCATGACCCTAAAAATGCCCAGTGGCAACGTGCCTTCGCTCTAGGCTTACAAAGAATGGGGGACATCTGGAAAAACAAAAACGATTTTGTAAAGTCTCGTGAGTTTTATAATGAAGCACTGGATATTATCACAAAATTACGCGAACTTGCACCACATGATATACAGTGGACATTTACTATGGAACTTACCCTTAAGAAAATAGCTCTCCTGCTGCAAGCACAAGGCAACACCCAAGAAGCTTTGGACTTTTATAAGCAATGCTTAGAGCTTAACCATGCACTCGTGCAACAAGAACCCAACAACCCCGCATGGCAAAAAGCTTTGGCCACCACTTTGGGCTATATGGCGGATATTTTGTATGCGCAAGGGAAGTATCAAGAAGCGCTGGAATATTACGCTGAAAACGTCAATACCGTTCGTGAAATGATTCACCTTATGCCACAAAAAGAGAATTGGAAACAACAGTTTGCCACTATCTTAGCAAGTGTAGGTCAAAAAAATAGAGAACAAAACAACCTAAGCGCAGCCCTGCAATTATATCGTGAATATGTAAACATCTCACGTGAGCTTCTCTCTCAGGACCCCAAGAATATAGACCTACTTTTACCCTTGCTGCATGGCAATATTACTACGTATACGCTTATGAAAAAGACATTTTCACAAGGAGCTGAAGGCTACATAAAAGAAGCCATAGACATTTACAAAACCTTACTACAACTTGACCCTCAAAATGCCACTTTTTACAAAGAAGATTTGCAAAAAATGGAGCAACTATATCGCTCCCATTATCCGCAGCCATAAAATAAAAATCCACTAGCCTAGCTGGTGGATTCTTATTTTGCCAACAAGGAGAAAGGCCTCAACCCTTTCTCCTTGTTTCTTGCGTGAGGTATCTTTAAGAAAACGCATCTTGTGATCTGCCATATCTTTTTTTAAAGAGAAAAAAGCTTCCCATGGGAAGAAAATATAAAAAACAAGCATAAAAAATACTGTGCAGTGGCGCGCCCACATTGGCCAAAACCACCGAGCACGCAATATTCCATGGCACAAGCCCTGCCATAACCACCGCACTATCCTCTATGGCATGGGCCAAATCTTCCTTACTTTCATACTGCTGTTCACCCAATATTTTTGTTAAAAAAATAGACAGGGTTTGATTACAGGTCATCATACAAGCAAAAAGCGCCACCACCAAGGACGTACCAAAGGGAGTGATTCGCCTTGCCCACAGCGCCATACGTGCTTGCAAATTTTCAAACATACGCGAAAGCTGAAAAAGCCCCACGTAAGCAGAAGAGATAAACACTATACATGTTACGGTAATCATGGATTGTAAACCGCCGCCACCCAAAATGGCATTCAGTGACGCGTCTTGGCTTGTAAAACCAAACCAATACAGCCTTAGCACTTGCTCCGCGGGCATGCCTTGCAAAAAAACGCAAAGGGCGCTAGCGCTAACAATGCTCACCAGCATACTTATTTTTGCATGCACCCTACAACACGTAAGCACAATCATAAGCGCAGCAGGTAAAACAGTATGCCATGACAAAGTAAAACTTTTTTCAAACAGCTCTAACGCTTGTAGGGGCATGGATGCCTGTGTGCCGCGACTACCCAAAAAAAGATATACAGCGCCTGTAAGAATGCAAGGCCCTATACAAGAGCGAAACATACGCTTAATATTAAGAAAAATATCTGTTTGCGTAATTTTTGCCACAAGATGTGCACTGGAAGACATGGGCGACATTCTATCACCAAAGTACGATCCGGATAAAATAGCCCCGCCCAAATACGCAGGCTCCAGCCCTAAAATATTTCCCATGGTCATACAAATCACCCCCATGGTGGCAGAAGTGCCAAAGGATGTACCCGTGAGCATGGAAATGAAGGCGCACAGTAAAAAAGTGCTGCATATAAATAAGGACGGCACTAAAAACATGGCGCTATGCACCACTAAATACGCAATGGTGCCAGATGCGCGCCATGTGCCGGTGAGTATGCCAATAAGGCAAAAAAGCAGCAATAAATTGCCTAATTTTCGTGTTCCGTCCAAGGAATGCAGAGCTAATTCCTTGACGCTGCAGCCCTTATACAATCCATAAAGAAAAAAAAGTATATAGCCTGCCGCTAGGGCATAAAGCAAATGCACGCCCCACACTATGGTCAGCAATAGCACCAAAGAAAACGCACCCATGACCATATATTCCATACATAATTCCTTTTTTATTGCCGTAAAAAGCATGCCATAAAGCCTCATGCAATAGAGGTTGGCATCAAGGCAAAAAAGAGTACTTGTAACAAAATTATTTTACAAGCCCCCATGCACCAGCGAGAGAAAAGACATTTCCCCCCCTTGAGCACAGGCAAACAAATATCACCTAACCATAAGTTTTTACAGAAAAAACAAAGCTTCACACTTGCTTTTACCCTAGGAAGAGTTATTGTTGTAGGGAGCTATTCGTAGCCAAAAACTGTGTATTGCATAAAATCCATTTTGCGGCTATAAGCGAGCCTTGCCGCAACTTGCACAGGCTTTACAACAATCACAAGCACTTAGATTAAATCCTGAGCGCTCACTTTTACAAATAAAAACAAGGTATTGAAGTAGCGCTTTAGGTCTCTTAATACAAAGCCTTAGGCAAAGCGTGTTTAGCGTGCAGGAGGTTTACACCCTATTATGAAATTACATCTTTCCATAAAAAAAATCTTTCTTTCCTTTTTAGCGCTTCTTTGCCTTGCAGGCATCTTGGGCGTAGCAGCAGTGGTGGGTGTTTTTTATTGGGCCGCCCGCGACCTTCCCGCCATGGACCGCATTGCGGATTTTCGCCCGCCCCAAGCCACTGTGGTACTGGCACGAGACGGCTCTCCATTGGGCAGCCTTTTCCACGAAAAACGCTTTATGGTACCCCTTGACCTTATGTCCCCGCATATTCCCAAAGCCTTCATGGCAGCAGAAGATGACGGCTTTTACCAACATGTAGGCATAGACCCTATAGCCATCATGCGCGCTGCCATAGTGAACTTTCAAACAGGCAGAAGCACACAAGGCGGCAGTACCATTACCCAGCAGGTTATTAAGCAGCTCCTGCTTACACCGGAAAAAAGCTATAAGCGTAAAATTAAAGAGGCCATCTTAGCCTATAGATTGGAAAAAGAACTCACCAAGGACGAAATTTTAAATATTTACTTAAACCAAATATTCCTTGGGCAAAAAGCCTACGGTGTGGAAGCCGCTGCGCGTACCTATTTTGGTAAGCACGCCACAGACATTACCTTGGCAGAAAGCGCTCTTTTAGCCGGTATGCCTCAAGCGCCTAGCCGCTATAACCCCTTCCGCTATCCCAAAGCTGCTAAAGCGCGTCAGCTTTACGTATTGCGCCGCTTGCGTGAACTTAAATGGATAACAGAAGACGAATACACACAAGCCGTCAACGAGCCCCTGGTGTACTGGACCATGCCGGAAACGCAAATGGGCGCCGCCGGATGGTATATGGAAGAAGTTCGCCGCTTACTCATAGAATTTTTCAGCGTAGAAAACATGGTTATCATGGGTATAGACAGCGATAAATCCGGTGCTGACTATGTGTATGAGGCAGGTCTTACGGTGACCACAGCCATGGACCCAACACATCAAGAAGCCGCTTCCTTAGGCCTACGCAAGGCCTTGGAGGATTTGGCACGCCGTCAAGGATGGCGTGGCCCCATACAAAAGATTTTGCCAGATCAACACGCAGCCTTCTTAGAAAAATCAGCCTTTAGCCCTTATGATCTCATAGGCGGCAATTGGGTACGTGGCCTTGTAACAGCCGTTACAGAAAAAAATGCCACCGTAGCCCTTGGGCGCGGTTATGTGGGCAATGTAAGTGTAAACACCATGAAGTGGGCACGCCCGCTTAACCCCAGAACATTGCCCTCGTATAATATACGCGATGCACGTAAAGTATTGAACATAGGCGATGTAATATGGCTTAAGCAACCAGACAGCGTGAGCAAAGAAGTAAAAGAAAAAGGGGCCGTGGTCACCCTAGACCCCACCTATGACCCCACCACAGCTAAAGTAGGTGTGCCCATTGAGCTCGCCCTACAGCAAAAGCCTGTGGCCCAAGGGGCCATTGCTTCCATTGAGCCGGCCTCTGGTGACGTAGTGGCCTTGGTGGGCGGCTATGAATTTGGCTCCAGCCACTTTAACCGTGCTGTGCAAAGCTTGCGTCAACCTGGCTCTAGCTTTAAGCCCATAGTGTACTCTGCCGCCATGGACAGAGGCTTTAGCGCGGCAACCTTATTGCCCGATGAGCCCTTTACCTATGTGGACCCCGTATCTGGCGTAGTATGGACACCTTCAAACTATGACCATAAATACAATGGCCCCATGGAATTGTATAGGGCGCTCGCTTCTTCGCGCAATATTCCCACAGTTCGTGTTACCGATACCATTGGCATTGACGCTGTCATAGAGCGCGCCCAAGCCCTTGGCATCACATCCACCTTCCCGCGCTATATGACCATTAGTCTTGGTGTTGTGGAGGTTTCGCCCTTAAACTTAACCCAAGCTTTCACCGCTTTTGCTAACCAAGGCTGGGCCGCACGCCCTCGCATTATTACCTCCATCAAGGATGTGAATGGCAAAGAGCTTTACTCGCAGCCCCCTGAGCATTGGCAAGCCGTTAGCCCAGAAAATGCCTATATCATGGCCTCCATGCTTAAAAAAGTAGTTTCCGGTGGCACGGCCACACGCGCCCGTGTGCTGAATAAGCCCATGGCAGGCAAAACCGGTACCACCAATAATGAGCACGACACATGGTTTATAGGTTTTACGCCGCACTTGGTATCTGGCATCTATGTAGGCTACGACCAACAGGCCCCCCTTGGCCGACGCGAAACAGGGGGCACCACGGCTCTTCCCGGTTTTGTGGAATACCGTAAACACGTGGAACATTTTTACCCTGCCGATGATTTTGTGGTACCCCCCGGTATTTCTGTTATCAATGGCATTGGTTTTAGAGACAGTGAACCTTACGAGGGCACTGTGCAGTTTGAATTTGAGTCAGAGGATCCTTATGCTGAAGATACTCTTGACCAAGGCGGCCTGCTGGAAGAAGGGCAAGGCGACTTTACCCCTGGCACCTCAGCTCAAGACTTATTACAACAACTCTTTTAAGGACATACTATGCCAGCATACGGATCACTTATTCTTTTTGTTACCCCCAAGGGGAAAAGATACCTTAAACGTGTAGAAGAAGGCCAAGATTGGCACAGCAATGACGGTATTCTCTCCATGGAGGAAGTGTCAAAGGCTTCTTATGGCACGCATTTATACACCACCACAGGTGTACCCATTCGCCTGCAAGAGCCGCATTTGCACGACATCTTAAAGGGAGTAAAGCGCCAAACACAAATCATCTATCCCAAAGACATTGCTTATATTTGCATGCGCCTTGGCGTAGGTGAAGGACGTACCATCATTGAAGCCGGCTCCGGATCTGGCGCCCTTACGGTGGGTATGTCGTGGTTTTCTGGCCAAACAGGGCATGTGCACACGCACGAAGCACGCGAAGAGTTCCATAAGCTTGTACGCCGTAATTTAGAATGGGCAGGCGTTGGGAAAAATGTAACCCAGCACCATCGCGACATTGCCGAAGGCTTTGCTGTGGATAATGCCGATGCACTCTTCCTTGATGTGCGCACACCTTGGGACTATCTAGACCATGTGGTAAAAGCCGTACGCCCTGGCGCTTCATTGGCTTTTCTCTTGCCTACAGTGGACCAAGTAAGCAAACTCTTGCTAGGTCTTGAGCGTGGCCCCTTCTCCGATGTGGAAGTATGTGAAATACTTATTCGCCACTGGAAGCCCATTGCCGATAGATTACGCCCCAATGACAGAATGATAGCCCACACCGGCTTTTTAGTATTCTGTCGCCAGCAAGAACGTAATGAAGATTTTGAATCCAGAAAGCCCTTAGGTACGCGTGAGCGTAAACAAGAAGCAGCCCGCTTGGCTCGTTTGGAATCTGACACCAGAACTGATGACGATACAGAATTTGAAGGTTAAAAAATGAAAAAAGACATTATCCTAGAAACTGCTGCGCGCCTTTTTGCTAAAAATGGCTATGCCAGAACTTCCACCGTGGTATTAGCCCAAGAAGCCGGTGTGGCTGAAGGCACTATTTTTCGCCACTTTAAGAGCAAAGAAGATCTTTTTATTACCTTAATTTTACGTTTAAGAGAAAAGCTTCTTACTGAGGTATACCAATACCTTGACATGCAAGAGCATGCATCTGGCCTTGAGTATATTAACTCTACTTTAAAAGCCATTTATATTTTCATGCGCAAAAACAGTGCAGACTTTGCCTTACTTTTACGCGACGCTCCCGGCTGTTACGGTGAGACAGACAGTAAGGCTTTTGACAGCGTAAGTGCCCTCTTTACCTTATTCCATGAGCATTTGGAACAAGGCATCTTACGTGGTCAGCAAGACGGCAGCATTCGAAAAGACCTACACGTGAGTGATACCGCATGCATTATGGCTTCTTCCTTGGTGGGGCTCATGCGCTCCGTACATCTTGGCTTCTTAAAGCCTTCCGAGAGCATTATAGAAAACTACTTAGCCTCCAATAACATCATGCTCAAAGCCTAAAGCATACCATTTTTGGGGGGGATTTTATCGCTAAAAATCCCCCCAAAAACTCTTCATCCTTGCACAACGCTTCAGTTATAAGCCCAACGTGCGCACCAAAGACGTTGTGGAACTTTTCATCCCTGCCTTATGCACAATTTCCTGCCCTATGGCCTTACACCTTGCGCAAGCATCATGCGGCGCATGTACGCAAAGGGCCTTAATGCCGCGCGAAGACTCCGTATGTGTGAGGGTAAGCCCGCTACAAGCATCACAAAGGCGTATTTTTTCTTGCTGTTCATCATATAGTCTATCGGTATCATAGTACAATGTGCGCTCGCGCCCCCACCACGCCCCGTAGGCATCCTTTATTTTATGCCCTTCATACGCTTGACTTGGCGGCTGATGGTACGTTTGCAACACCTCTTCGCATAAGGCGGCAATATACTGTGTGTTTTTAGCGTCATCTTGCAAAAGTTGCGGCGTCCAGTCCGGTTCAAAAATATCGCCAAAGGGTTTTTCAGCCAGTGCCAAGCAAATGGCAAGGTTCACATAGGGCAAAGCACCGGTAATGGCATAGCCCCCCTCTAACACAGCTATATGTGGCTTTAATAAAGCGGTAAGCTGCGCATAGCCTTGTGCTGTAAGACGCATATGCGCCAAAGGATCTGTAAAATGATTATCCTGCCCTGCAGAATTAATAATAAGATGCGGTTTGTAGGATTCTAAAATAGGCAAGACCGCATGCTCCATGGCATACAAATAGCCCGCGTCACCAGTATGCGGCGGTAAGGGAATATTTATGGTTCTTCCCAAGGCTCCTGGGCCGCCACATTCATGCACAAAGCCAGAACCAGGGTACAGAGTACGCCCGTCTTGATGCAAAGAAATAAAAAGTGTGTGTGGGTCATTCCAAAAAATATCTTGGCTACCATCACCGTGGTGACAATCTGTATCCACCACAGCAATGCGCAGTGGCTCTCCTTGCGGTAAGGGATACGTATCACGAATATAATCTAGCATAATAGCTTCTATATTCACATTGCAAAAGCCCCTATTGCCATGGGTAATGCGCATGGCATGATGCCCAGGGGGGCGAACCATGGCAAAAGCGCGGCGGCACTGCCCCTCCATAACCAATTGCGCAGCTTTTATGGCCCCTCCCGCCGAGGCCAAATGTGATGGCCCGCATACCTGCTCCACAGAAGGTAAGCAAAAATGCGTGCGCTGCACGTCGGTAAAGTTAGCCACAAGGGGTTTATACTCCGCAATACCAGCCATATCAAAAAGGCCTTCTTCACGTAATTGATCTTGAGTATAGAGGAGGCGCTCTTCACGCTCAGGGTGGGTGGGGGAAATGGCAAAATCAAAGGCAGGAAAAAAAACGACGCCAAGGGCTGTACTAAGAGTTTCAGACATGCAGACACTCCTCACAGAAAAGCAAAGGGCCCCTGTCGCAACATAAGGCCCTTGCTCACTTTACAATGCTTTAGTCATCAAAAACTTCATCATCGCCAGCTTCAAAAATATCTGCGGCGTAACGGGCATGGCTTACTATTTCGCCATACTTACCTAAGGCCTGAGCAAAGGCCATATTGCTGCGCGCATGAGCCACAAAAAGCACATCATCAAAATCGCGCATGACAAAAACACCGCCGGCCTGCTTGGGATCACGATACACTTCGCACCATATTTTGCTATCATCGCCAAGGCAAGAATGCACTTGCCACGGTGGTGTGGGCGTACCGCTATCGTCAAAATTTATACTGGCTTTATCGATGAGATTTTGCTCAAGACGCTTGCCTGTCCACTCCAATTGGTAAAATTCAAAACTCATGGCATCCCCCTAATTATGTATTATTGTATATTCAGTAATGTTAAACATTGCTTCAAAACTTCCTGCTCACTCTTATACGCATGTATAAGGCAAAAGCGTTGCGGATCTTGCTTAGCTTGCTGCAAATAAGATTCACGTATACGCTGATGAAAAGCCACGCTTTCAGCATCAAAGCGGCCTTCGCTCACAGCGCTGCCCTGCTCTGTATTACGCGCATGAGCACGGGCTAAGCCTTGCTCTACCTCTAAGTCTAATAAAAGCACTTTTTGCGGCATAAGTCCATGGATAGCTAATTCATTGAGTTTTTTAAGCTCTTCCACATCAAGACCACGTCCGCCCCCTTGGTAAGCATAGGTAGAGTGCACAAAACGATCGCACAACACCACCTCCCCCCTCTCTAGGGCCGGCCGCATCACCTCAGCCACATGCTGGGCTCTGTCTGCCAAGAAAAGAAAAAGCTCTGCTTGCGAGCAAATACTAGAGCGTGCATCCAGCAAAAGAGCGCGTAAGCTTTTACCAAGGGTAGAGCCCCCAGGCTCACGCGTGCACACCACCTTACGCCCAAGGCCCTCAAAATGCGCTGCTAAGGCTCGCTGCAAGGTGGATTTACCAGAGCCCTCTATGCCTTCAAGAGTGATAAACATTGCGCCTCCATACCTGTGCTACTGCTGGGCTTAGCGGCTGCACTCTCACGCTGTGGTGTGGGCGCAGCTTTATACATTTGCCGCTCAAGGGTGCGCTGATAGTCCGACCAGCCACTTTCGCCCTCTTCCCAGCCATCAAAAATATGCCTACATTGCGCCATTTTAGCATCCACATTGTCCATATAGTGCAAAAGCATGGCCTCAGCCGTTTGTGGCAATCGCGCCGAGCCAAATTCATACGTGCCATGATGGCTCAAGATAAGATGCTTAAAATGCATGGCGTGCTCCGCCTCAAGGCCGGATTTCACCAAAAATGGCTGTAAATATTCCAAGGCCAATTGCATATGCCCAATGAGACGCCCTTGGTCGGTATAATCCGTCACAAGCCCGTAGGAAAATTCCCAAATTTTACCAAGGTCATGAAAAAGAGCACCCACCAATAAAGCTTGCCTGTCTATTTGCGGATAATGATTTGCCGTGCTCATGGCAAGCTTAGCCACACCAAGGCTATGCTCAAGCAAGCCGCCCCTATAGGCATGGTGCACGCTTTTTGCTGCAGGGCAAGTGCAAAAAGCCTTACGCAGCTCTTCATTCTTAAGCACAGAGAAGACAAATTTTTTCCAAGGCTTATGGGTAAGCTCTTTTTTGCAAAGCGCTTCCACCTCTTGCCACATGGCCTCCACATCATAAGGGCTTGTGGCCACATAGCGCGCCATATCAAGGTTTTCTTCTTGTTGCGCTGTCAATTTTTGTAAACTTTCTATACTTACTTGCACCTGCTCACGGAACAAAGAAGTACGCCCTGTAATTTCAATAAAAATACCGGCAGGCAACTCGCTAATATCTAAGCTCAAAGGGCTCCAAATTTTCGCCTCTAAGTGCCCCGTGGCATCGCGCAGCTCCACTTTCCAAAAAGGGCCATTGCGAGCTTGGCCAAGACTGGCAGCCCCCACCAAAAAGATGCCCTGAATTTCAGTATTGGGTAAAATATCTTTAATATAAAGTTGTTCTTGCATATATTTTCTCTTTCAGCTGCCATAGAATAAACAGCTTGAATTTTAAAGCAAAAGATGAAAGTATTTGTAAGCTGTTTTTATATTTATGTATACAGGAAAAAAAGGCCTGCTAAGCCCTCAAAAGGTTCTAGGCACAACACATATCCTTTCTTTTTAAGGAGTTATTTAATGAACATTTTATTATCCAATGACGATGGCATTTATGCTGTGGGCCTTCGCGCCTTATACACGGCCTTTGTAGAGGCAGGCCACACCGTGTACGCCGTGGCCCCGCTTACAGAACAATCTGCCGTGTCCAACTCTTTAACGGTGTTCAATGCCTTACGCACCAAAGAAATTGTGGACAGCACTTTTTCCGGATTAGGCGTACACGGCACCCCTGCCGATTGTGTAAAGCTTGCCCTTTCTGCTCTGCTACCTCAAAAACCCGACCTTGTTATCAGCGGCATTAATTCTGGGCCCAATGTGGGGCCAGACATTCGCTATTCCGGCACGGTGGCTGCAGCCTGCGAAGCAGCCCACGCGGGCATACGCGCCATGGCTTTTTCTTTTGATAATTACCGCCCCACCGATTTACTAGCGCAAGCGCGCCATGCCGAAGGCCTTGCCAAAACCCTGCCTTGGGACAGCATCCCCCCACGCTGCGTGGTCAATGTTAACTACCCTGACCGCCCCATGGAGCAAGTGCTCGGCGTGCGCAGCTGCCCGCAAACCTCTGCCCTATGGGACGATGCCTATGATGAACGCCTTGACCCCCGCGGCAATAAATACTGGTGGCTGCACGGCACCCTCTGCACGCAAAACGTGGAAGCGGGCTCTGACCGAGACTTGCTCAACCAAGGCTATATTACCGTAACACCACTGCGCTTTGAATATACACATCATGCCTGCTTGGCAGAATTGGAGAAAGCATTTTCAAACCGTTAAAAAGGGCACCTGCTTCGTACAGGCTTGCGATGGCTTATGTTGCACAAGGCGTGCAACCCAGATTGCTGACAAAGTCTACTGGGGAAAAACCTTTTTTGAAAAAAAGGTTCTT
>CAYJNG010000028.1:0-21248 GCA_964371505.1 uncultured Desulfovibrionaceae bacterium
AAGCCAAGCGCGCTTGATACGTTTTTATGAAAGGCCTTCTTAAAAAAGAAGGTCTTTTTTTATGGCAAGGGTTATGCTTTAGTGGTTAAGAATTTACGCATATTAATATGGCAAATGGCCACGCCCAAGGCGTCACTGGTGTCTAGCAGCCATTCTTCCTTGGTATTGAGTAAAATGCGTACCATATAGGCCACTTGTTCTTTTTCTGCGCGGCCCACGCCCACCAAGGATTTTTTCACCAAAGTGGGTTCATAATCGTTTACGCTAATGTCATGGCCTGCGCAGGCTGCCACTGCCACACCGCGCGCTTGACCAAGCTTTAGAGCAGTCATGGCGTTTTTTGCCGTAAAAACTTGCTCAATGGCAGCCTCGTGCGGCTTATAATGGCCTATGATGGTATTTAGTTCTTTATAAATGGTGGCAAGGCGTACAGAAAAAGGCGTATTGCCCTTGCTTTGGGTGCGAATGGCACCGCAATCCACAAGTTGCAATACGCCCGAAGCTTCTTCCACAATGCCCCATCCGGTGATGCGTGAACCAGGGTCAATACCAATGACACGAACGGACATTATAAAAGGAAATTATTCCATTTCTGCCAAAATTTCTTCTGGCAAATCAAAGTTGGCGTACACGTTTTGTACGTCGTCATTGTCGTCCAAGGCGTCCATGAGCTTAAGCACCTTACGTGCTGTATCGGCATCCAACATAATGGTATTTTGCGGAATCATGGCAAGCTCTGCGGAAATCATTTCCACTTCTGCGCTTTCCAATGCATCACGCACGGCACCAAAATCAGCCAAGGCGGTGTGAATGGTCCAGTTATCGCCATCGTCAATAACGTCATCTGCGCCGGCTTCAAGGGCCACTTCCATCATGGCGTCTTCATCGTACTTGGCTTTATCAATGCTGATAACGCCCTTGCGGTCAAACATAAAGGTTACACAGCCTGTTTCACCCATGGAACCGCCATGCTTGGTGAGTAAGTGGCGTACTTCGGCCACAGTGCGGTTTTTATTGTCTGTGGCGGTTTCTATAATAACAGCTATGCCGCCGGGGGCGTAGCCTTCATAGTTGATTTCAAATAAATCGCCACCGGCGTCTTCGCCAGTGCCTTTGCGAATGGCACTTTCAATTTTATCCTTAGGTAGGTTCACAGCTTTGGCTGCGGCAATGGCAGCACGCAAGCGAGCGTTACCGGTAGGATCACCGCCGCCCTTGGCAGCGATAATGATTTCTTTGGCAGCCTTGGTAAAAATTTTACCACGCTTGGCATCTTGGCGGCCCTTACGATGTTGGATATTGGCCCATTTACTATGTCCAGCCATGTTCTAAACCTCTCTACGTTATAGAAATAAAATTTTTTGTGTTTTATTCAGCGTCTTGCTCTTGTGGCGCTATGCTTTCTTTGGGCAAGCCCTTAAAGCCTGTGCCCACAAAGAACGTCTCTTTACTTTCTTGGCGTGAGCTATTGGGCTTAAAAGATTTTACCTTAGCAAATTGCTTGCGCATGGGCGTAATAAGCTCTTGCACATCAGGCCCCATAAAAATTTTCACAATAAAAGCGCCGCCTTCTTTCAAGTATAAACCTGCCACAGCAAGGGCTTCCACGCATAACTCCAAGGAGCGCGTTTGATCGGTAAATTTGGTGCCCGTGGTGCGTGGTGCCATATCGCTGATGACCACATCAAAGGGGCCAAGCTTTTGCAGCTTTTCCTCAAATTCTTCCGAGCGCTCAAAAACATCTTCTTGCATGAAGATGATATTTGGGGGAAAAACCGTTTCTGTGGTTTGAATGTCGCAGCCCAGCACAAAGCCTTCCTTGCCTACCTTTTCGGCAGCACCAAGGGACCAAGAACCAGGAGCAGCGCCAAGGTCTAGCACCTTCATGCCTCTGCGAAAGATTTTGAATTTATTATCAATTTCTTTCAATTTATACACAGAACGGGCAGGGTAACTTTGCTCTTTCGCTTTACGAAAATAATAGTCTCTATATTCTTTCATACTTTCACCATGCGGAAACATATGCTAAAAATTGGTTTTAGCCAAGTATATTATGGCCCTAAAAATTTTCATTGTGTACAGTGCATGCTCTTAGGTACAGTGTAGTGCGTAGACGGAGGATGCCATGACACAGCATAAAACAAATACAGAACCAGCCACAACGCATTTTGGGCGTCCTATGCGCTTACGCATGGCAGATTTTGCAGGGCAGATGTGTACCCTGCAAGGTGGTGCCGTGGCGTATTCTCGTCTTGATGCTTTTGCAGGGTCTGCCGGTCTTGATTACACCACTTCTGAGCCCACGGCGCATATGCTTTGCGGGCTTGGCTCATTGCTGGTGGAAAATGCTGCCACTGCTGTGCCCCATAAGGCTTTGCTAAATCCGGATACCCTTGTTTATGTGCTAGAGTGTGAGCCCTATAGGCTACAAGCTCAGGATTTTTTGCAAAAGCAAGGGTATAAGGCGCAAGCTTTGCCCGCCCACTGGCAATGCATCACTGCACAAGAAGCTCTTCATATAATGCGTAAGCATAGCAATATGGCTTTGTGGTGGCATGGGCAGAATACAAGGCTTTTTCCGCAATATTGGTACCCTGTGCAAGGCAAACTCATGGCGCATGGGGCAGGGTTTAGCCTAGCGGAACAAGTGCAAGGAAAAGAAGAAAGAGCACAAGTATGCGGTGGGGCCAAGTCTTCTTTTGCAAATCTCCCCATCATTTTTTTGGGTAGTACAGAAAATCAACTTCTTACGCAAGAGTTGGAAACAGCTTTCACTGCCTTGGGCTTTACTGTGCAGCGCATCCATGAGGAGCGCAGTGTGCTGCAGCGCTTGCAAGCTCTAGCTACCAATGCCAGTGTGAGTTTGTTTTTTTCCGTAAATTTACAAGGTTTGGATGCGGAAGGGCAGGACGTAGCCTTATTGCAGGCCTTGGGTATTCCTGTGGCGGTATGGTTTGTAGATAACCCGTGGCACGTGCTTGCGGCATTGCGTTTACCGTGGTGGAAGCACGTAACGCTACTGCTGACGGATGCCTCCTTCATGCAGCCTTTACAGCAAGAAGGTGCGGAAAAAGTGCTGCATATGCCGCTAGCTACAGCACAACATATGTGGCAAGGCAAGCAAGATTTACAGCATGCGCAAGAGCGTAATGACGCGCACCTCATGGCCCTTTTACATATAGCTCAAAGAGCTTCTTGTATTTTTGTGGGGCGGGCGGCTTTTCCTGCCAAGGAAAAATTTTTTGCCGCAGCGCGTGTACCGCAGCAGCATTTGCTTGAGGCGCAACAGCTGCTAGAGCAAAATGACGCTCCTTGTACTGCTTGTACTCCTCGCGCTGGCATGCCGCATTTTCATTGGTGGGCGCAAGCGTTGAAGGTGCATGCCCTTTGGCCGCAGCACGCTGTGCGCAATGTTGGGTTAGGAGCAGAGGAAAGCGCGCAATACCAACGTGTTCTTTGGCTTAAAGCCGCTTGTGAGCATGGCCTTGCCCTGTTTGGGGATGCTTTATTATGGCAAAAACTTTTGCCAAGTGCTGCCCCAACTATTTTTCACCCTGAAGTGGATTACTATACGCAACTTGCCCCTTTATATGCAGCAGCTCCTGCTGTGCTCAATGTGACATCTTTATTATTACCTGAGGGGCTTACCCAGCGCCATTTTGACGTATGGGCTGCAGGGGGCTTTTTGTGGAGTAATTACACCAAGGGGTTGGATATTTTTCCTGCGCAATTGGTGAAGGAAATGTCATTTACACAGCCAAATGCATGGCGCAAGGCGGAGCAAAATATGACGATGCGAAGGAAAGAAGACATGCAACAAGCATGGCAAGAGGAGCTACGCCAAAAGCACAGTTACGTAAAACGTTTGGGGGATATGCTTGCGCAGGTGCTTTAGAAGGTATGTAATAAACTGGTGTGAGGCATGGGGAAGGAAAGTCCTTCCCCATACTGTATTCAAGATGTGTTTTATTAAATAATTTTACGCATGCGCCATAAATGGGCCAAGGTAAGAAGAGCAAAGGCCCCTCCAGCCATGTAGTGAGCTTTTTTATTGCCTACACCGCCGCTAAGCAAGGTGGCAAAAAAGGTGGCTATCATGCTACGATGTATGATTTTGCGTTTTTGCGCTGCTGTGAGTTGGCAAGGTGTGCAGGAAAGCACAGAAGAATACACCTTTTGCGCAGCATTGGGTACTGCGCTCTTATTTTGCTGCTTTTCTTCCGGTGCGTTTTCTTCAAGCCATTCTTGCCCTTGGGATAAAAGGGCGGAAATATCCTCTTGGCTAATATTTTCCGCATCATAATGTATGAGCAATGAGCCAGTAAGGCTTTTATGCTCAAGACGTTGTATGCCATTCATTTCTGCTAAAAAAGTACATATTTGCTTGCCCAAGGCTTCATCATGTAAGGCAGGGTGGCGCAAGCGAATGCGTCCATCTGTAAAAGAGACAATGTAATCTTCTAGCATAGTTATCCCTCAGCGTTGTTTGGTTCTAAAAGTTTTTCTGCATGTACCGCGGGTAAATGCGGCCTTGTGGCATTTAGTGTAACCCCAACAGTAGTAACATTATGCAAGACTGCTGACAAGGTAGGCGTGATAATACCAAAGAGGCTTGCGGCTAAGAAGGCAGAGTTTAGGCTCATGTTAGCCACAAAATTGCCTTTAATACGCGCTACAACTTTTTGCCCCAATTGGCGAGCCACCACAAGGGAATGTAAATTACTTTCCAATAAAACCACATCGGCCACTTCTTTGGCTAGGTCTGTACCATCGCGTAAGCTTACGCCCACATCAGCCATGGAAAGAGCAGGTGCATCGTTAACACCATCACCCACCATAATAACCTTTGCCCCTTGGGCTTGTAGCTCTTGTACAATGCGTGCTTTATCCACAGGCAAGATACCGGCATGGTATTCGGTAATGCCCAGTAGGTCTGCCATATTTTTGGCAGCGCGTTTGTCATCGCCTGTGAGCATGACAACACGTTTAATACCACTTTCTTTAAGCTTAGTTATAACTTCGCTTGCTTCTGGGCGCAATGTATCGCGTATGGCAATAACGCCTGCCAAAAAACCGCCCTTGGCAAGGTAGAGTAAAGAGTAACCCTGCTCTATAAGTCGATTTACTTCGTCTTCCAAGGGGGATACGTCAATATTTTCGTCTTCACGAATATAATGGCGGCTGCCAAGCAGCACGCGCTCACCGTGTAAGCGGCTGGCAATACCGTGAGCTACCACATATTCCACTTCGCCGTGTTCTTCTTCGTGCTTGAGGTCTTGGCGTTCAGCTTCACGCACAATGGCACGGGCCACAGGATGGGGGAAGTGCTCTTCCATGCAAGCGGCAAGGCGCAAAATTTCTTGAGGGTTATTGTGCCCGCAGGCTATAACTTCTGCCACTTGGGGCTTTGCCTCAGTAAGCGTACCTGTTTTATCAAAAACAATGGTATCAGCTTCGGCAAGAGCTTCTAAAAAGACACCACCCTTAATGAGCACACCGCGGCTGGCCCCTTCGCGCATGGTGGCCAAAATGGCCAAAGGCGTAGCAAGGCGCAAAGCGCAAGAGTAGTCTACAAGCAGAACCGAAGAGGCGCGTATGGGGTCGCGCGTGATGAGATACACAAGGCCAGAAAGCAAGAAGGTAAATGGTACCGCGGCATCGGCCATGCGCATGGCGCGGCTTTCAATGTCGGCTTTTAAGCTTTGTGAGTCTTCAATGAAGTCTATAATTTTTTGTAAGCGTGTTTCCGAAGCCAGACTGGTAGGCCGTATAATAATAGTGCCTTCTTCCACCACTGTTCCGGCAAAAACTGAAGAGCCTTGCGTGCGTACTACACCTTGAGGTTCACCCGTCATGGAGGACTGGTTCACCACCGCTTCACCGGCTACTACAGTGCCGTCTACCATAATAACGGCGCCTGTACGCACAATGACTTCATGCTCAAGGGTGAGCTGGCTAAAGGGTATGCGTACTTCTGTATCTTCATGGCGAATCCAGACGTTATCTACATCAAGGGCAAGGCTTTGCGCCAGACCCTCGCGGGAATGATGACGCGTCCACGTTTCCAAGGCTTCCCCAAGACCAAGAAGGAAGGTAAGCATGCTTACAGTGGGGAAGTCTCGACGCAAGAGCGAAATGCCAATGGCTGTGGCGTCAAGTAATTCTACGTTAATTTTTCCACTAAAAAGGGACTTAAGACCTTGCATAAGGTGCGGTAACGCAGATTTAATACTAAGAATAATACGTAACCATGGTGGCATGAAGGAGCGTAGGACAAAATAACGTACTAAAGGTCCCAAGAGGGGAAATTTGCTCATTTTTGCAGGTAGACAAGCTGCATGCCCTGCCAAGGCTAACGTTGTGGGGTTAAAGCCTTGCGGTGGTGTGGTGTCTTGTACCTGTAAAATCTCAAGAGCTGCGGCGCGCGCTTCCATGGTAGTATAGTAAAAGAGCACGGAGCCAGAGCGAGGGTTTATGGTAATGTCTTGCAGGTTTTGAATGTTCTCCAAGCTTTGCTGCAAGCTTTCAGCGCTGCGACGCGATAAGGTAACAAGGGAACGCGCACGCAGTCTGCCTACGCTGCCTTGAATTTCATGAACAATGGTAAAATGCATGCCGTTCCCTCAAAAATTACGCGTCTGCTTTTTCTTGTTTGGTTTTGCGTTTTTCAGAAGCGCTTTGAGCTTCTGCCACAAAATCTTCCACAGTTTCTTTTAAAGTTTCCACTTTGCCCATGACGCAATCTTTAGCATCCATGCCGCGGCTTAAAAGATCTGTAGCCATAGGGCGAATGCCATTATTACCGCTTAAGGCTTGCTTTGCCACTGCGCCAACCACGAGACCACCTAAAAACACTAAGCCAAAACGTAAAAATCCTTGCATCCTGTACTCCTTGATATTGAAAATGGTGCAACACAAAATATGCTGCTCTTTCAGCACATGTAACACGTAAAAATCCTTTTGCAAGGACTTTTATGGCAAATATTTCGTATTCTGAAATGCGTTTTCAGTTACCTAGTCTTTTTCTATGGTTTAGGCAAGTTTTTTTTGAAAGTAAAAGTCAAAAATGGAGAGATGTAAAGAAAATGTTTTTATAAAAATATTGTATTTTTTATATCTTAGCGCATGGAAAGCACTTGTTTACAAGGTTGAAATAAATTATTTACGCAGTTTAATTGAATGTTATTATCAGAGTTTTTTTAGCTTTTTATGCAGTGCAAAAGGCCATAATAATTTTGCCCAAGGCTTAAACCGCCATCGCCTGCCGGCATGGACTTGGGGTAAAGGAGGTTGAAGCCGTACTGAGCTAAAGCATGCTGTAAGTACCATGTTAAAGCAGCATTGTGCAGCACACCACCAGAAAGGCTTATGGTGCGTATGGTTGTGCCTTGAGCTTCTAGTTCAAGGGCGGCGGCATGGGCCATATGCGCAAGACTGCTTGCAAGGCTTTGGTGAAAAGCGTGCGCCGCGGCCGGTATGCCCTTACTGCGTCCTGTGTGCATGCTGTGTAAAAACAGTTCTTGAGAGGGCACTTCCCATAATAAGCCTTGCTTACGCGAAGGGAAAAGAGGCGAAAGGGGAATTTGCCTAGAAGCAGCAAACAGAGCTTTTTGCGCCTGTTCAAGGCGTATGGCGGCTTGGCCTTCATAGGTAATGCTTTCACACAAGCCAAGCCCTGCTGCTACGGCATCAAAAAGTCGGCCTGCGCTGGAGCAAAGGGGTGAGCGTACATTTTTTGTGAGCATTTCCAGCACAGCTTTTGCCATGGGGCGCCCTTGGCTTATATAGTCTTCTTCTGCACTGCCTTGTGCTAAGGCCAGTGCCATGCGCCAAGGTTCTTTAATGGCTTGCTCCGCACCTGGTAAGGCAAAGGGGGCAAGGCGGCCTAAGCGTTTATACTCAGTGCCATGAATATGGAAAAGCTCTCCGCCCCAAATGCTGCCATCATCACCAAAGCCTGTGCCGTCAAGGGTAAGCGCAAGGCTAGGCTTGTGGTGTGGAAACTCTTGGCTGTGTTCTGCCAGCACGGCGTAAGCATGAGCGGCATGGTGCTGTAGAGCATGGCAAGGGATTTGCCGCTCATGGGCCAGCTCTTTTGCCACCTGTGTGGCTAAAAAGTCAGGATGGGCATCGTGCACAAGGCAGGTGGCTTTTACTTGCAAAAGCATTTCCATATGACTGAAAACTTCGCGGTAAAAAGCTAAGGTTTCAAGATTTTGCAAGTCTCCCATATGCTGCGAAACAAAAGCATCATGGTGGCGATTGAGGCAAAGGGTGCTTTTAAGCTCACCCCCCATGCCCATGACCACGGGGAGATTTTGCCCCCTTAAACCGTGTAAGGTTACCGGCTTTGGCACAAACCCTCGCGCGCGGCGTATAAAGACTGGTAAAGTGCTTTGCGGCGTAAGCTCATGCACGGCGCATACGGAGTCATCGTTACGCACTAAAATATCACGATTGTGCAAAAGGAAAATATCCACCATGGGGGCAAGGCGCTTAAGCGCCTCCCTATTCCCAAGACAAAGGGGCTCGCCGCCGGCATTGCCGGAGGTCATTACCAAGGCTAGGGGCACGTTGTGGTTTTGCGTAAGTTTGCGCAAATGCATAAAAAGCGCTGCGTGCAGGGGCGTGTAAGGAAGCACAAGGCCCAAGGTATCCGTATCAGGCGCAAGCAATTGCGGCAAAAGCGCATTGCGCTTACACAGCACAATGGGTTTTTCACGGCTTACAAGTAATTGAGCTTCTTGTGCTGAAATTTCTGCTAGTTGGCATGCGTCTTCAAGGTTTTCTACCATGACGGCCAAGGGCTTATGGGGGCGGTTTTTTTGTAAGCGTAAAGACGCAATGGCCGCAGCATCGTGCGCATTGCAACAAAGGTGAAAACCACCAAGCCCTTTTATGGCGGCAATTTTGCCTTGCATAAGGGCTTTTGCCAAAGCCTTGAGAGCGTCTTGACCCGTGCTGCCGTGTTGCTTAGCCCATGTATATGTGCTTTCACTGTGTGTTTCGCCGCATGCTGTAGGCTGCTGCATTGCGCACTGCGCTTTTTCCACTAGCCATAATTGTGGGCCGCAGATGGGGCAAGCATTGGGCTGTGCGTGGAAGCGGCGATTTAAGGGGTCGTCATATTCCTTTTGGCACGTAGGGCAAAGAGGAAAACATGCCATGGAGGTGGTGGCTCTGTCGTAAGGAATGCTTTGGGTAATGGTGTAGCGCGGGCCGCAATTGGTGCAGTTAGTAAAAGGGTAGAGATGGCGCACATTGGCAGGGTCTTGCATATCCTGAACGCAATCGTGACACATGGCCACATCAGGGCTGATGAGTACAGTATGCCCTTGCGTGTCAGCTTCTTGACTATGCAGAATACTAAAGGCCTTTTCTTCGTGTATGAGCTCCCCATCTGCCACGGAAAAATAGGTGAGTTCTGCCAAGGGCGGGAGTTCACTATGCAAAGCTTGGGCAAAGCTTTGTAAGGCTTGTGCCGTGCCTTGCACTTCAATCATCACGCCTTGCGGGGTGTTGCTTACATGGCCGGTGAGCTGCCTTTCCATGGCTAAGCGGTAGACAAAGGGGCGAAAACCTACGCCTTGCACCTGCCCTTGGGCCACAATACAATGGCGAAAAAGGGGAGCAGTTGTAGAATTATTGCGGAAAAAAGCGTCTTTTAGTTGAGTGCTCATTCAGTACTTTTATCAAAAAAACTTCCACTTTGCACCTATTTTTCGTACGCATTTACTTGCCTATTATGGCCGCCCTTGCTACATCTAGCCCTTGAGTTTACTAAAGGTTAGCCCTTGTGTAAAAAAATATTGCTTTATGGACCAGTGGAGGCCACATGACAACAGAAAATAAACTTGGAAAAAGAATCAAATCCTACCGCGAAGAACGCGAAATAAGCCTAGAAGCATTGTCGCAATCCACAGGCCTAAGCATGGCCTTCTTACAAGGTCTTGAAGAAAACAATGTGTACCCTAGCATTGGGCCCATGCAAAAAATTGCGTGTGCTCTTGGTGTGCGCCTTGGAACATTTATGGATGATGAAAATACTAAAGACCCTATCATCGCCCGTCTTGATAATACCTGCCCCGATGTAGCCATGCAAAATTGCCGTAGCAATAATGTGAGCTATTCATACGTTTCTTTAGGTAAGGGCAAGAGCGACCGCAACATGGAGCCTTTTCATATTACCATTGCTCCTTTGAGCGCAGAAGAACAAGCCAAGGAGCAAAAAACCTCCTCACATCAAGGTGAAGAGTTTATGCTGGTGCTTAAAGGGCAGCTCAAAGTGGTGTATGGGCGCGAGTCTTATATTTTACAAGAAGGGCAAAGCATTTATTATAACTCCATTGTTCCCCATTATGTGGGAGCCCATGGAGATGCGCCCGCGCAAATTTTGGCTGTGACCTACCATCCCTAAATTTTAGCCAAAATAAAAATTATGAATAAAGTAGCACAAAGACATAAGCAATTTGTATTGCATGAAAAAACCATAGGCCAGTTGTTGGATGAAGCTATAGAGCGCTTTGGCGACAATGACGCTGTGGTGTATGTGGACCGTGATTACCGCCAAAGTTACAAAGAGTTTGGGCACACGGTGGACGAGCTTGCCAAGGGGCTCATGGCTCTTGGTATAAAAAAGGGTGAAAAAATAGCAATTTGGGCCAGCAATGTGCCTTATTGGGTGGCTTTGCAATTTGCCTCGGCTAAAATTGGTGCCATTCTTGTGACGGTAAATACCAATTATCGCGAACATGAATTGGAATACTTATTACGCCATTCTGAGTGTGAGAATCTTTTTATTGTGGATGGCATTCGTGACCATGACTTTGTACAAACACTGTACAAGATAGCGCCAGAATTGCGCACACAAAGTCGTGATCAATTTAGCTCTAGCACCTTCCCGCACTTGCGCCGTATTTTTTATCTTGGACATGAGAAACATCGTGGCATGTATTCCATACCGGAGTTGCGGGCCATGGCGGTGATGACACCAGATGAAGAATATACAGCACGCCAAGCGGAGCTTGATCCTTGGGATGTTATCAATATGCAATACACCTCAGGCACCACGGGCTTTCCCAAAGGTGTTATGCTTACCCACGTGGGTATCGGGCTTAATGGGTATTGGATTGGGAAGCATCAAGGCTTTACTGAAAAAGACAGGTTGTGCTTGCCTGTACCTTTATTCCATTGTTTTGGTTGCGTTTTAGGCGTGCTTGCCTGTGTAAACTTTGGCACAGCCATGGTGATTTTGGAAGGCTTTAACCCTGTGCATATGCTTACGGCCATTGAGGCTGAGCGTTGCACTGCTGTTTACGGCGTGCCCACCATGTTCATTGCAGCCCTTGAGCATAAATTATTTAAGCGATTTGATATGTCTTCTCTACGTACAGGTGTTATGGCAGGTTCTGTATGCCCTGAGCCGCTTATGCGTCGTGTCACCGAAGAAATGTATATGAAAGATATTACCATCTGCTATGGTTTAACGGAAGCTTCCCCTGTGATGACACAGTCCGACGTGACGGACTCCTTGGCTTCACGTTGCTCCACCGTGGGCTGCGCCATGCCCGGCATAGAAGTAAAAGTGGTTAACCCCGATACCGGCGAAGAAGTGCCAGCCGGCGAGCAGGGGGAAATCATGTGCCGCGGGTATAATGTTATGAAAGGCTATTATAATATGCCGGAAGAAACGGCCCAAACCATTACGCCTGATGGTTGGTTGCACTCTGGCGACCTTGGCACCATGGACAGCGAAGGCTATGTGGTGGTGACAGGTCGCATTAAGGATATGATTATTCGCGGCGGGGAAAATGTGTACCCACGCGAAGTGGAAGAATATCTTATGGGCATGGAAGGCGTATTGGATGTGCAGGTGGTGGGCGTACCCAGCCATAAGTACGGTGAAGAAGTGGGGGCTTTTATTATAACTAAGCCTAACCATGATGTGCAGCCCGAAGATGTACGTTTTTTCTGCCGCGGCAAAATTGCGTGGTATAAAATTCCGCGCTATATCACCACGGTGGAATCCTACCCCCTTACCGGTAGCGGAAAGATTCAAAAGTTTAAATTGCGGGAAATGGCTGGGCAGTTGTGGCCCGAGGCCATGGAGCAAAAGCAAAAACAAAAACCGCTTTAGTTTTTTGGAAAAAGAGAGGGGAAAAGCTTATGCCCTGCATACATAAATATGGTATAGCGTTTTTTTGCGCTCTTTTTCTGGTGCTTTGCAGTGCTTTACCTTGGGCCCATGCTGAGGTGAAGCGCTTTGCTACTTTTAGCATGGATGTACCTGCACATTGGACGGTACACGAAGAGGGTGGGGCGATAAGTTTTAAGCATCCAGAGCTTTTATGCACCATTGATGTGCTCATAGTGCCACATCAAGACGTACCTTTTCGTGAGCTGGGTATTGCTTTTTATCAAAACCTTAAAGGAACAAAAGCGAAGGATGAAGGCCATGGCATGAGCTTTCAATTGCGCAATGCGCATAATATTCCTAGCCATGTGTTTTTAAGTACGCAAGGGCCCTACTTTTGTGGCGTAACAAGCATAGGAAATTGCATAGCTTACGAAAGTGCTTTGGCCAGCATTACCATACTCACGGATACTGGAGAAGCCTTTCCCCACACTAAGCCCTTATATGTTTCGCCCAGCGCCGCAGCTAAAGAAGCTGCCGACAAAGCGCAGAAAAACCCTAAAACTTCCAAATAGTCTTACATAAGCATACAAGAGAGTTTTATGACGCCCACAGCCAAAGCCTTTGTGCAATTGCATGTTTCCATCATTTTAGCCGGTTTTACAGGTATATTGGGTAAGCTTATCACCATGAGTGAAGGTATGCTTGTGTGGTATCGTATGTTTTTTACCTTTGTTATTTTTGGAATTTTTTTACTTTGTACCAAAAAATTTGAAAAGGTAGCATGGCAGGATATAGCAAAAATTTCTTTTACTGGCGTGCTGATATGTCTGCATTGGATCTTTTTTTACGGTAGTATTAAACTTTCCAATGTGTCCATAGGTGTGGTGTGTTTTTCCTTGGTAGGCTTTTTTACGGCACTTTTAGAGCCGGTATTTATGCGTACACGCTTTTCTGTGCGCGAATTCGCCTACAGCGTGCTCACCGTGGTGGGCGTTATGCTCATTTTCTCCTTTGATGTGCGCTATCGCCTTGGTATTATTGTGGGCGTTATAGCTGCTGTATTATCGGCCTTGTATACCATTAGTATACGTAAGCTTTGCCATACGTACAGCCCTAGTACAACGCTGTTATACCAAATGGGCGGTGGTGTGGCTTTTTTATCATTAATACTCCCATTTTATTTAGATTATTTTGACATTAGCTATGTGATACCTACCCTGCAAGATACCGCATTGCTGCTTGTGCTTGCGGTTTTTTGCACCATTGGTATGTCGTATTTGCTCATACAATGCTTGCAATATATTTCAGCCTTTACTGTGAATTTAAGCTATAACTTGGAGCCCATTTATAGTATTGCCATAGCCATAGCCTTTTTAGGTGAAGCGCATCAGCTTAATTTTTCTTTCTATCTTGGGCTTGCGTGTATCACTCTGTCGGTGGTGCTGCAAACTTTATGGGTTATGCGGCAAAAAAAAGTGCCCCACTCCGTGAGTGAGGCCCAAGAAAAGGTGTAAATGATTTCTTAATACACTAAGAGGCGTTTTTGTATTTATTGGGTAGCACATGCCAATACCATTGGTGTATATGGGTATTTTGTTCCATATCCCAATGGGCGCTGTTTTGATAAAATTGTAAGAGATTACTCTCCGTTTCTGAAAAATTTTCTGCATTTTGTAATTGTCTTTCACGACAAAAAATAATGAGGCATTCTAAAAGGGCAAAGCAATTCATGTCATTGGGTTTCTCCGTGCGAACTGTCAGGAAAAACTCTTCGTAAAATGGGGAATTGCTGATGCACGCATCCAAGGTGCTGTGCTTATCACACAGGTGGGATAATATCTGGTAGAGATGATCCTCAATGACATTCTTGGAAGATAGTTTTTCCAGCTCATTACAAAAAGTTTCCATATGAGATGTATGTTCGGTAAAAGACATGATGCCTCCTAGTATATAGCTTATTATGTATTTATACATATATATAGATTTTAACGTTTTGTCAATAATCTGCCTTATCTCTTAGCGGTAAAAAAAGTTAAGAAGCCATAAATATAAGGTTTTGAGTTGAGAAAATTCCAATATAAAAATGTATTTTTAGATATTTTCCATGGAAGAGTAGCCAAAAAATGACACAAGAAAGCGGTTTTACATCGGGCACAGATGCTTTACTACTGGCGGCTTTTGTGCGGCAATATGCCATGCAAGGGCAGTTTTTAGGGCATTGTCAAGAGCAAGGGGCTGGCTTTGTGGAGCTTGGCTGTGGCGATGGCCTAGCCATGAGCTTAGTGGCCTCACATTTACAAGAGCATAATTCACAAGCGGTAACGGCCTTGGGCGTGGATGTGCATAAGCCTGCTTTGGAATTGGCTGTAAAACGTGGGTTAGGTTTGGGCTTGTGCTTACACACAGCACAAGTGGATGTGGAAGATAGAAAAAGCCTGCAAGCAGCGTGTACGGCTAGTGGTGTGGATAAAGTGGCATTTGTCATGGCTAATCCACCGTACTACAAGGCCGGAGCTGGGCGTGTCTCAAAAAATCCTGCAGTGGCAAAAGCCCTACATCAAGACTCGCAAAAATCAGGGCAAATTGTACCCATTTTTTGCCGTGCAGCTCGTGCGCTTTTACCGCATCATGGGTGGTTTTTTAGTATTTATAGTGCCGATACCATGCTTGATATGGTGCATGCTTTGCAAGAAACCGGCTTTGGTGTGCGCGCCCTTATGCCCATACATACACGCCCTGCCAAGGCTGCGCGCTGGGTGTTGTTTGCCGCCCGTAAAGATGCCGCCACAGATATTTCTCTTTTGCCGAGCGTCTGCCTTTACGCACGCCCCAAGGGGAATAAGATGAGTAGGGCAGCGGTGGATTTTTGCCCATGGCTTATACAGTAAGGGGCTTTGTGGCCATAAGGTATAGCTTATATGCAAAGGGTAGGTAGCTCTCATGCGCCGCCTTGCTGTTTTGCCGTCTTGCTCACTGGGGCATAAAGCAGTATAGTCAGTGTATACGGGGCAGTCACTACTGCTCAAGCCTCACGCCCATAAAAGGAAAACCCCCATGCTTTTGTATATTCACGTACCCTTTTGCCGCACCAAATGCCATTATTGCGCTTTTCATTCTTTGCCGCTGGGTAAGGGGGTTAACGCTTTGCACGATGCGAACTTTAAAGCGTATGTGGATACACTTTTTTTAGAGCTCAGCGTGTGGGGCGATAGATATCAAGGCACTAGCGTAAGCTCCATCTTTTTTGGTGGCGGTACGCCTAGTCTTTTGCCAGCGCGTGTGGTGGACTTACTCATAGAGCGCATAGCTAAATACTTTTCCCTCACCGAAAATATAGAAATTAGTCTTGAAGCTAATCCCGAATCTTTACGTACCAAGGAACGTATGCATGCTTTTGCCAAAGCAGGCATAAATCGCTTGTCTCTAGGGTTGCAAAGCTTGGATGAAGAATATTTACATATGCTTGGGCGTTCACATAAATTGCGAGATAGCATGTACGCTGTTATGCACGCCCGCGAAGCAGGCATCAGCAATGTGAATGTGGATCTTATGTGGGGCTTGCCAGGGCAGGGGGTGCGGCATTGGCTTAATACCTTACGTGAAGTAACACGTATGAAGCCAAATCATATTTCCGCCTACGGGCTTACCTTGGAAGAAGGTACCAAGATGGAGCGCGAATATCAGGAAGGACGCATTGCTCTGCCGCCGGAGCGCGACCAATCCGTCATGTTCATGGAAGGTGCGGCCATATTGGAAGAGCAAGGGTATTTGCACTACGAAATTTCTAATTTTGCGCGCATGGGTTTTCAATGCAGGCATAATTTGGGCTATTGGGAAGGCAATGATTATTTGGGCCTTGGCCCTTCGGCCACATCCACGGTGCAAGGTAGGCGTTGGACGAATCCCTACGACTTGCAAGCGTGGGCAAAAAAAGTCGTGGAGCAAGATTTAGATGGTGATGCCATGGTGCTGACGCCACGCGAGCGCGTACTTGAGCTGATAATGCTGCGTTTGCGCACAGCAAGAGGGCTACGTTTTAAGGCGTATAGAGCTTTAACAGGGCGAAATTTTATGAAAGATCATAAGCTGCTTATTCAAGCTTTGCATGAAAATGGGCTCATACGCATACGAGATGGATATTTGCGCTTAACACGTAGTGGCATGTTGGTATCCAACAGCATTTTATCCAATATTTTTTCTCAAACGGCAGAATCATTACCGGAAAATATGCTTATGGGGCCCAAGGTAAAGGAATTGTTAGAATAGCTGACCTATAAAGTTTTTAATCCGCTAAAATTTCATAATTATCTAATTTATCAGCCACAGCGCTCATGACCAAAGCCATGGTGCCGGAAATAAAGGCCAATGCCCTTGGTGGGACATTCTCCAAGGTCTCTATACGGCACACAGCCTTAAAAAACTGCTGCGGGCAAGCTTGTTGCTCTTCTTTACCCACAAGTTCCATATAGGGCGCAAAATGTGTATCCACAAAGTTTTTCGCTTCGGACTTAGGGATGTCGCGCGTTTTAAGTAGGGCTGAGGTGTTACGCAAGTATTCCACAAGCACGCTGTTAGGCGCGTTTACCATAAAGTTGGCCACAATGGTGGCATGCACAAAGCCGTACCATTCACGGCAAAACAAGTCTTTATCTATGCTTTGCGATGCGAAGCCGTCTTTTTCCAACTGCTCTATCATTTTATACAGCTGGTCTGGCTCGGTATTGAGAGAAAAAAGGATGCAGCCCGCATCTACGGCTTGTGCCTTGTGAAGCTTTTTTTTAGGCATAATATTCCTCCAAGGCATGGGATGCTAAGTATGCACGTATAATGCCTTGCTTTTTTACCAGCGTCAAGCTCCATGGGGCCTTAATAAGATATTTCCTACAAAAAAACTAAGAAATTTCTTTGGCAGTGTAGAAAGAAAGTTGGAATTGCTTTTTACTGGTCAAAAAAAGTCTTTTTGTATAAAAGAAAATATGGTCATTACCTTAACTCAGTAAAAATATTTTTGTATGTGACCTTATAAAATCACATAATACCTCGTTTGTACTGACATGGTAGAAAAGTTATCATATGGCGCTTTTACGGAGTTAAGGCAATGACTTTTAAGGAACATATGCTGGTAAAGGGGGAAAGTATGTGGGAAAAAAATCTATGGAATGCTGAAAAAACACTGCTTTTAGCACAAACTCCTGAACAGGCGGCTTTGGAAGAAGCGGTGCGTGCGTATTTTAAGCAATCACAACTTTTGCGTGAGCAAGAGGAGCAAAGCCCTTTACGTGTAGAAATGCAGCAAGCTCTACAACGTAGCTTGGATACTATAAAAGACTGCCTTCACGCCGATATAAAAGAATTTTCTTACAAAGTTATGCTGGTGCTGCAAGTATGTAATGAAGATTTCGATGCAGAAAATGCGGACCTTGCTAAAGCTTGTGCGGCGCAGGGGCAGCCTTATGTGTGCTCCGAGTCATGCGTGGGCTGTTGTCATCAAATGGTGTTGTGTACGTTGTTTGAAGGCTGGCTTTTAGATGCTTTTTTACGTGAAAATGCTGCTGCAAAGGCGCACTTCCTAGCGCAATGGGAGCCGTGGTATGAACGCTCAAAGCCTATTAATGAAAGTTATTTGCGTTGGGGCAGGGCGTATTACGGTGAGGGTAAGGATGATAAAAGCCATAGTCGAGAAGATTACTATATTCCTTGTCCCTTTTTAGATGCAGCAGGGCAGTGTGTTGTGTACGCTGTACGCCCTTATGCTTGTCGCAGTGCCGTAGCTGTGGATAAACGCTGTAGTCAGGGGGATGATAAGGGCTTTAAAGGTATGCACAGTTTGCTTGCGGCATTATATACGGGGCACGATGCCGCCAGAGGGAAAATTTTTACGACATTTTTAACTGAAGATTGCCATTTGCAAAAAGACATCATGCCTCTCATGGTGAAAAAGCATTTAGAAAGGCTGTAGGGGCTATAAAGCCCATGAAGCCGTATCTTTGTAGCGGGAATAAAGGTAGGTAAGGCTCTATACTGTGAACAAGATGGCACGTGGCTTTCAGGGAAGTTCTGGAAAATTCTGGGAAAGCACTTCCCTAAAAATCACCTCATAAAAGCCACGTCCATCTTTAAGATTATTTAAATAAATAGCTATACTTTACGGCTAAGCCGTCGGTACGCTCTACTATTTTAGCCGCCACAGCGTCTATGTCGCCACTGCTAAGAACATTAACGTCTTGCGCCAACAAATATCCTAAATGGCTATCGCTTTGGCTAAATACCCACAAAATGGAATACACCGAGCCCACATGGGGGCGATCAGTAAACTCTGCTTTAGAGCTCAGCACAATGCGTATTTTTGGCGCATTTTTCTCGTTAAGCTGAAAAAGATTGCTGGCATTAAAAAGTTCTTTGAGGCGCGTGGAAAGCTGCGTGCCTATGGTATCTGTGCCTTCATGGCTCACTGATATTTGCGTACTGCGCGCGTCGGTTTTGGCAGGAGTGTTGGCCTTGGGGGCACCTGCTTTGGGCTGTTCTGCGGCAAAGCTAGTGGTGCTTAAAGGCATAAAGTACAGGCCGGCCATAAGCATGCATACGAAAAAGAGGGGATGGCGTTTTTGCATAAAATCTCCTTATAGTAATACTGTATCCGTTAAAAACCTTCTTCAAGAGGAGGCCAAATGAAAAAGGCCTCCTGAGAGGACATATTTTGCGCCATGGAGGCAGTACCTGCACTGGGCGGGCAAATGTGTACCTGTCTGCCTTGCAAGCGTACACGATCTGCGGCAAACCACTGAATAACCTGCGGGAAGAGGCGATGTTCCATAGCTTGAATACGTTTTTGCAAAGTATCTGCTGTATCTTCTGTTAAAACAGGCACGGCTGCTTGGGCTATGATGGCCCCGCCGTCCACTTCCTCATTAACAAAGTGCACTGTGCAGCCAGACATTTTAACGCCGTAAGCAAGAGCGTCGGCAGCGCCGTGAGCCCCCACAAAGCTGGGTAAAATAGCGGGGTGTACGTTAATAACTTTATTTTCAAATGCTTGTAAAAATACAGGGGTAAGAATACGCATGTAGCCAGCTAAAACAATGAGGTCGGCCTTGCATTCTTGCAAAGCTTGGACAAGGCAAGCATCAAAGCTTTCTCTATCGGCAAAGGCTTTATGGTCTAGCTCCAAGGTAGGGATAGAAAATTTTTGGGCCCGCTCCAATACTTTGGCGCCGGGGCGATTGGTGATAACAAGGCTTACCTTGGCATCTATGAGACCAGATTCAATTTTTTCAAAAATGGCCTGTGCATTACTTCCGCTACCGGAAGCCACAATGGCAATGTTTAATGGCATGGTATTCTCGTATTTACAGTATTTGTAAAGGGTAAAACATAAATAAAAATATGAGCCTTTGTAAAGACCAGAAAAACATAAAAAAAAGCCTGATAAAAAGCAACTTTTTATCAGGCTTTGGTAGAGTTTAGCTTATTTGCCCACAACAGTATATGGGGGCATTTTATATGCTTAACCTATTTTTTTAATTAAAGCTTCAGCTACATTTTTCCCAAGGGCGTGGCAGCTTTTGAGCATGTCATGGGTGGGGCCCCATTGTTGCTTTACAGGATCGCCTACCATTTCCATGCCCATGGAGGCTAACCATTCATGCAAAATTTTGGGGCTTTCGCCGGACCAACCATAAGAACCAAAAGCGGCTGCCACACGGTTTTGTGGGCGTAAGCCTTTCATATAGGTAAGCATGGAGGCCACATAGGGCAATATATTGTTGTTATGTGTGGGGCTACCCACAATGACAGCTCCGCAATCGGCAAGTTCTGTCATAACAGCGCTATGGTGGTTTTGCTTCAGCGACATAAGACGAATGGGCACGCCCATTTCCTCAAGGCCAGAACCAATGGCCATGGCCATTTTTTCTGTGGTATGCCACATGGTATCATACACGATAAGAGCGCGTTTTTGGGTTTTTTGTTCTGCCATTTCTTTATAAGCGTTCACAATAAAGTTTACACTTTCGGCGCCGCGATGAATAAGACCATGGTCTGGAGCAATCATGTCAATTTCAAGGCTACCAAGGGTTTCAATGGCTTTAAGCACTTGAGGAGAGAAGGGCAGTACAATGTTGTAATAATATTCTTTCACTGCTTGTAGCACTTGCTCTTTGCAAAATTCATCGCCAAAGCGCTGTGTGGAAGCAATGTTTTGCCCAAAGGCGTCATTACTAAAGAGCACTTTGTCTTCTGCCACATAGGTCACCATGCTGTCGGGCCAGTGAAGCATGCGTGTTTCTACAAAGTGTAAATTTCTTTGGCCAATATTAATCACATCGCCAGACTTTACCGCTTGCAAAGGCCAGTTTTTTGCGGGGTAATAGCCCTCTAAAGACTTCATGCCAAGGGTTGATACAAAAATCTTTTCTGGCTTGCAGCGCTCTACAACTTCAGCCAAGGCACCGGCATGGTCAAGCTCCATATGATTGCAAACAAGGTAGTCAATTTCTTCTAAGGGGCAAATCTTGGCAAGACGGCAAAGCATGGTGCCGGCAGCGTGATGCGCCACTGTATCTACTACTACCTTTTTGGTATCGTTAATCATATAGGCATTGTAGGTGGAGCCGCGTGGAGATAAAGAATAGCCGTGGAAATCACGATTATCATAATCCACAGCGCCGACCCAATAAATGTCTTTTTTAATTTCAACTGGTTGCATTTTTATTCTCTCTTTATAACTGCTTTAATGCTTAAGTAGGTGTTTTGACCTGCTTATAGGAAAAGGCAGTACCAAAGTACTGCCTTTGTAGTCATTTTTTTGCAAGTCTAGCTTGGGCTAAAGTTGCTTTTGTCTACGCCGCATACGGGGCAAACCCAATCTTCTGCTAAATCTTCAAAGGCTTTACCGTCATC
Source organism: uncultured Desulfovibrionaceae bacterium (assembly GCA_964371505.1). GTDB lineage: Bacteria > Desulfobacterota > Desulfovibrionia > Desulfovibrionales > Desulfovibrionaceae > CAYJAD01. Next base: position 21,035 of record CAYJNG010000028.1, read on the forward strand.
AGCAGGATCATACTCGTAACCACAAACATCACATGTGTGCTTTTGCATAATAACCTCGGTTGTTTAAGATTTCCAAAGACCATGAAGGTTGCAATGTTCGCGTGCTGTCACAGTGTCAGCCGCGATACAAAACTCAGCCACAGGCGCATCGCCGGGCTTTAAGAATTGGGTGTAGCTTACGCCATCGGCAATAAGCTCAATCCATTCAATATAA
>CAYJNG010000029.1:0-20836 GCA_964371505.1 uncultured Desulfovibrionaceae bacterium
TTCTACGCTTGGTGTGAGCTTAACCATCTCTAACGAAATGTAACTTCATAAAAAAAGCTTCCATATGTCATATATATGGAAGCTTTTTTATTTTATACTATAACTATGCGTATTTAGCGCGTAATTCTTGAAGTAAAACATCTTCATCGGGGAAAGAGCCTGTGGCTGCCTTGGAATACACAAGGCTATCCTCCACCATAACATCAAAAACACCGCCACTACCTTTTATAAGCTCTACGGTAGTTCCAAAAGCTTCTTGCATTTTTGTAGCTAAACTAGCTGCTTTAGGTTCGTAGTTTCAAGCACCACAATAGGTTATACTCATTTTCATAAAAATACTCCTTTGTTTTTACATTGGTAAAATAGTCAACGCTTTATACCTTGTCAATAAATACATAAAATACAGGTTTTAGGGTATTGGAATGGAGCCCTTGTAGCATCCTTTATTCAAAGGACGTAATAACACAAATTTCTTCACGGCGCTCACCATTGGGGCGCATATGTCTATAGGCACGCATGGTTTCAAAATTACAAACAATATGCCCCTTGTGCTGTGCATTATCCCAAGATATAAAATAGATATGTTCATTTACTTGAGAAATGGTTGTAGAAAAAATATATTGTAATGCATTTTCGATAACAGTCATAACAGCGCCAGAAAAAAGCACCTGTAACATGCCAAATTGTGTCGCAATGGTAAGGGTTTTTCCTGTAAAGTCTTGGCGTATTTTTTCATCTTCTGGCTTGGGTAAGGAGGCTGTTTCTAATATTCTGTCATGGGGTGGCAGTTCTCTTTCCTCAATATTTTGTGCGATGAGAGTGGGAATATCATGGGCATTGGAAAGAGGAAGATGTGGATATTCACTATCTTGCGCATTCACACTATACACCCTTCCGTGTAATCTTAAAAGAGTATGAGGAAATTGTGTGTAAGATACATGAGAGCGAGCTTTTTGCGTGGCAAAATTCAATACCACATTATCCCTTCCATGCTCAGTTTCCCACGATAAAAAGTAAACATCATTTGCTATTTTAGATATTTGCGGTGTAACTTCTTGTGAAATTGAGCGATAATACCCTAATTGCCCACTCCATTTTATTTTATTATTATATACTGTCAGGCAAAAATCATCAAAAAAATCATACCCATAGTTGATAACAGATCCTCTTAAATCATCATAACCTGAACCAGAAACATTTTTTTGTTCTACATGTAACATAAAACCTTCTCTCTTTTTATGAACAATTTTTGTGAAAAAAGTTAAAAAATACACCATTACAACATGTTACACAAAGTAATTAGCATGATTTTTTCTATGGTTAAAGCTAAGAAAGAAGCAAAGTATGTTTTATTAAAAAAATAAAAAATTTCCTTAAATAACGTGCAAAGCAAAAATTAAGTATTATTTTAGTAAAGATATGGTCTTTTAAAAATACGACAATCTATCCTCTACCTCAAAGGAGATTCCTATGCCTTGGCCTGCAGATTCACTTAGCCGTAGAGCCTTTCTTAAAGGGGGCAGCATTGTTCTGGCCTCTTCTGCTTTTCCCATTTCCATAGAAATTTTTAACGCTGGTGAAGCTAAAGCCAGTGAAAAACTTCCGAAAAATCTTGATAAAGTTTTTTGGAACTCTTGTAATGTAAACTGTGGTAGCCGATGTGCGCTGCGTGTGCATGTGCAAGATGGCGTTATTACACGTATAGAAACAGATAATACTGGGGATGACGCTTATGGCACACAGCAATTACGTGCTTGCCCGCGCGGTCGCTCCATGCGTCAGCGTATTTACGCCGAAGAGCGTATTCCCTACCCCCTTAAACGCGTAGGTAAACGTGGTGAGGGCAAATTTGAGCGCATTAGCTGGGAGGAAGCTTTTACACAGCTTGCTGCAAGGCTAAAAAGCACCATTGATACCCATACTAATGAATCTGTCTATTTAAATTATGGAACCGGCGCCCTTGGTAGTACCATGGGTAAGAGCTGGCCCCCTGCTGCCACGCCGGTAGCTCGCCTTATGAATATATTGGGCGGGTATTTGAACCATTACTCTGACTACTCCACCTGCCAAATAACGGTGGGCATGCCTTACCTGTATGGTGGGGGCTGGGTAGATGGTAATGGTCTTTCTGACATTGAAAATAGTGAACTGGCGGTTTTTTTCGGTAACAACCCTTCCGAAACGCGTATGTCTGGTTGTAAAGCAAAAACCTTACAACACGCCCGCTTTAGCAAAAATACTCGTATGATTATGGTGGACCCGCGCTATTCGGACACCATGGTTTCCTCCGGCGATATGTGGGTGCCCATTCGCCCCGGCACAGATACAGCTCTTTGTGCCGCGTTGGCCCATGTGATGATTTCAGAAAATTTGGTAGATAAGGCTTTCATTGATACCTATACCATAGGCTATGATGAAGACACCTTGCCAGAAGGCGCCCCTAAAGGATCCTCGTACAAATCATATATTCTTGGCCTTGGGCCGGATAAACTTGCCAAAACTCCGGCGTGGGCCGCAGCCATTACCGGATATCCTGCGCCCAAAATTCAGCGCTTAGCGCGTGAAATGGCAGCGGCTAAACCTTGCTTTATCTGCCAAGGTTGGGGGCCGCAACGCAGCACCAATGGAGAGAATCTTTCTCGTGCCATAGGTATGCTTGCCGTACTTACGGGTAATGTGGGTATTGCCGGCGGCAATACCGGCGCGCGTGAAAATAGCGGTTATGGCCTTGGTATGGCCACCTTCCCTACGCTTCAAAACCCCATAAAAACAACAATTTCTTGTTTTAACTGGTACGAAGCCATTAATGATTATACCACCATGACAGCCCAAACAGCAGGCGTGCGTGGTAGGGATAAACTCATTGCCCCCATAAAATTCCTTTGGAATTATGCGGGGAATTGTATCACCAACCAGCACGGTGGCATTAATCAAATGCACCCCATTTTACAAGATGAAAAGAAATGTGAAACCATTGTGGTGCTGGATACTACCCTCACCCCTTCGGCGCGTTATGCAGATTTCCTTTTACCTGTGTGCTCCAATTTAGAAGAACATGATTGGTCTGTTGCCGGTGATAGCAATATTGGCTATGTTATTTTTGGTGAAAAATGCATCGAGCCTGTGGGTGAAAGCATGAGTATTTATGATATTTGTGCTGGCATAGCCGCTAAAATGGGTGTAGGAGAAAAGTTCACCGAAGGGCGCACGCAATATCAATGGCTTGAGCATTTATACGAACTTTCTCGTAAAAATGTACCAGAACTCCCCCCCACGTTGAAAGAAGCCTTTGCCCTTGGCGTGTATAAAAAGTATTTTCCCCAAAATCATATAGCGTATAAGGCCTTCCGTGAAAATCCTGTGGCCAACCCACTGCAAACACCTTCAGGAAAAATTGAGATCTACTCTGCAGCCTTGGCCGAAAAAGCTAAAACATGGAAGCTGGAAGAAGGGCAAGCCATAACAGCCCTTGCGGAATATATTCCTGACCCAGAAGGCGCCCTAAGCGCTTTACGTAAAACCTACCCTCTACAGCTTATAGGGCACCACTACAAGCAGCGTACGCACTCAAGCTATGGCAATTGCTGGTGGTTGCAAGAAGCAGCTCCACAAGATGTATGGATTAACCCCATCGATGCCCAAGCAAGAGGGATAAAACACGGGCAAAAGGTTAAGATTTTTAATGGTCGCGGCAGTACCTATGTGCCTGCACGCGTAACATCTCGTATTATGCCAGGAGTAGTTTCCCTACCACAAGGGGCGTGGCATACGCCGGATCACAATGGCGTGGATCGCAATGGCTGCATCAATGTGCTCACAGAGCTAAAACCCACAGCATTGGCCAAGGGCAACCCACACCACTCTAACCTTGTGCAAATTGAGCGCGCCTAGCCCATACATGCTAAACACGGAGAATGTATATGTTAAGACAACCTTCATTTACTTTCAATAGTGAGCTGTGTACGGGCTGTAAAGCCTGTATGATTGCCTGCAAAGATAAACATAATTTACCGCGTGATGTAAAATGGCGGCGAGTTTTAGAGTTTTCCGGCGGGGAATGGCTTGATGTGGGCAATGGAGCCTATGAGCAAAATGTTTTTGCGTATTATGTGTCCATATCCTGTAATCATTGCGAAAACCCCTTATGTGCCAAAGGTTGCCCCACCGGTGCCATGCATAAAGATGACAACGGTATAGTGAGCGTAAATCAAGATTTGTGCGTGGGCTGTCGTTACTGCGAGTGGAACTGCCCTTACGGTGCCCCGCAGTTTAATGCAGAAATTCAACGCATGAGCAAGTGTGACTTTTGTCAAGACTACCTTGAGCAAGATAAAGAGCCTGCTTGCGTTGCCGCCTGCCCTTGCCGTGCTTTAGGCATAGGAAACTACACACATTTACAAGAAGAAGCTGACTTTATACAAGAAATGGCACCACTTCCCAAGGCCTCGCTTACAGAACCCCATTTATTTTGTAAGCCCAACCGTCATTCCAAGCCCCAAGGAAGCCGCGAAGGCATACGAGGCAAGCTTGTAAGCAACCCAGAGGAGGTATAATCATGGAAGGAATGTGGAGTCTCATTTTCTTTACCCTGCTTGTGCAAGCCTCGTCGGGTATGGTGATATTGCAAGCCATCTTTGGCGGCGAAAAAGCCCAAAACAAGCTATGTTGGGCCCACTGCGCTTTAGGCTTGGCTCTGGCAGGTACGGTTTTTTCTTTACTGCACTTAAGTGCTCCCATGCACAGTGTATTTACTATAAATAACATTTTTTTCTCTTGGCTTAGCCGCGAAATTTTTTGCGTAGGTCTTTTTACAGCTGCTTTGTGCTACTATTTGTATACGCAAGAAAAAATATACTTATGGCTCACTGCTGTAGCAGGCGTAGTGCTCAATTATGCCATGAGTAATATTTATTCCATGTCACAAGTACCTTTCTGGCAAGAAATTTGCGTTTTCGGCGCTTTTTTGCTTACAGCTGGTGTACTTGGTGGCACAACATTACTGGCTTTAGGCTATTTTTGCCGTAAAGACCCTCTACCACAGCGTTTAAAGGAGCTTATGACCAGTTGGCTTCCTCTTACGTTAAGTGTGCTTTTAGCCCTACGCATGGGCTTTGCTGTGGATCAGACGGCACACGCTGTGACAGCCATGAGTATTTTTGCCTTATACGCCAGCCCTGTGCTCTTGGGCCTTGGTATGGCTTTACTCTTCTTTTTATTACAACAATCTTTTACTTTTTGCCCCAAAACCCAAGACCGCGAAGCACGTTTGGCTTCCGGCATGTGGACACTATGCATGATTGCCTTACTTGTATGTATGGTGGGCGGTGAAATTTTGGCACGCGTTACCTTCTATCAAGGATATACGTGGTTTGGTATGTAAACATACAGTAATATAACGTAAAAAAGGGAAGAAGTCTTATGAGCTTCTTCCCTTTTTTGTATGTACTGTTTTTTATTGCACGTTTTTTTTCTTCTCTTGGGTCTTCTTCCAAAAGAAAAAATGCCAAAGAGCCATACAGCCATGCCCAAGAGCATACGCAGCTAATACAAACGCTGTATATCTATGAAAATCTAAAAAATTTACGGAAAATTTCGTATACGGCACCCATAAAAGGTACCATGTAAAACCAAAAGCTACCGTTAGAAAAAAGAAAACAAAGCCTATGCCCTGAATGATGCCAGGTAACCCCCCTGGACGCGGCGCAGGTATATGCCCAGCTTTAAGTTGCTGTATGTCTTTACGTAATTGCGTACTGTCTCCCCACAGATATGGGAAAAAATATTTAAAACCGCGTCTTTTAAAACTTACGAAAAGAAAAATACAAATAAAAGGCACTAAAGCAAGCCCTAGCTCTATATGCCATGAATCCACAAAAGGGTTGCGGAGATATTTTAAAAGCTGTGCTGTAACTAAAAATATGGCCAAAATATGCCAAATACGGATGAAAGGGGTTTGAAAGAAGCCAAGAAATTTCCAAAGTAAGGATACATTATGCAATATTTTCATTCTTTTCTCCCTGTTTATACATCATATAGCAGGTCCTTAAAGGCAGGCAAAGCATATAAAATAACACCTTGAAAAAAAGCATCGCATGAAACGCTATGAAAATAATAAGTAATATGTATCTTGTGCATTGACCTCATGTCAATGTATAAAAGGTTCTGAAAGCTATCCTACAAAGATACTATGACGTATTTTGAGGAACGTTTTTATAACTTTCCTCAAAATGCGCCTTAATAGTGGGAAAAAAGAGATTAGGAGTAACTGCCTTTGCTTACCATTAATAAATGGCGTCTCCAGCAAAAAGGGTTACTCTTTTATCTTCCGGTCTGCAAAAAGCCGCTAAGGTGCAGCCTTCGTTACGTGCACTTTCAAAAGGCGTACTGGTAATAGCAGAGCGGCTTACCATATGCTTTATGCCGGCGCGACGTATTTTGTGATACAAAGACGTGGTAATACGTGCTGTGATGAAAAGAAAATATTCTTCAATGGGCAAGTTATGCAAAAGCGTATGCCCTTTAAGCCTGTCCACGCAATTATGCCTACCAATATCTTCTGCTAAAATAAGCTCTTGCTTTTCAGGGTGGTACAATGCCGCACGGTGAAAGCAGCCTGTACCGTCCCAAAGGCCTTCCGTTTCCAGCATGGTGGTCATGGTTTCAAGCACTTGAGCAAAGGAAAGCTTCTGTATAGGGGCACATTCTCCTTGCTTGGGTATGGCTTCAAGTATTACTTTAAAGGTGTTATCCGTATTATGAATTTGCTGCGTAAAATCAGCATTATAACAGGGCAATACATCTAGCACCGTATGCCCTAAAACGAGTTTTTCTAACTCTACAGGATACGCGTATAAAGTTTTTTCTCCTGTAAAAACAAGCTCCTGCCCTTGGGAGGTATCACGGCATGTGTAGGTAAAGTGGCAAGGCACTTCTGGGCTAATAATTTCTGCAATTTCGCGCAGAGCGCCATGCTTATACTGCTGCAATGTACACTTGGTAAAAGTAGAAGAATTTAGCTCAGCCATAGGGACACCACCGGATTTTCATAGCCTTGTTGACTGGCCATAAGGTCTAAAAGCACCGTTTTAAAATCATCCACATACGTTAGAGGCGCAAATTTTTCGTACTCACGTGCGTCGCATATCTTCATATAGTTTTTACAGCTAGCACAAACACATACTTGGGCTTCTTTAACGGTATCTGTTGTAAAATATGTAAGTTTTTCTTGTTTTTGCTCAAGGCAATAGGGACATTGAATACGCGGAACCCTATAAATACCAAGACAGGTGGGGCACGCGTGCATGCGTTTGCCTTCCTTTTCCTTAAGATAAGAAAGATGCGGCATGGATCCACAATAGGGGCAATGCCCATGCGCCCATATGTCCGTATCATACGTGACGTCTATTTGCCCGCGGCTATGCGCAAAAAAGGGCATAAAGGTAAAATAAGCTAAGAAATAACACATGAAAGCAAATTCAGAGCTTATTTCTGCTTGTTCTTGATAAAAACTTTCTTGCTCTTCAAGATAGGCTTGTAAAAGCTTTTTAGCAAATTTCTTCTCTTTATTTAAATACTTGGCTACTTTTTGTATATTTTCCACAAAATGAGTTTTTTGCAAATGAGGAGAAAACTCCATGCCCACAAGCTGCTGTAAACGCTCTTCAGCTTTAGAAAGCTTAGCATAAGGGAATAAAGCCTCACGCGTAACAATACTCTTACCACTTGCATGCTGCAAAGCGTCAAAAGTATATGAAATTTTCTTGCGTAAGGGAGGAAAAGGTAAAGAAAGCATGCTCTCTAAAAAAGCAATAACTTCCTCAGGTAAAGATTTGTTTTTATATAAAATCTTAATTTTATTAATGTAATCGCTATTTATACTTTGGTTCATAATCAACCTATAGGTAGAAGGTGAATGTATAGCGTCTCACTAGCGTAAAATAGGTTTTTTGACAATATTTTTTATAAAATTTAAAGAATTGTGCCTTTTAGTACAAGCATAATTGACAAAACAGTGAAAAAATGTTCTTTAAGTCGTAAGTTTTCATGCGGGTGATTAGGCAAACTGTGCATTTTCAAAATGTGCAGTTTTTATGCACTTTATTTGAGATTTGCACAGGCCTCATGAAAACCTACATTAGGCTCATTTACGATGAGCATAACTATAATATAAGGAAAAGCTTATGAGTATTACAAGACGTAGCTTTTTAAAAGTTGGGGCTGCCCTTGCCGCTGTAGGCGTGGCCGGTTTTGACTATGTAAAACCCTTAGTAGCCCAAGCTAAAGAAGCTAAGCTGCAATGGACAAAAGTTACTACTTCTGTGTGCTGTTTTTGCGCCGTGGGCTGTGGCCTTTTGGTACACACCGGCGATAAAGCTAAAGGCAATGCCACAGATAGAACTATCAATATAGAAGGTGATCCGGACCATCCTATCAACCAAGGTTCCTTGTGTGCCAAGGGCGCTGCTTCCATTCAGGTAACAGAAAACGAAGCTCGCCCCAAATCCCCGCTCTACCGCGCTCCCAACTCCAAAGAGTGGAAGGAAGTGAGCTGGGAATGGACCATCGAACAAATTGCTCAACGTGTTAAGAAAACACGCGATGCTACTTTTACAGCTAAAAATGATAAGGGCCAAGTGGTTAACCGTACCCTTGGTATGGCCTCCTTTGGCTCTGCTGCCTTAGACAACGAAGAATGCTGGGCCCTGCAGGCCTTCATGCGTTCGCTTGGTCTCGTCTATATCGAGCACCAAGCCCGTCTCTGACACAGCTCCACTGTAGCGGCTCTGGCAGAGTCGTTTGGACGCGGTTGTATGACCAACCACTGGGCTGACCTTGAAAATGCCGATTGCATTCTCATCATGGGTTCCAACGCAGCGGAAAACCACCCCATTTCTTTTAAATGGGTTATGAAAGCACAAAAGAAAGGCGCGCAAGTTGTTCACGTGGACCCGCGCTTTACCCGTACCTCCTCCAAGTGTGATAGACATATCCCCCTTCGTTCCGGTACCGACATCGCCTTCCTTGGCGGTCTTATTAAGTACATCTTAGAAAATAAGTTGTACTTCAATGATTATGTGCTTAACTACACCAATGCATCTTTCCTCGTAAGCGAAGAATACTCTTGCGATGAAGGCGTTTTCGCCGGTTTTGACCCCAAAACCAGAAGCTATGACCGTTCTAAGTGGGCTTTCCAAGAAGATGATAAAAAAGTGCCTTTACGTGACGACACCTTGAAAAATCCTCAATGTGCCATCAATGTATTAAAGAGACACTATGATCGCTATACCTTGGACAAAGTTTCCAGCATGACTGGCGTTTCTGAAAGTGATTTAAAATACATCTATGACCTGTATGCCAGCACTGGCAAGCCCAACAAAGCAGGCACCATCATGTATGCCATGGGTTGGACACAGCACACCTACGGTGTACAAAACATCCGTACCATGTCCATCGTGCAATTATTGCTTGGTAACATTGGTATAGCCGGCGGCGGCGTAAACGCCCTGCGCGGTGAGTCCAACGTACAGGGCTCTACTGACCAAGGCATTCTCTCCCACATCTACCCAGGCTACTTACCTGTGGCAAAATCTACCAACACAGACTTTGCCGCCTATGTAAAAGCCACCACCCCAGTTTCCAACGACCCCAAAAGCGTGAACTGGTGGCAAAATCGCTCTAAGTATGCCGCAAGCTACATCAAGAGCGTTTACCAAGAGCAAAGTGTGGAAGATGCCTTCCATTATCTGCCCAAGGCCGACTCCCATGTGAAAATGTCCGATTATTATTGGATGAATATCATCAGTGAGCTCACCAAGGGTAACATTAAGGGTATGTTTGCTTGGGGCATGAACCCCACTTGCGGCGGCCCTGACGTTAACGTGGCACGTAAAAGCCTTGGCAACCTTGACTGGCTCGTCAACGTAAACCTCTATGAAAACGAAACCTCTTCTTTCTGGAAAGGCCCAGACATGAATCCTGAAGACATCAGCACTGAAGTCTTCTTCTTGCCTTGCGCCGCCTTCAACGAAAAAGAAGGTTCCATTTCTAATTCCGGTCGCTGGATGCAATGGCGTTACGCTGGGCCCAAGCCAAGAACTGGCACACAGCCTGACGGCGAAATGGTATACTGGCTGGCTGAAGAGCTGCAAAAACTCTACAAGAAAGACGGCGGCGCCTATCCTGAGCCCATCGTAAACCTTTCCATCGACAAGTGGGCAGAAAACCACCTTTTCTCCCCACAAAAGGTAGCCAAGCTCATGAATGGTTACTTCTTAAAAGATGTGAAGATTGGCGATAAAGTCTACAAAGCCGGTACTCAAGTGCCTAACTTTGTGGCTCTACAAAACGATGGCTCCACCGTAAGCGGTAACTGGCTCCATGCCGGCTCTTGGCCAGAAGCAGGTAACCTCATGGCCCGCCGTGATGCCTCGCAAACAGAAATGCAAGCCAAGATTAACCTCTACCCCAACTGGTCCTTCGCTTGGCCTGTAAACAGACGTATTGTGTATAACCGCGCTTCTGTGGACGCCAAGGGCGTACCTTACAACAAAGACAAAGCCGTAGTGGCTTGGAAAGACGGTAAATGGGTTGGCGACGTCATCGACGGCGGCGGCGCACCCGGCACCAAGCATCCCTTCATCATGACCAAGAACGGTGTAGGTACCCTCTTTGGTCAAGGTCTTGTGGATGGTCCTTTGCCAGAATACTACGAACCCATGGAAAGCCCCATCAAAAAGCACGTGTTCTCTAAGCAATTTAACAACCCCGTGGCCTATATTACCCCCGGCGTTAAATTATCGAAAGACAACGAAGCTTTCCCCTTTGTGGGCACCACCTACCGCGTCACCGAGCATTGGCAAACAGGTCTTATGACCCGCCGCATGTCTTGGCTCGTGGAATGCGAACCCCAACTCTTTGCTGAAATCAGCACAGAATTGGCACAGCTTAAAGGTATTGCCAATGGCGATAAGGTTAAAGTTTCCTCCATTCGCGGTGAAGTTACAGCCGTTGCCATTGTAACCGAAAGAATTAAGCCCTTTAATATTGAAGGTAAGCCTGTACATATGGTGGGCTTCCCTTGGCACTTTGGTTGGCTTAATCCTAAAGATGGCGGCGACTCTGCCAACCTACTCACCCCTGCTGTGGGTGACCCCAACGTTGGTATCCCCGAAAGTAAAGCCTTTATGGTAAATATTGAGAAGGTGGGTTAATATGAAAGCGTTCTTTGTTGACTTAACACTGTGCACGGCATGCCGCGGCTGCCAAGTGGCTTGTAAGCAATGGAAAAACTTACCTGCAGAACACACCTCCAACTGGGGTTCACACCAAAACCCTAAAGATCTTACGGGAAATACCTTAAAGCTCGTACGTTTTAAAGAAATCCCCAAAGATGAAAAAGTAGATTGGGTTTTCTTCCCCGAACAATGCCGCCACTGCATCGATCCCCCATGTTACTATGCGGCGGAAGATGTGGAAGGGGCAGCCTTTATTGACGAAACCACAGGTGCTGTGGTCTTTACAGATGCCACCAAGGATGCAGATTACACCACCATACGTGACAACTGCCCTTACGACATTCCCCGCCAAAGGGAAGATAACGTGGTAACCAAGTGCGACATGTGCAACGACCGCGTATTAGATGGCAAATTGCCTTCCTGCGTGCTCACCTGCCCCACAGGTGCCATGACCTTTGGTAATGAAGAAGAAATAAAGAAAATGGCAGAAGCTCGCCTTGAACAAGTGAAAGGGAAATATCCCCAAGCTGAACTTGGCGACATAGATTCTGTTCGTGTGATTTACCTCTTCCCCTATGCGCCCACCGAAATATTCGAAAAGGCCGTGGCAGAAGTAAGCCCCACAAACACCATGACACGTCGTAATCTTTTCGGCATGTTTGGTAAAAAGAAGCTTGCATAAATAAGTTGGGGATTTTTCTGGGGGGAGAAACTTTTTTGAAAAAAGGCTCTCTCCTCAGGCTCCCCTCTTCCAAAACCGTTTTATGGCGGCTAAGATGTTTTTTTGTACGAACATCTTAGCCGTATTTTTTTATGATAATCAAAAAAAGAGTGCCCAAATACCATCAGACACTCTTTTTAAAACACTTTATTAAAAACTTACAAAGTATATATTCTTCCTGGCTCTTTCACAATATAACCACCAAGAGCCAAAAGCTTTTCCCTAAAAGCAGGGCTTTTTACAATTTCTAAAACCTTTTGCACCATGGGTGTTTCCAAAGCATAATCCGGCACAATAAAGTCATACTGCTCCACACACACAGGGATAAAATCTAAGTTAAACATCTTAGCTGCAGCATAAATCCCCATGCCCACATCGGCAGAACCTAAAGCAATCTGCGCCGCCACAGAAGTATGCGTAAATTCTTCACGCGCATAACCATAGATTTGCTCCCCGTCTAAACCAGCTTGCTTTAAGCTATAGTCCAAAAGAATACGCGTACCGGAACCTTTTTGCCTGTTCACAAAGCGCATTCCATCTGCATACAAATCTTCGATGGTTTTAATATTTTTAGGATTTCCCTTAGCCACCATAAACCCTTGTTGTCTTCCGGTGACTTCTATAAGCGACACACCACCTTGCGGGAAATATTTTTTCACATAAGATATATTGTACGTGCCGTCTTGTTCATCCAATAAGTGAATACCACCTAAATGCGCTTCACGGCGCTTCACAGCCATAATCCCCCCCATGGAACCGGCATGGGAAGAAATCATGTGTAAGTCTTCATCTTGTACGTGTAGCATGTCACTGAGCTCATCAAGAAGCGGGTCATGGCTGCCAATGGCCACAAGAGAGTTTTTAATTTTACTAAGAGGTTGTAATAAGCGCACAGAAACGGCTTCTCCTGCCGCATAGCCTTCCACACCGCGCGCTATGGTCATAATGCCATCGGCTTTCATAAAGGAAGAAACAACCCCACTGCCACGCTGTAAAGGTGTAGCTATATAGCGCCCTTCCACATGCCCCATGCGAACACGCACAAACTCTTCATACTTTACACCGGAAACTATGGGTCTTGAAAGGGTAGCTTCTTGGGTAGCGGATGCGGCATAAGGACTCTTGGTAAAGAGCTCCATGAGCGGCTTTAAAAATTCTTCTATAACAATGATACCGGACACAGGATATCCGGGAACACCTAAAATAACTTGATTATTTTTATGAGCTAAAATAGCAGGTTTACCGGGCTTAATGGCAATTCCATGATATACGATATCACCTACGGCTTTAATACTTTGTGAGGCATAGTCTTCCCTTCCGGCGGAAGAGCCTGCATTAAGCAATACCATATCGCACTCTTCAAGAGCGCTACGTAAAGCATCGGTAATTACATCCAGTTTATCCTTACAAATGGGATAGACCTTTACCTCTGCTCCCCAATCTTTTAGCATGGCGGAAAATATGGCAGAATTAAACTCCATAATATCACCTGATTGCGGATTAGAAGAAGGAGGTACAATTTCATCCCCTGTGGGGATAATACCCACTGTGGGTTTTTTCAGTACGCAAACCTCGAGCACCCCTCCAGCCAACATGGAACCAATGGCGGCGGGGCTTATGGTGGTATAGGAAGGGATAATCATTTCCCCTTGGCAAATATCTTCACCAATTTGGCGCACATGCTGAAATGGCACAGCTGATTGTAAAATTTTTACCGCGTCATCATCAAGGCGTATGATATCTTCCACCATAATGACCGCATCATAGGCATCGGGTAATGGGTCGCCGGTGTCGAGCACCATATACTGCTCTTTAGATAAAATTATAGGCGTGGTTTCAGTGGCGCCAAAAGTATCTTTTGCAAGCACAGCTATACCATCCATGGCACTAGCATTGTAATGCGGCGCACAAATATGCGCGTATACAGGCTCAGCGCTTACTCTATGGCAAGCCTCAAGCACAGATATTTTTTCTGGCTTAGCACCAAAATTATGTTCTTTAAGCACCTGTATATAGGTTTCTTTTGCTTCTTGTAAGGGAACATTGGTAAGATATTGAAAGGACATAATTACTCCTAAAAAAGATGAACGGTGACGGAAGTATTTTTTGCAAAGCCTTCACACTCTTGGGGAATGATGAAATAACCTTGCGCTCCTGTTAAGGTAGTAATAAGACCGGATTTATTACGTATAGGCTGAGCAATAGCATGCCCATTTTCTTCTACTAAAGTTACAGGAACAAATTGCGTGCGCCCATGATTGGCTTCCACAGATTCGCTTAAAAGGGCTTGTGTATGCGCTGTATGAAATTTTCTTCCCGTAAGGCGCTCTAAAAGATGGTAAACAAGGCTTAGCGTTACAAAAAAAACAGCCACAGGATGCCCCGGTAAACCAAAAACAGGTTTGTCATTAATGCGCCCAAAAATAGTGGGTTTACCAGGTTTTAAGGCCACACCGTGAAAGAAAACCTCCCCTTGAGAGGCTATAACTTCACTGGTAACGTCCTTTACTCCCACGCTACTACCACCAGAAATAAGCACCACATCACATTCCGCGCTGGCTTTAGCCACGGCAGCTTGTAAAAGCTCTTCTTTATCCCTTATGATACCGTAGGTAATAAAGTCTTCACCAAATTGTGCCACCAAGGACGCCAATAAGCTTGTATTTACTGTGCGTACTTGAGCATTGTTAGGCTTTTCATCAATATTAACCAATTCATCGCCCGTGGTAATTATGCCCACACGAATTTTTTTGCGCACGCTAAGCTCACCTATGCCAAGGGCTGCCAAAGCGCCTATATCCTTCGGGCTAATACACGTGCCTGCTTTTAACAATAATTTACCGGGGTAAACATCGTCCCCCTTAAAAACAAGGTGCTGTTGCGGGGCAACGGCTTTAAGAATACCTACGGTGCCATCGCCATAATCTTCAGTATACTCCACCATTTGTACAGCGTCTGCCCCTTCTGGCAGCGCGCCGCCCGTGGCAATGCCGGCACAAGAACCTGCAGCTAGCGTAAATTGCGGTTCTTCTCCCATAAGAATATGCGCCTGCACAGGAAGCATGGCGGGTATGCTGTCACTGGAGCCAAAGGTATCGGCTGCGCGTACAGCATAGCCATCTACACTTGAGCGATGAAAAGAAGGTACGTATTCATGGGCATAAATATCTTGTGCCAGAAGGCGCCCTTTTGCATCTAAAAGACTCACATTTTCATAATCTTTTGTTTCTTGTTGAAGCAGGGAAAAATTTTCTTCGATACTGCGAAAGGCTTCTTCCATGGATTTAAGAATAAACATAAATATTCCTTATATATTAATAGCTAAAAATCACTGCCTATCTTTTTTAGAAATAACTCTTTCCATCTAAATGGCAAGCTCTTTTACGGCAGAAATACGTTTTTAGCAAAGGAATTATACGGCAAAATACCTTATAAAAATCCTATTTTTTTTGGCAAAACTCTATCTTTTCTTGCCCTGCGCCTTGTATAAAGAAAAAGTATACTCCGTTCTCAAACAAAAAGTCGATATACCCAACGTCCGTAAGCAGCATATGAGGGTGATGCTCTTTAAAATAAGCAAAATCAGCCTGTATATCTTGAGAAACATAGGCAATATGATCCATACGTGATGCTTGTAATGAAGCATTTTCCATAAGTTCATATACCGTGTTTCCATTGGTTATAAATACAAATTCCATGGGGCCATTTTTATATCTTGCTTGCAAAGAAAATCCTAAAACACGGGTATAAAAAGTGACGGATTCTTCCAAATTAGGCACAGTGATGTTTATATGGTCTACTTGATAGTTTTTCATAAGAGATACTCCTTAAAAAATACCCTTCATAGAAGGGAACATCACTGTACACTGGCCTAAATAGTATCGTCAAATGACGTATGTTGAATTTGCATTGAAAAGGACAGCCCTTGTGCTTATGTTCTCACAAATTCTACTATAAACAGTTGCAATTACCTATATTACAAAAAAAAGCCCCATGCAATGCATAGGGCTTCTACATGTATTTATACCTGTGTATTATGATAGTTTACTTTTTCCCTCAGACATGGGGGGCATTTTTACAATTTGAGATAGGCCTGCCACAATACCGGAAAGATCAGCCATGTTTTGCGGTACAATCATGGTGGTTCCTTCTTTAGCTATATTGCCGTATTGCTGAATCCAAGATTCTGCAATACGTAAATTGGCAGCCATAACACCGCCATCCGTATTCATTTCTTGAGAAACAAGGCGTATACCTTCAGCTGTGGCTTTGGCCACAGTTTCAATAAGGGCTGCCTCACCTTCGGCTTGGTTTTTCAAAGCCTGCATATTACCTTCAGATTCGGCAATAAGTGCTGCTCTTTCCCCTTCAGCCTTATTAATTTGTGCTTGGCGCTGCCCTTCAGACTCAGCAATAACCGCTCTTTTTTCTCGCTCAGCACGCATTTGCTTTTCCATGGCCTGCATAACACTTTCTGGTGGAGCTATATCGCGAATTTCATAACGCAATACTTTTATACCCCAAGGGGAAGTGGCTTCATTAAGCGCCGCCACTACTTCTTGATTTATGGTTTCTCTTTCCTCAAAGGTACGATCAAGCTCAAGTTTACCAATGGAAGAACGCAAGGCCGTTTGTGCTAACTGAATGGAGCCGGATAAAAAATTATCAATACCATAAGCGGATTTTTCCGGTTCTACCACTTGTAAATAGATAACGCCGTCAATGTTTACCGAAACGTTATCTCGTGTAATACATGTTTGTTGAGGCACATCAAGTACCATTTCTTTTAAAACACGTTTGTAGGCTATCACATCTAAAAATGGTATAAGAATGTGAAACCCAGCGTATAAAACAGTATGAAACTTCCCTAACCTCTCCACTATAAACGCCTCTTGGTTAGGAACAATTTTTGCTGCCTTAAAAAGCGAAACAACAAGTAAAAGCGCTAATAAAGCTACAATAACTAAAGCCGGTGAAAAATCCATATACACTCCTTTCGTTACATATTTACTGCGGCTTAACAATAAGTAAGAGTTTATCGTCAGCATCTTGGGCTTCGATAATAACTATAGCATCTTTAGGAATGGAAACATTTGCTGTGGCCCGCCAATAGCTGCCCCCCACAAAAACTTCCCCTTCGCTTTGCGGCGAAATGCTTTTTTGTACCTTAGCTTGCTTGCCTATGTAGATAAAGTTTTGCGTAACAGGGTTTTTTTGCTGCCCAGCGCGAAAACCTTGAAATACATGTTTCATTTTCTGACGAAAAAGAAAGAGCGACAAAGAGGTTACAAGAATAAAAACGATAAATTCTTGTACCAAGCCTGGGTATACATGCGCTGTTAAAGCAGCACCTAAGGCACCAAAACCAAAAAACATTAAAATAAATGTGGGTGTAATGAGCTCAAGTAAAATAAGAGCCACACCTAGAGAAAACCATATAAGCATACATACTATCCTTTGGTTAAAGGCAAAAAAACATGTTATACAGGTTTTGAAAGTATTTTGAGAACAGCTAAACTAAGCCATGGACTGCAAAGCACATATTGCAAGCATGTGGAATCTTAAAGGCTTACGCAGTCAAAAAAAATGAAAGGCCACCTTTATAGAGAGTTTTTTGAGAGTATAAGATAAAAAAACACTTGTCAATTACGTAGTAAGAGCATGTATAAAAATTTACAACAAATAAGAAATATATGAATGCTTTCACTGGAAGTACATGTATTTTTTTTGTATACTTGCGTAGCCATAGGCAAAAGGTTTTGCAAAAAATACCATATGGTATGGCGATATTTTATTGCATGCGTAGCTTGGTTATATTTACCCCAAAGACAAAACAACAAGACCGCATGAAACACCTTTTACATTATAATAAAGAAAAATATATGATTTCTAAACTTTATGTAGTTATGGTGGGTTTACCAGCCAGAGGCAAAAGCACCCTAGCCAAGCGCATTTGTGAAGCCTTAGCAGATGAAGGCACCAAGGCAGCCATATTTAATAATGGTGATGTACGCCGTCTTTTGGCTGGGCCACAATCATCAGCGGCTGAATTTTACTCGCCTGATAATACGTATGGCCGGGAGGCGCGCGAAAATATTGCCTTAGAAAATATGGCTTGTGCAAGAAAGTTTCTATCTGATGGTGGCGATGTGGCCATTTTAGATGCCACCAATGCCAGTTCAGCACGTCGTATTGCGACCAATGCCACCCTTACAGATTACCCCATACTCTACATAGAATGTGTTAATGAAGACGAGCTGCTACAAGAAAAATGCATACAGTTAAAATGCCATTTGCCAGAATTTAAACATATGCAAGAAAAAGATGCCTTGGCTTGCTTTAAAGCACGAATAGGCTATTATGAACAAATGTATACCCCTGTGGGCGCCCACGAGCGTTATTGGATGCGTGTGGACGCAACGGCGAACCGAATTCTTGAAGAAAGCCCTTGTGATGGTTCTCCGCATTATTCTGCCATACGTAATGTGGTGGTTTCGCATTGGGTACGTACTTTATACCTTATGCGCCATGGTCAAACGGAATTTAACGTGCAAGGCCGCATTGGGGGAGACCCGCACCTTACTAAAAAAGGAAGACAGCAAGCCCACGCCATGGCTTTACACTTACGCGGCCTCTCCATTCCATGGGTATTTACCTCCACAAGGCTACGCTCCTATAATACTGCGGAGCCCATTCTCAAATCACGTCCTGAAACACAACATATGGCTTTACAAGAGTTTGATGAAATTTGGGCTGGTGTGTGTGAAGGTATGCTTTATGAGGATATACGCGAACAGATGCCGGAAGTTATGCAGCAGCGCCACGCCGACAAATACGGCTATGCCTATCCGCAAGGCGAAAGTTATGCCATGCTTCTTGAACGTGTAGACAAGGGCCTGCGGCGTGCGCTCTTTCTTGCGGGGGATTCTCCCCTCCTCATTGTGGGGCATCAAGCGGTTAATAGAATTATTTTATCGCTGTTTTTAAATAAAAGAACAGAAGATATACCGCATATGTATATTCCACAAAATCAGTACTACCATATTTCCATCATGCCGCGATGTAAATCCTTTGAGTTAGTACGTTTTTTCTAATAATACTTCATGATATAGATAGGTATGCATGGCTGCACCATATAAAGTTACCGCTCTTGTTTCCGTATATAAGGCAGAAGAATTTCTGCAAGGCTGCTTAGAAAGCCTTGTGGGGCAAACTATTTTTGCCCAAACAGAAGTGATTATCATAGATGCGTGCTCTCCGGAAAATGAACAAACCATTGCAAAAGCATTTACGGAAAAATACGCTAATATTCGCTATATACGTACTGCAGAAAGGGAAACCTTATACGCCTCATGGAATAGAGGTATTGGTATGGCGCAAGGGGAATATATCACCAATGCCAACGCCGATGACAGACTTGCCCCACATGCGTTTGAACGCCTAGCACGAGAGCTTGACACACTGCCTCAAGTGGCTCTTGTGTACGCCAAATACCGCATAACTGCTCAAAAAAATGCGCACTTTGACACAGCACCGATAAAAAGGCAGTTACAGTGGATACCTTATGACCATATAAATTTATTACGTCGCACAGAAGTTGGCCCCCAACCCATGTGGCGAAAATCTGTTCACGCCGAGGTCGGTCTATTTAACGCCTCTTTTACAGTTGCCGGTGATTATGACATGTGGTTACGCATATCCGAGAAGTATCCTTTACGTTTCATCGCTGAAGAATTAGGACTTTGCCTTGAATACGATAATAATCTTGAAGCACAAAATCCCCAACGTAGTCATGATGAACGCTATAAAGTAAAACAATTAGCTTTACACCGTTTTATGCAAGATGATTTCACTTCCCACGTTCCACTCCCTACACTTTTTAGACGATTTAGCTCAAAGTTCTCTCAAATATTACAGTGTATACAACGAGGCGAACATATAGCAGATTTAAGTAATGTTGAGTTTCATTTTTTCGCTTACGCCTTATTAATGACTAAATTTGGAGATATAGAAGGTGCATTTAAAATAATACCTCTCTTTTTTTCTTTAATTACAGAGTCAGAGAATATGTCGCATCTTTATAGCATGCTCCTCTTAATGTCACCTAAAGCCTTACCAGAGCATATACAGCAAAAGTATTTATCCACTCCAAACACCATTTCCACTCAAAGTCCTCTTGTAACATTCATTATACCCTATTGTGGAAAAAATAATTACTTAACGCAAACCCTAGATTCTTTACAGGCACAAACACACACTCATTGGCAGCTTATTCTTGTACATTCGTGCCCTCAAGAAGAAATTCTGATCTTAAAAAAAGAACTTACAAAAAAGTATAACGACACTCGTATATGCTATCTATACGAAAAAGAAGTATCACAAATTGCTTTATTAAATAAAGGAATACAAAGAGCATCAGGGTCTTTTTTGTGTATTGTGCAAGCTGGAGAAATGTTAGTACCTAGTTATATACAACATGCATTAGCACTTCTTCATAATCAGCCTCATATGGCTTGGGTAAGCCCACAAACTTTATTGATTGGAAAAAGTAATCGTTTTGCCTGGACTGAGATTTTCGATTTCTTCCAATCACTTTTGCAATTCCCTTGTGCACCTGCAACCCTTTTTCGTCAAGAATTATGGACGGATATTCAAGGATTTACTGAAGAGGCACAAGGCTTCGAAATGTGGGATTTTTGGGTGCGAGCTGGTGAACACGGATGGCAAGGAGTATGTACAGCGCAAATGGCGTGTATTTGCCAGCATCAGTTTATACAAGAAGGTGATTTTCATACTATTAGCATACAGCATAAGCTTGCTTTTTTACAGCAACACCCTTGGTGGTTTCAAAAACAATCCCAAGATACATGGAGAAAAACGC
>CAYJNG010000030.1:0-20323 GCA_964371505.1 uncultured Desulfovibrionaceae bacterium
AAGTTACATTTCGTTAGAGATGGTTAAGCTCACACCAAGCGTAGAAAGTGCTCAAAATACGCTTGCCTTCTAGTGGGTGGTTAAAGCGTAGCTTTGTGCTCTTTCCACCAGCCAAGAGTGCCATGTGGTGTCCGTAGTGAGCTCTGGGTGAAAAGAACAGGCAAGAATATTATCTTGCTGCACGGCCACAATTTTTTCTTCTACACGAGCTAACACAGTAATAGTATCCCCAATGCGCTCTATAAGCGGCGCCCGAATAAACACCGCCGGCACAGGTATACGCTCAGGTGATGTAGCATTTTCTTGAGCGCTTAAGGGTTTTGTGCATAAAAGCTCGGTGCAAAAGCTCTCCACCTGCCTACCAAAAGCATTACGCCTTACAGTGGCATCTAAAAGCCCCAAGGTTGCTTGGTGCTCATGCTCCGCAATATGCGTGCACAGCATAATAAGGCCTGCACAAGTGCCAAAGATGGGAAGCCCCATATGCCCTAAATGCTTTATGGCTGGCATAAGGCCTTCTTCTTCCATGAGCTTACTCATAACGGTGCTTTCACCGCCGGGAATAATAAGCCCATGAATACCTTGTAAGTGTTCAACTTTTCGTATTTCTACAGCTGTAGCACCACAAGCTTGTATCTGGGCTACATGCTCAGCAAAAGCTCCTTGTAAAGCTAAAACACCTATGCACACCATACTGTTACCATCCTCTTTCTTGCATGCGTTCAGCAGCAGGAATGGCGGAAATTTCAAGCCCTGGCATGGCTTCGCCAAGATCGCGTGAAATTTCAGCTAAAATTTTATAGTCATTATAATGTGTCACCGCAGATACGATGGCGCGTGCGCGCTTGGCCGGATTGGCAGATTTAAAAATTCCAGACCCTACAAACACACCGTCACAACCAAGATGCATCATAAGTGCGGCATCCGCAGGGGTCGCAATACCGCCGGCAGCAAAGTTTACTACAGGTAAACGGCCAGCGGCACGTGTGGCTAAAGCTAATTCAAGGGGAGCGCCAATTTCTTTGGCAAAATTTGCCACTTCATCATCACGTAAATG
This sequence comes from uncultured Desulfovibrionaceae bacterium, assembly GCA_964371505.1. Taxonomy (GTDB): domain Bacteria; phylum Desulfobacterota; class Desulfovibrionia; order Desulfovibrionales; family Desulfovibrionaceae; genus CAYJAD01. Next base: position 1,058 of record CAYJNG010000030.1, read on the forward strand.
GCAAAGAGTGCGTACTTCATCCATAACCATACGGCAATGGCGTACAGCTTCCACCACGTTACCAGTGCCTGGCTCACCCTTAGTACGAATCATGGCTGCACCTTCGGCAAGACGGCGCAAAGCTTCGCCAAGGTTACGCGCACCACAAACAAAAGGAACTGTAAAATCATTTTTATTAATATGATAACGATCATCTGCAGGGGTGAGAACTTCGCTTTCATCAATATAGTCAGCACCTAAAGACTCTAAAATACGTGCTTCCACCACATGACCAATACGCGCTTTTGCCATTACGGGTATGGTTACCACCTCCATAATGCTTTGAATTATGGTGGGGTCGGCCATGCGAGCTACACCACCTTCTTTACGAATATCTGAAGGTACACGCTCTAAAGCCATCACAGCGCAGGCACCAGCTTCTTGGGCTATCTTTGCTTCTTCAGGAGTGGTTACATCCATAATAACGCCGCCCTTAAGCATGCTTGCCAAACCGGATTTTACTTGAAAAGTTCCTTTTTCCATTTCTTTCTCCTTGCCCACGAGGGGTGTATTTCGCAGACACCATAGGCTGCCATGAGGCTTTTTGTGGAGTTTTATTTAAATCTATGGAACAATTTTCTTTATCAAGTGCATTTATATATTGTCATGGTGACAATTTATTGTAAAAAATACATAATGAAAACATAAAAAAATCGACTACTAAGCTTATTTTGACATTATTACTTTTCTCTTGTATTTCTTTGGCATGAAGTTATTGTCACTGTATAAAGAACAAGTACAAAGCACCCCTGATGGCCCTTGCTATATGCATATTGTTCAAGCTTTGGTTCAGGGCGTTGCTTGCGGTGCGCTAGAGGTAGGGGAGCGTTTGCCCACGCATAGACATTTAGCCAAAACTCTTGGGGTGACTGTAGGCACTGTGAGTAGAGCTTATGCAGAGGCGGCCCAACGCGGCATTACAGAGGGCATAATAGGGCGTGGCACCTTTTTACGAGGGCGCGTGCAAGATAGAGAAGTGCCTGTGGATTTGCATTCTTTAAAGCGCCAAAGAGGCACCACAGATCCTGTTTACGATTTGGGTTTTATAGCACCTTTTGAACACATTACCCCGCCCCTTATACAAGGCATGCAAGAGTTGGTAGCCAGCGCAACAGAAGATGAAGATTTACTCACAGCTCTTTCCACCTATCAACAACCTCGCGGATTATATCGACATCGTGAAGCTGGAGCTTTATGGGCTGGGCAGTATGGTTTGCAGATATCGCCGGAAAATGTTTTGGTATGTGCAGGAGCACAGCACGCTTTACTAGCTATTTTAGCTTCTTTATTTTCTCCAGGTGATAGGCTTGTGGTGGAGCATTTCAGCTATCCGGTTTTACGCCATTTGGCACGCCGTTTACGTCTTACTTTAGTGCCTGTACGTATGGATGAAGGCGGTATGCTGCCTGAGGCTTTAGAGGCTCTTTGTCGTACTGGAGGTATTCGTGGAGTATATCTTATGCCCACATGTCATAATCCTACCCTAGCGCAAATGCCCATTTTTCGTCGCCACGCCTTGGTGGAGGTGTGCCGCCGCCACGATGTCTATATTATAGAAGATGATGTGTACGCTTTATCCTTAGAGCAAAGGCTGCCCCCCATAAGCTCTTTGGCCCCTGAACGCTCCTGCTTTATAGCATCTACCAGTGAGGCACTTAATGGAGGCTTACGCATTGCCTACCTATGCGCGCCGGACAGCCTTTATGCAGAACTTGAACGTAGCATTGGATATAGCATTTCCATGGCACCGCCCCTTATGGCAGAACTGGCGAGGCAGTGGATTATGAATGGTACCGCAGAACACATTTTACAAGCAAAAAGGGCTGAGGCTGCCAAACGTAATGACTTAGTGCGTAAATATTTAGACGGTTTTTCTATTACCACACGCTCCACAGGTTTTTTTTGTTGGTTGCGCCTTCCGCAACCTTGGACCGCAAAAAAGTTTGCTCATGCTTTACAAAAAGAAAATATTATTGTGGCAGAGAGTACGCTTTTTGCCCTTGGCGCAGCAGATAGTGAACAAGCCGTTCGCCTTGCTTTAGGCGGAGCGTGGAGTGAAAATGAATATATACATATACTGCAAAGTATAGCTTGTGCTTTACATGCAAAGTTAGTATAGTTTTTAAAAGTATAGAAAAGTGAACCATATGCATATATTTGACAGTTGTTCACTTGACTTTAGTAAATAAAGCATCATTTTTCTTTAAAAGGTTTAACAGATTACGTTGGCCTTCACCTTCCATATACACAACTCCTTTTCGTAACTGTAGGCCTTTTGTCGGACTTTTTAAGGTACGTTTGGCAACGCTCAATGACGTGTTGTTTCTGTTTTCCTGTCTATAGGCGTAAAATAGCAAAAATAGATTATTCTCAGTAGACTAGAGGTGGTGCATGAAATTTTCAAAGCTTCTTTATTGCGGTATGATGGTGCTGTCTATAGTTTTTACCTCTTTCAAAGCACAAGAATTTAAAAATAATATTGAAAGAAGAACAAAGAACACTGCTGAGACATACGCTGCCCGAATTCAAAACACTGTACAGCATGTTATTACGGATACGCATAATCTGGAAAGATTTTTCAAACTTTATGGTGATGATATCACCAAGAAGGAGTTTGAGGATATTGCTAGCATTATCTTCAACGATAGTTATTTTTTAGTCATTTCTTATCAACCCGCAGCTGTAGTAAAATATGTATATCCGCCTGAGCCTTTTAGGTGGTATGTAGGGGCAAATCTTTTGGAACAGAAGGACACGCAAGTAGACGCTACGTATGCTAAAAATAGTGGACGTACAGTTTTTTCTGGCCCTTTAAAGATTTTAGACTATGAGGGTGTCATCGCACGTCGACCTGTTATGACGGAAAAAGATGGTAAACAAACATTTTGGGGTTTTGTAACCATTGCTTTTGATGCAAAAAAGCTTTTAACGAATGTTATAGAAATACAATCTCTTTCAAATTTTAATTATGAATACGGTATGGATATTGTTTTCCAAAATAAGCATATACCTGTTTTGCGTAGTAATAATTTTGAAAAAGAAAAATCTACAAAGCGTATATTTACTTTAGGTGATGAAACGTGGGTGTTTTATCTTTACGATAAAGATATGCATAAAAATATGCTGATTACAATTTTTTCATTTTTTATTTTGTACATGACCATGTCCACCGTCGTGTATATTATCATTAATAAATATGAACAAAAACATAGCAATGCTCGAAAAATGACCTATATTGATACACTAACTAAAGCACACAATAGGAAAATTGTTGATGAATATATGGATATTCACGAAGACTCCCTAGAGAAAGGATTTACCCTTTTTTATATTGATTTAAACGACTTTAAACCAGTAAATGATGTTTATGGTCATGAAGCTGGTGATAAGCTTCTTATTGCGTATGTGGAACGTGTGAAGCATAAATTTAAGCAATCTACCATTGTTGTTCGCATGGGTGGTGATGAATTTGCCATTATTATCAATGAAGCATTAAACGAAGCTGCTTTGGCATCTGTTGTAAATCGTATTGAGACGCTTTCAAAAGACAGCTTTAATATTAATGGTATCACGATACATATATCTGCCAGCATAGGCTATGCTCAATACCCCAAAGATGGCCAAAGTATGGTTGAAATATTAGCTGTTGCTGATAAAGAAATGTATGCATGGAAAAAAAGAGTTAAGGATGAAAGAAAAAAGGAACAAGATAGTAAAAAAACATAAAACAATTTTATGCATTACATAGCATTGAATATAAAAATACAATTGCTGTTTATAAAATATGCTAATATTGGTTAACAATATTTGTTTTACGCGGATGAACTTTGTACATGTAGAGTAATACGCATAGATGCGGATATATCGGGCAAAGTTATATCCATTTGTAACTATAAAAAACACACTTTGCAGATGAAAAAAATGCTATACGCTACTGCATGTATTTTTGATTATCAAAAAATAACCTTTAATAATTCATAATAAGGATTTTTCTTTAAAAAAATAGATTTATTATTAATTTTAAATATAACCTTAGATATAAGAGTTTTTTATGAACTTATTTTCTTCTACTATGGTGAATAAAAAGTATTCTTTTTTACATTCTTTATATGGCAATAACCCGCGCCCTTTGTGTTGCTTGTCGCAAGGCGGGAAACTTCTCTATGTAACAGAAAATTTTCTACAGTTTTTTGGAGAAAATACCTTTGAACAATGCCTAAAACGCCTCTCCTCAGAGCAAGACTCCTCGCAACGAGACATACAAAACTTTATGCACATGATTACCCACCATTGCACGCTTGCCATGCAAAAGGGGATAAGTCAATTTTTATGGTGGCATCATGTTTTAGCTGAGTGCAAAGTTATTGTTCAATACACGCTTACCACCATTTCCTATGAAGATGAAACCATTATTATAGCACAAATTACTCCCATAGAAGAAGCTTCCATAGTGTATGATGCTACACAACAAGAAGAAGTTCACTTTACCAACGTGGTGCATAGAAGCCCAACCCCCATCAGTATTTGGTCAAGCCCTGAAAGTATGCATGATTGCAATGATGCGTTTTACCACTTTTTGGGCTATCCAAGCCGTCAAGCTTGCATAAAAAACGCTAAACACTGCATACCGGAGTTACAAGAAAACAAAGACCCATCACAAGTAATTTTTGCTCAAGAGATTGCTCAGGCATTATCCTTGGGGTATTCAGCAAGACAATGGTTTTGGAAACATAAAAATGGTGAGCTTATACCTACACGTCTTGCTTTTTTACGTATTATTTACAATGGAAAAACGGTTATAGCTCTTTTTAGCTATGATCTACGCGAACTTATTGCCAGTAAGCAAAAAGTTAAAGATACAGAAGAAATAATGCGTAATATGTTGGATAGCACACCCTATGGTATTAATCTTGTTAACAAAAATTTTGAAATTGTAGATTGTAATAAGAGCGCGTATCAGATTTTTGGCTTTGATAATAAAAAAGACTATATAGAGAATTTTTTTCACTTAGCCCCTCCGGTACAACCTTCCGGACAATGCACGAAGGAAGGATCTTTTGAAGCGTTAACAAGGGCCTTTAATGAGGGGTGTATACGCTTTGAATGGATGCATCTTGATAAAGATGGAGAACCTTTACCTGTAGAAGTTACTGCTGTACGTACCATGTATCAAGGTGAAGCTATGATTCTTGGTTATACAAGAGACTTACGCGAACTGAAAGCCATGGAAAAAAGAGCTTCTTTTGTTGAAGAGCGCAATACACTTATTAGTAAAAATGTTCCACTTTGTATTTTCTTTTGGAATAAAGCCGGCCAAATATTTGAGTGTAACTCTGAAGTTCTCAAAACATTCAACCTTGCAAAGCAGGAAGATTTTTTTGATAACTTTTATGAATTATCTCCTGAGTTTCAACCTAATGGTATGCTTTCTAAAGATCTTATACAACAAAATAATGCTGACGCTCTTAAAGAAGGCTATTTGCGATTTGAATGGTTACACCAAACGTTAGATGGTGTGCTTATTCCCATGGAGATTATTTTAGTACGCTCAATCTTAGCCAAAGAAGAGGTCCTTGTAGCATTTGCCAGAGATTTGCGAGAATTAAAAAATACGCAAGAGCTTGTAAAAGAAGCTGAATTACGCAATACGCTCATGCTAGACTCTTTGCCCATGTGTGTCCAATTTTGGGATGAGGATGGAAATTTGATTTATACCAATTTGGAAGGAGCTAATACCTTTGGCTTTGACACAAGAGAAGCGTATTTACAGAATTTTCAGCAAACCATTCCTGAGTTTCAACCAAATGGCATAAGTACCATGATGCTTATAACGCAAACCTTAGAAAAAGGATTTAGTAAAGGTGTAGCAAAAATAGAAGTATATGCAAAACACGCATTTACTGAAGAAGAAATCCCCATGGAAGCCCTTGTTATTCGTACTTCTTATCAAGGTAAGCTTGGGCTCATTTGCTACCTAAAAGATTTGCGAAAGCACAGGGCCATGTTGCAAGAAATTCAAAACAATGAGCAAGAGTTGCGAAACGCTAAAGAATTGGCTGAAAAAAGTACTCAAGCGAAAAGCGAGTTTTTAGCAAACATGAGCCATGAAATTCGTACCCCCATGAATGGCATTTTAGGTTTATTACATTTGCTAGAACATACCTCTATGACGGAAATACAAAAAGAATATGTGCAGAAAACCCTTTTTTCTGCCAATAACTTGATGCGTATTATCAATGATATTCTTGATTTTTCAAAAATTGAGGCCGGTAAGCTCGAAATGGAAGAGCGCCCCTTTACATTATACGAATTATGCAAGGAGATAAATGATTTATATGCACCCATGGGAGCTTCCAAAGGACTTAATGTTCACATTGATCCGGGGGATTTTTCTAGAAAAGTGCTCCTTGGTGATGCCTTGCGACTCAAACAGGTACTTTTTAATCTTGTAAGCAATGCCATTAAATTTACTCGTTCCGGCACTGTTTCACTGGATGTAGAAAATACTTTTGTCGGATACAATGAAATATGTTGCCGCTTTGCAGTGCGTGATACCGGTATTGGTTTAAGTCCAAAACAAGTAGATCGTTTGTTTTCGGCTTTTTCGCAGGCGGATTCCTCCGTTACGCGCCAATTTGGAGGCACAGGGCTTGGTCTTGTCATATCTCGTAGTATTATTAGTATGATGCGTGGTAAAATTTGGGTGGAGAGTGAGCTTGGCAAAGGCTCCACATTCTTTTGTACAGCAACTTTTGCCATCAGCCAAGTAACAGAAGAAGAAAGTGGTCATGATGAAACTACGCAAGATGTAGTTTTAAAACCACAAAAAGCCCATTTGCTTTTAGCGGAAGATAATGACATTAACCAATTGGTTGCTAGCGAAATATTACAAAATGCTGGCTATACATTGGATATAGCAGATAATGGTTTAAAAGCCTTAGAATTATTAGAACAAAATTCTTACGATGCAGTACTTATGGATATTCAAATGCCCGTCATGGACGGTTATACCGCCACTGAGCGTATCCGTGAGCAAGCTAAATATGAAAGGCTTCCCGTTATTGCCATGTCTGCCCATGCCATGAAGGGTGATAAAGAAATAAGCCTCTCTCATGGCATGAATGACCATATCACAAAGCCCATTGAGCCTGAAACGCTCTATAAAACGCTTTACTATTGGATTAAAAAGAGTAGGCAGGGTAAGATTTAAAGCCTGTGCGTGTTGATTTATGAAAAGAAAACAACATCGGTGCTAATAACGAGCCCACTTTGTACAGTGGGATTTTTGCGCAATGCATTGCGTAGGTTCTCATGGAGTATTGACATAAGTCAACGCGACCAAAAATCAAGAACAGGCGGAGCTTTGCTTCACCGAGTTACACAAGTGGTTCTTTGCTCTTAAAGGGCACAAAAAAACTCCCTCAAGATATTGCGGGAGTTTTACTTTTTATATGGCGGAGGCGTATAGGAGTCGAACCTACCACGGACATCTCTGCCCGCCACTGGTTTTGAAGACCAGGCGCAACACCGGTTACGAAACGCCTCCATGAGCAATGATTTCTACATGAACTGAGAAGAAAAGGCAAGAAAATTTTAACATAAAAAACATTCTTTATGCTGTATCAAATGCCATTAATAATTAAATATTATTACGTATTATTCTTCCAACGCTGGCAAAGATTATGTGGCAAAGAGAGCTGATCAAAAATACGCCCACAAAAATGCTGCATCATATGCGGCATATCGGTTGTGGGTGTATAAAAAGCCGGACTAAAAGGCATTATAATGGCACCGCTCTGATTTAGACTAAGCATATTTTGCAAGTGAATAGCGCTTAAGGGCGTTTCTCTTGGTACGATAACAAGCGGACGACGTTCTTTAAGGCTCACATCTGCACTGCGATGTAAAAGATTCGTGCCCATACCATGGGCAATGTGTGCCAGTGAACTCATGGAACAAGGGCATATAATCATGCCATCATGTTGCCAAGAGCCGGAAGCAGGGCCGGCAGCCATATCCTGTGCATTATATACCTTATGGGCAAGCTTTGTATAAGCTTCCAAGGGTAAATCGCCCTCAGTTTGCATAACATATTTTGCACCTTGAGAAATAATAAGATGCACTTCCAAAGAGGGGATATGCTGCAAAGCTTGAAGCAAAGCTAGTGCTAGAGGCATACCGCTAGCACCGCTTATACCAACAATAATACGCGGCATAAAAACCTACTACTGTAAACGGGTGTTTACAGAGGGTGTGACTTTCTCAGGCGCGGTATTTTCCACCAATAGAGGGGGCACATCTGGCGTAATGGGCACAGTAGCTGTTCCCATGGCAAGCACATCATTGGTTGGAGTATGCAATAAGCGCATGCTATAGCGCACTTGTTCAGGGCTTATGACATACGTACCCGTAAGCACGGCTACACTGGTAGCGGTTTTTCTTGCTAAATCTGCTCTATCGCGGGTTAAGAGCATTTCCCCCGTCTTTTCTTGAAAGCGTAATTCCTTACCCTTACGAATTTCACGCACTCTATAGCCGGCATTGACAAACCAACGTGACATTTCTTCAGAAATTTGCCGCGCCAAAGCATTTGACAAGTGTAAATTATTTAAATTTACCGGTACTGTGGTGACAATGGTAATGGTACTACGTAATTGTCTTTGGCGCGCGTCCAAAAGCTCACGGGGCGTTGTAGCTTTGGTTACATTACCGCGCTGCATTATTTGCGCATCCATTTGCGCTGCCATATCATTGGCTGCACGCGGGCCAAAGCCAGAACCTACCATGGCATCCACAGAGTTTACAGCAGCACAACCTTGGCTTAAAAACATACAGGCCAATAAAATAAGAAAAGTGTATTTACGCATAGATTTACCGTAACGTTCTAATTTGAAGTTCAATGGTTTCTAACTCATGTTGAATAATATCACGCATATTTGTTGTGTTAGTGGTGGCTAAAGCCAAAAGATAGTGCTGACGCGCCAGCTCATAACGCCCTTCAAGGCGATATTTTTTTGCAAAACTTAAATTGCGCGCTGTATCAGCATCCATGGGCTTTTCTGTAGTATCGTTTGCAGATGCAGAGCACACAGCAATGGGGGCTGAGGCTAAACCAAAGCAAAGCAGTAAAGCCACACAAAGGCAACGTGTTAAAGATTTATATTTGTACGTATGCATACTTCCTCCAAAATACTGATATTATCTGGTAAAACACGCTTAGTAAAGCCCTGGTTGTCTGGGGGGCACGGGGCTTTCCGGTACTTGGCGTATATTTAATGTGCCACTTTTAAGGCCCAATGATGGCGCTGGGAGAGGGGCACTTTTATGAACGGTCTTACCACTGGTATTTGCAGTGCTTGCAGTGCTGCTAGGCACATATAAGGGCATTTTGTTTTCCACAAGTCGTTCTATAACAGGCGTTTTTACCAGAACCAATTGGCCTGTACGTAACACCATGCCATCGTAAGCACGTACCAAACGCGCATTCACAAAGACGGCCTCCTTATCTACATAATAAGTACCCACAATAACAGCGGCCCATTTTTCTTTTGTGGAAACAATACCTTGACGTAATAAGGCAAAGTCGCCTTGGCCAAGCTTCATACTTATATTGCCTGTAAGTCTATACTCACGCACTGGAAAAGCACGTTGGTTAAACTCGTAAATCAACGACTCGCCTATAAGATTACCAAAGGCGCTGGTTTGCCCCTTATTATCTAAATCCACAAAGGAGGTGGGCATGGCCACAAGACCTGTTAGGGTGCTGTTATCCATGGTGGCAAGCATTTGGTCTGCAAGCTCGCGCACTTTCAGCTTTAACTCTTGCGCATCAACAAATTGAGGGTCATGTGCAGAGCGCTTGGAGCAGGCAGAAGCAAAAAGAGTTGAAAAAAGGAGGGCGCACAATAAAAGACGTACAATATTAGACATATAAAATCCTTGCTAAAAAGATGGTAAAAATATCTTGTTAACTACTATCGGAAAAAAATGAAAAAACTTAAGTGCTCTTGAGGTTTTTATACCATGAACACGCGTAATCATAGCACCTTTTATAAATAAAAAAAAGGAGAAAATGTGGCCTTGGGCCAAGGAGAATGCTTGGCTATTGTGATAAAGTGCGCTAGTATGTTGCGCCATGAAAGGATAGTACCCCCATGATACAAAGAAAGAACACGCGCTTGCTCAAGCTTGGAAACAAGTCCATAGGTGGCAATGCTCCCATACTTGTGCAAAGTATGCTTAATACAGATACGCGCAATATTACACAAAGCCTTGAACAAATTGAGGCTCTTGTAAGTGTTGGTTGCGAAGCTGTGCGCCTTGCCGTGCCAGATATGACTGCTGCTACTGCTTTAAAAAGCATTGTAGATAAAGCGCAAGTGCCTATCATTGCTGATATTCATTTTGATCATCGCCTTGCCATTGCTTCTCTTGAAGCCGGCGTACAGGGTTTGCGAATCAACCCCGGTAATATTGGCAGTGAAAATAATGTAAATGCTGTGGTGGCTGCTGCCAAAGCTCATAAAGCCATTATTCGCATTGGCGTGAATGGGGGCTCTTTAGAAAAAGAATTACAGCAAAAGTACGGTGGCCCCACTCCAGAGGCCATGGTTGAGAGCGCTCTTTCTCATGTGCGCATATTAGAGGATAAAGGCTTTTATGATATGAAAATATCATTAAAATCCTCCTCAGTTTTGGAAACCATAGCCGCATATAAACTTTTAGCTGCGCGTTGTGAGTATCCTTTGCATGTGGGTATTACCGAGGCAGGTGGCCTTTTGCGCGGCGCTGTAAAATCAGCCGTGGGACTTGGTATTTTATTTTGGGAAGGCATTGGCGATACATTGAGAGTATCCTTAACGGCTGACCCTGTGCAAGAAGTCATAGCTGCTTATGAAATTTTACGCTCGTTAGGTTTGCGCCAGCATGGGCCGGAAATCATTTCTTGCCCCACATGTGGTCGCACGGAAATTGATCTCATATCCTTGGCTGCTGTGGTGGAAGAGCGTTTAAAAACAGAAACCTTACCCCTAAAAGTTGCTGTTATGGGCTGTGTGGTAAATGGCCCTGGCGAAGCAAAGCACGCCGATATAGGCCTTGCCGGCGGTCGTGATAAAGGGAGTATTTTTTGTAAAGGCCAAGTTATTCGTACTGTAAAGGGGCAAGAAGCCTTGCTTGCTGCTTTTATGGAAGAATTAGATAAACTTATTACATTGAAAAAAGAGCAGGAATAATCATGCGTTGGAGCACTAGCTACATACCCACTTTAAAAGAAGCTCCGGCAGATGCCGAAGTTATCAGCCATCAACTCCTTATCCGTGCCGGTATGGTGCGTAAGGTCACCTCTGGCATATATATGTATCTTCCCCTTGGGCTTAAAGTACTTGAAAAAGCTAAAAGTATTGTACGCGCTGAAATGAACAAAGCCGGTGCTCAAGAGCTGCTTTTACCTGCCGCTCAACCTGCGGACCTTTGGCAAGAAACAGGGCGCTGGGAGTTTTACGGCAAGGAGCTTTTACGCTTTAAAGACCGTCACGACCGTGATTACTGTCTTGGGCCCACGCACGAAGAAATTATCACCGACCTTGTGCGCGGTGAAGTGCGCTCTTATCGCCAATTACCCTTGAATTTATACCAAATTCAAACCAAATTCCGTGATGAAATTCGCCCTCGCTTTGGTCTTTTACGTGGGCGTGAATTTGTTATGAAGGATGCGTATTCCTTTGACGCCACCGATGAAGGCGCCGATATCAGCTACAAAAATATGCATGAAGCGTATACCAAAACCTTCTCGCGTATGGCTTTAAAGTTCCGTGCTGTAGAAGCAGATACAGGTTCCATTGGTGGTAACTTTTCCCATGAATTCATGGTGCTTGCCGATACCGGCGAAGATACCATTGCCGCATGTAGCGCTTGTGAATACGCCGCCAATGTGGAGCGTGCCGCCGTGGTTTGGCAGGGCAGCGTTTGCACAGATTCGTGCCCTGATTTTGTAGAAGTTTCTACTCCTGATGCCCACACCGTGGAAGAAGTATGTTCCTTCATGGATATAGCGCCCAGCACCTTGATAAAAACCTTACTTTTCACTGTGGATGGGCAAGGTGTAGCCGTGCTTGTGCGTGGTGATCACAGCGTTAATGACATTAAGTTAAAGAACTTCTTAAATGGCACTGTGGTGGAAATGGCCAGCCCAGAACAGGTAGAAGCTTGGACCAAGGCCAAAGTGGGCTTTGCCGGCCCTGTGGGACTGGATGCCAGCATTAAAATTTATGCCGATGCAGCTTTACAGGGCGCTACCGACTGGGTGTGCGGAGCCAATAAAAGCGATACGCACTTAAAGCATGTGAGCCTTAGCCGCGATTGCACCATTGAAGCCTATACAGATTTGCGTGAAATTCTTGTAACAGACCCATGCCCCAAGTGCGGCGCCGCCATTGAATTACCTAAGGGCATTGAAGTAGGGCACATCTTTAAACTTGGTACCAAGTACAGCGAAGCCATGAAAGCCACCTTCCTTGACAGTAACGGCAAGGAACAAGTAATGATTATGGGTTGTTATGGTATTGGCGTTTCTCGCGTTGTGGCCGCATGCATTGAGCAAAATCATGATGCCCATGGTATAGTTTTCCCGCCGCCATTGGCGCCTTTTGATGTGCACTTACTCAATCTTGATAGTAAGAGCGATGATGTGTGTGCCGCCATGGCTACAGTTAAAGCAACACTTGAAGAATCTGGTCTTGAAGTGTTACTTGATGATAGAGACGAGCGCCCCGGTGTAAAGTTTAAGGATGCGGATTTACTGGGCATGCCCATGCAAATCTGCCTTGGTGGAAAAAGCCTTGCTCGTGGTGTTTTGGAAGCAAAAAACCGCCGTACAGGTGAAAAGGTAGAGCTTTCTTTAGAAAACTTTGCCGCAGACTTTGCCACATGGCAACAGCAAGTACTTGAAGGCTGGGGTTTATAAGCTTTGAGCACCATTTTCACTGTTCGAGAGCTGACTGCCTCCATCAAGGGCAGTTTAGAAAAGAACTTTCCTTTCGTTTGGGTAAAGGGCGAGGTAAGTAACCTTGCCCGCCCAAGCTCAGGGCATGTGTACTTTTCGCTCAAGGACAGTGACGCCTTATTGCAGTGTGTATGGTTTAAAAATGCACAACGCTCTGAGGAAAAATTTGACCCATTAACCGGTGAAGTGTTTGAAGATGGGCCACGCCCTTCCTTGGCACAGAGTTTAAAAAATGGCCAAGAGGTTTTGTGTGCGGGGCATATTTCTGTGTACGCACCGCGTGGTTCCTATCAACTTACCGTAAGCCTTATGCAAGAAGGCGGACGAGGGGCTTTATATGCTGCCTTTGAAGCCTTAAAGACAAAATTACTGGGCCTTGGGTATTTTGAGAGTGAACGAAAAAAACAGCTTCCGTATAACCCCAAGCGTATAGCGGTCATAACCTCCCCCAAAGGGGCTGCCATTTATGACTTTTTACGTATTGCACAAAAGGGCGGTACCGGCAGTGATATACGCATTTTCCCCGTGCCTGTACAAGGCGAAGGCGCCGCGCCTGCCATTGCTGCCGCTGTAGATATGGCTGTGGCCCAGCAGTGGGCTGAGGTCATAGTGCTTATTCGCGGTGGTGGCTCTTTAGAAGATTTATGGGCATTTAATGAAGAAGTGGTGGCAAAGGCCATTTTCCATTGCCCCTTGCCTGTACTTGCCGGTATAGGGCATGAAGTTGATGTTTCCATAGCGGATATGACGGCAGATGTGCGTGCAGCCACACCTACCCATGCAGCGCAGCTCCTTTGGCCTGCCCGTCAAGAGCTTATGCAAAGGGTGGATAGTCTTGAGTGGAGTGTGCAAGAAGCAGGCATGAACCTTTTGCAACGCTTTGCACAGCGTCTTATCCATCAAGAGCAGGCTTTACGTTGGCTTTCTCCTGTGCAGGCATGGCAGCGTAAAGAAGAGCTTTTACGCCACAAAACCGCACGTCTTGCGCAATGTATGGAGCAACAGCTTACATTTAAAGAGCGCGAGCTTAAACATGAAGAACAAAGTTTGCCGCAAATATCCAGACGTTTAGAAAGAGAAGCCAGCGCCTTGCAAAGCTTAGAATTACGACTCAACCACGCCGCACAAAGCCTGATGAGCAAAAAAGAACAATTTTTTAGCGCGTGGGAACATAGCTTGCCAAGCCTTATGCGCCAGCAAAAAGAACAAAAGCGGCATCTTTTGCAAAATCTTACTTTACAGTTAGAAGCCATGAACCCTTTGGCTCCTTTAAGCCGCGGTTATGCGCTTATGCAAAAAAGTGATGGTGCTCTTGTGCGTTCCGTGCAAGATGTGAAGCAAGGCCAAGAAATACACATGCATGTGGCTGATGGACACATTGCTGCCATAGTTCAACGTACAGAAACTTCCACAAAGAAGCGTTAAGGAAAGTTTAAGGTAAAAAACATATGAAATCAAAAGCTCTTCCAAAAACTTTTGAGGCGCGCATGGAGCGCTTACAAAATATAGTACAAACCATGGAAAAAGGGGAAGCTCCCCTAGAAGAAAGCGTGGCTCTTTATAAAGAAGGTATGGAGCTTAGTGCTGCTTGCCGTAAACAGCTAGAAAAAGCTCGCCATGATATACGCCTGTATAGTGAAAAAGGTGAAGAAATTTTTGACATGGAAACAGCAGGAGAAGAAGAATGAGCCAAGAACATCTTTTAGAGCCACAGGCCGTCAAAGCCCTTTTAAAAAATAAAGGCAGCATGGTAGAAAATTGGCTTGCCCATTGTTTAAAAGCTTCTGCCATGAGTAATTGCCAAGGGCATGCTACACCGCCTTTTTTACCTTCTTCCTTGCGCGAAGCCATGGAATACAGCCTCATGGCCGGCGGTAAAAGATTACGCCCTGTGTTGTGTTTAACCACAGCCAAACTCTGCGGCCTTGAAGAAGAAAAAATACTTCCTTTTGCCTGCGCCATTGAGCTTATCCATACATATTCACTTATCCATGACGATTTACCAGCCATGGATGATGATGACCTGCGCCGCGGCAAACCTTCAAGCCATAAACAATTTGGGGAGGCCATGGCAATTTTAGCAGGGGATGCTTTGCTAACGGATGCTTTTGTATTTATGGCTTCCGTGTCATCGTGTTGCTCTACCGGCGCTGTACCCGCAGAGCACGCTTTGCGCGCCTTAGCGTATCTTGGCCGTGCCGCCGGCTCACACGGTATGGTGGGCGGGCAAGTGCTCGACATGAATTACACTGGCGAGGCAGATATTACTTTAGAAAAATTGCGCACCATGCACGCCATGAAAACAGGCGCGCTTATTCAAGCTTCTTGTGTTTGCGGCGCTTTACTTGCTGGTGCCTCGTTGGAAGTGGTGCAAGCTCTTGAAAGCTACGGTGCGGCTTTAGGCACAGCTTTTCAAATTGCCGATGATATCTTAGATGTAACGGCTGATACGGCAACCCTTGGTAAACCTGCAGGCTCAGATACAGAGCAAGGCAAAAATACCTATCCTTCCTTGGTTGGCCTTGAGCAAAGCCGCGTACTTGCAGAAGAGCAAAAAACATTAGCCTTACAAAGCTTAGCGCAAAATCCCATTTTTGCAGGTGAAGAAAGCGCTTTTTTACGAGGGCTTGCCTCCTATGTGGTGGCACGCACTTGCTAATGGTTGCATAAGCTCTATATTTACAATTGTATAAAGAATAATATAAATTTCTTACGCACGGAATAGATATGCCAGAAACAACAGGTTCTGAAATTGCAAAAACTTCAATTTTAGAAAAAATTAAAAAGCCCACTGACTTACAAACTCTTGACATGCAAGCTCTTGCAGAACTTGGGCAAGAAGTACGTGAGCGCATTATTGACGTCGTTGCTAAAAATGGTGGGCATTTAGCACCTTCCCTTGGTGTGGTGGAACTTACCCTTGCACTCTTGCATACTTTTGATGCTGAAAAAGACAAGTTTGTTTGGGACGTGGGCCATCAAAGCTATGCGTGGAAGCTCCTAACTGGCCGTGCAGATTCTTTTCATACCTTACGCACTAAGGGCGGCATTTCCGGTTTTCCCAAGGTGGGGGAAAGCCCTTATGACCATTTTGGCGTAGGTCATGCCTCCACATCCATTTCAGCCGGCCTTGGTATGGCCATGGCGCGCGACTTAGCAGGAGAAAATCATCGTATTGTTACCGTTATAGGTGATGGTTCTCTTACTGGTGGGCAAGCTTTAGAGGGGCTAAATCTAGCGGGGCATATGGGCAAACGCTTTATTGTTATCTTAAATGATAATGAAATGTCCATTTCACCCAATGTGGGCGCGTTATCTCGTTTTTTAAGCCGCAATTTGTCACGGCGTTGGGTTCGCCAAATGCGCAAGGACGTTTTGGCCTTTTTACGCTCTGTACCGCGCATTGGTAATGACCTTGCCACCTACGCCTTGCGTGGTGAGTGGTCGTTTAAATCTTTCTTTACGCCGGGCATGCTGTTTGAAGCATTACGCTTTAACTACATTGGCCCTGTGGATGGACATGACTTGCCAGCGCTTAAGCGACATTTAGATATGGCGTCTGCCATTGAAGATGGCCCTGTGCTTTTGCATGTGCTTACGCATAAAGGCAAAGGCTATGCGCCGGCGGAAGCCAACCCTACGCAATTTCACGGTGTTGGTAGTTTTGATAAAGAAACAGGAACCTTGCCCCCTAAAAGCACGCAAACGACCTTTACCGATGCTTTTAGCTGTTGCTTACTTAATTTGGCAGAAGAAAATCAAGATATTGTGGCCATTACTGCTGCCATGCCAGAAGGCACAGGCACCGAAGCCTTTGCGCAAAAATACCCAGAACGCTTTGTGGATGTGGGCATTTGTGAGCAGCACGCCATTACTTTTGCCGCAGGGCTAGCCATACAAGGCAAACGCCCCGTGGTGGCCATGTACTCCACCTTTTTGCAAAGGGCCTATGACCAAGTGGTACATGACGTATGCTTGCAAAAACTTCCTGTAACATTTTGTATTGATAGAGCAGGTGTGGTAGGGGAAGACGGCCCCACACATCACGGAGTTTTTGACATAGCCTTTTTACGGCACATCCCCCATATGCAAATCATCGCCCCTCGTGATGAGGTTATGCTTTGTCATGCTCTTTACACAGCCACGCAAAGTGCCGGCCCTGTGGCGCTACGCTATCCGCGCGGTGCAGGTTTTGGGCTTACATTACCTACTAGTGACGCATATAAAGCTTTACAATCAGGGCAAGGAGAACTCGTTTGCCAAGGGCAAGATGCGCTTATTATTGCCGTGGGGCCTTGTGTACACTCTGCCCAAGAAGCCGCGCAAAACATAGCTGCCACCACAGGAAAAAGTGTCGCTGTTTTTGACCCCATCTGGCTTAAGCCTTTACCTCAAGAGCAATTACTCGATCTTGTGAAAGCACATACACAAGTATTTTTAGTGGAAGAAGGCATGCTCGCAGGTGGATTTTCCTCCGCAGTGCTAGAACTTCTAGTCGATGCCCATGGTTTAGCCCATGCGCAAATACACCGTTTAGGCATTGGCGATATATTTGTAGAACATGGTAAGCAGCAAGAGTTGCGTGAGCAAATGGGCTTACATGCTGAAGGTATAGCACAAAAGATACTTGCGGTACTTACAGCATAAGCAAGAAAGGTTATTATTTGTAACCATCTGCTTTTTCAAAAAAATATAGGCACGGCATAAAATTATAATGCTCTATTTGAGGAAGGCTTTATACCCATGAAGGCCTTCCTCAAATATAATTACAATCATTTATATCTGCATATACAAAGAACTTTTCAGGAGTGTATATACCTCTTATGCCCACCCTGGCTTTTACCTTTCCCCCATGTCCTCCTGCATTTCAAGAGCAACCTTCCAGCACAAAAAACGTGCTTCGCCATATACGTTCTTTTCTCGATCAAGAATTAAAGATTGATATAAAAAATACACACTTCCTACTAGCTGTTTCCGGCGGTGCAGATTCTTTAGCCTTGTTGTGTCTTTGGCATTGGCTGCGCCCTGTCTATAACCTGTCTTTTTCTGTACTTTATGTGGATCATGCCTTGCGCCCTGAAAGCAGGGCAGAGGCCTTAACATTACAGCAGCTGTGCCAAATGTGGCACATATCGTACTTTACAGAAAGAGTGGATATTAAGCAAAAAGCGCAAGAGCAAAAAATGGGCATAGAGGAAATGGCCAGAAAAACACGCTATGCATTGTATGAAAAATACCGTGAAGAAAGCGCAGCCCAATGGATTTGCCTTGGGCATCATCTAGGCGATGTGCAAGAAGATATTCTGATGCGGCTGTTGCGCGGTGCCGGTTGGCCTGCCCTTGGCGGCATGGTGGCACAAGACGCACGCAGGCGTATATTACGTCCGCTTCTCTTGCTTGAGCCAGAGAAATTACGCCAAGTATTACAGGGGGCTCATCTTACTTGGGCAGAAGATGCGTCAAATACCGATACAAGTTACTTACGTAATCGCATCCGGCATGGCATCCTTCCCTTATTTCAAGAGGAAAATCCTGCCTTTGCTCAAAAAATGGCCGAGCTTTGGCATTTTGCCCAATATGATAGCGAACATTGGCAGCATACGGTGCACGATTTATACAAAAAACATGCTATCACATGTCGTGATGCCAGCGTGTATCTACCTGCAAAACTTTTAGAAAATCAAGATAAAGCCACGCGTTTACGCTTATATATGCACGCTTTACACTTGCTTAAAGACGCACACGCCTATGCAGGGCAAGCACGAGCCAGCACCTTAGAAGGTGTAGACCAAGCTTTACAAGAGGGGCGAGGGAATACCAGCTTTCAACTACCGGGGGGAATTGTTGCCTTGGTGAAAAAACGAGCCGTTACCTTTACTCTGATGACTAAATAATTAATGCTTAAAAACGTGTTTCCACATGTTTTTAAGAAAGGCACGCTCACTCCAAATCCCCCTTTCGGGGACGCCGTAAGCAAGTGACGGCTTATTTTACGTGGCGGCAAGCCATGCCAGAGTCATGTCTTGTGTAGTCGACATTCAAAAAAAGTATTTTATATGCCTAAACTTTGCTAGAAACGTATTCCATACGTTCATTTCTGGCAAAGTTTATCTCGGCACACAAATGAAGAGTTCTATATTTATAGCCATTTAAGCAGTTTTTCAATGTCGACTAAATAGTAATATCAAGCTTGGTGAATAACTCTTCCACATAGGCCATCATGT
>CAYJNG010000031.1:0-20212 GCA_964371505.1 uncultured Desulfovibrionaceae bacterium
GCAAAATGCAGTGGGTGTCGCCAAAATTGACACCAGCACTTTGCAATACCTTTAGAGCTCACGTATATTTATACAAAAGTAGGCGCAGGGAGCTTAAATAAGATGTCTTTTCCCTGAAACACGTATAAAATACTATTGCGTTTTTTCCATTATCTCGCTATAGTGCCGCACTTGACCACGGGCCTAGCCCGTAAATATACCAACAATGCTTTATTTGGAGGCACTATGTTTTTTGAATCTGTAGCTCATGCCATGGGTGCACCTGCCGCTGGCGGCGCCGCTCCTACTGGTAGCGCCATGTTAATGCAATTTGTACCCCTCATTTTCTTATTTGTTATTTTCTGGTTTTTCCTTATTCGTCCGCAAAAAAAGCGTGCTCAAGAACATAAAACCATGCTTGAAAACTTAAAGCGTGGTGATTATATCATCACTTCCGGCGGCATGATTGGTCGTATTCTTGAGTTAGATGCTGATAGCGTTCTTCTTGAGTGCGGTGAATCCAAACTTCGCATTACCCGCGGCGCCATTGGTGGCTTACACACCCCTAGTGGTAAAGCCCCTGAGGCTCCTAAGACAGAAAGCAAGGGTTGAGGCATTTAATTTTCTTGCGGAGCAAGAAGTTAGATTTTTACATCTTCGTTTGTTTTGCGCCGGGCTTTATGTCCGGCGTATTGCATATTTCTGACTGTTTATTTTTCGGAAGGTGATTTCATGTCATTGTCTCGTTGGCGCATTATCGTTGCCGTTTTAGTTTTTGCCTTAAGCCTTGTGTACGTGTTGCCAAGTATTCCTTGGGTGCAAAATTCCTCATTAGCAAAAATTTTGCCAGATTCACGCATTAATCTTGGCCTCGATTTAAAGGGCGGTATTCACTTAACCCTTGAGGTGGAAGTGGCCAAAGCCGTAAGCAATGCCTTGGCGCAAGTGGGGCAGGATATACGTGTTGATGCCCAAGATGCCGGCATAGCAGTATTACGCCCTCGTCTTATAAGTGCTACGGTGCTGGAATTTATTTTGTTAAAAAGCGCAGAACAGGGAAAACTAGCTGAGCTTTTACAAGAGCGCTATGCCAATGTGCAGGTGCTGGATGCCAAAGACACAGGCAATGGGCAATTGCAATATACGGTGAGTTTCACCGAGAGCGCAGCAGCACTTATTGCCGATATGGCACAAGATCAGGCCCTGCGTACCATTCGTAACCGTATTGACCAATTTGGCGTGGCTGAGCCTGATATTCGTAAACAGGCCGACTACCGCATTCAAATCCAATTACCCGGAATTTCTGACCCACGCCGCGCTGTGGAACTTATTAAGCAAACAGCTTTATTAGAATTTCATATTGTGCGTGATGACGTGGACCCCAAAAGTGCGGTGCTTCCCCCAGATGTTATTGCCCTGCCGCTCATGGACGCTCCTGTAAGTGAAACAGGCGTTGTGCCTTTACTTGTGGTGGATAAAGATCCTGTGCTCACTGGCGAAGACGTAGCCGATGCTCGCCCTGGTTTTAGTCAAATGAACGAAGCCAATGTTTCTTTAAGTTTTAACGGACGCGGCGCCACCATTTTTGAGCGCATTACCGGTGAAAATGTGGGTCGCCGCATGGCCATTGTGCTGGACGGCAAGATTTATTCTGCGCCCAATATTAACGAACGTATTGGCGGTGGACGAGCTAGCATTTCCGGCTCCTTCACCACAGAAGAGGCGCAAGACTTAGCGCTGGTATTACGCGCAGGCTCCTTACCTGCCCCTGTGGTGGTCTTGGAAGAGCGTACCGTGGGCCCTTCTTTAGGGCAAGAGTCCATTGATAGCGGCATGCTAGCTGCTGGTGTGGGTGCTTTAGCCGTGGTTATTTTCATGGCTTTGTATTACGGCATGAGCGGCGTTATTGCCGACGTTATGCTCATATTCACCTTAAGCATGCTTTTTGCCGGCTTAGCAGCCTTTGGGGCTACGCTTACCTTACCCGGCATTGCCGGTGTGGTGCTCACCATAGGTATGGCGGTGGATGCCAACGTGCTTATTTTTGAGCGCATTCGCGAAGAACTGCGCCGCGGCTTAACGCCACTTGCCGCTGTGAAGGCAGGCTTTGAGCGTGCTTCTTTGTCCATTATTGACTCCAACTTAACCACCATTATTGCCACTGTGGTCTTGTATCAATTTGGTACCGGCCCTGTGCGTGGCTTTGCGGTGACGTTATCCCTTGGTATTGTGGCCTCCATGTTTACGGCGGTTTTTGTATCAAGAGGTATTTTTGAAGTATGGGCAAAAAAAGCCGGCTCTAAGGGCCTGAGCATATAAAGGAGCTACCATGGGCTTTGCATTTATTAAAAGTGATACGAATATAGATTTCGTAGGTAAGCGTAACATTGCTTATGTGCTTTCTATTGTTTTAGTGCTCATAGGCATTGGGCATATGGTTCTCGCCGGTGGCCCCAAACTTGGCATTGACTTTGCCGGTGGTGTGGTGGTGCAGGTGAAGTTTGCCCAACCTGTGGCCGATGAAACCTTGAAAAAAAGCCTTGATATACCAGCTTTGCCTGGCATATCTACGCAGCGCTTTAGCGAAGATGGCAAGGAATACTTATTACGTTTTTCCACCGTGGAAGCCAACGCCGTAGAACTGCGTGAAAATGTGGAAAAAGCTTTGGCTGCCGCCTTTCCTGATAATGCCATAAGCATTGAAAGGCTTGAGCAAGTGGGCCCCAAAGTGGGGGCAGACCTAACGAATAAAGCCCTTGAAGCCATGTATTATGCGGTATTGCTTATTGCTGTATATATTTCCGGACGCTTTGAACAGCGCTGGATGGCAGCGGCCTTCATGGCGGCAGCTTTGTGGGGTAGCATGTACGGCATGGGCTTCACCGGTCTTGGCATGGGCTATTTAGTCTTGGTGGCACTGGGTATAACCGTGGCCATTTGCTGGAAATTACGACTGAACTTTGCTCTAGGGGCCATTGTGGGGCTGCTGCACGACGTTTTCATAACGGTGGCCATACTCAGTATGCTTGATGCTGAGCTTGACTTAAACATCGTGGCAGCGTTGCTTACCCTCATTGGTTACTCCTTAAACGATACCATTATTGTGTATGACCGTGTGCGCGAAAACCTTACTAAGATGCGCGAGCATAAGCTTGAAGATGTTATTAATAAAAGTGTGAACCAAACCCTTTCTCGTACCATCTTAACTTCCGGTACCACCATGGCAGCGGCCTTGGCCCTCTTTGTACTTGGCGGAGGTATAATTAATGACTTTGCGCTCACCGTACTTATTGGTGTGGTGGTAGGTACCTTCTCTTCTGTATATGTATCTTCAGCCATACTTATGGCTTTAGGCACTACTGAGGATTATATTCGTGAAGAAAAAGAAGAAGAATACGAAAAACCCGGTGAGCACGGAATAGTATAATTATAGTGTAGCTGTGTTTGTTTCACTTACGAAATAGAGCACGGCATTGGAGGGAGTCATTTTTACCAAAAGTGACTCCCTCTTTTTTTCTTACCCATTGACGAGAATTTTTCTGGTCTTATTCTTAAGTTTGATTGGGCCTTAGCATACGGTTCAAGCATATTGTTGGAGGAGTGTCATGAGTGTTTCTTATAAAGACTATTATCAACTTTTAGGGGTAGACCGTAAAGCTACCAAGGATGAAATAGCAAAGGCTTTTAAAAAATTGGCGCGTAATTATCATCCGGACCTCAATCCCGGCGACGCCAAAGCGGAAGAAAAATTTAAAGAACTTAATGAAGCCTATGAGGTGCTCAAGGATCCTGAAAAGCGTAAAATGTATGATCAATTGGGTCATAATTGGCAGCATGGGCAACAATTTAATGCCGGTGGCTTTGGCGGCCAAGGTTTTGGTGGTGGCTTTGGCGGTGGCGGCGATTTTTCAGACTTTTTTGAAACCCTTTTTGGGCAGGCTGGGCGTAGTGGCGGCTTTGGTGGCGCCCAAGGAGGCTTTGGGGCTGATCCTTTTGGTGGTTTTTCCCGCCGCCCCAGTAAGGGAAAGGATATTCAAGCTGAAATCACCATTACCTTAGAAGATGCTTTAAAGGGCAATCGCCGTACTGTGACCCTTACAGGCGCGCAAGGTAAGCGAGATTTAGAGGTGAATATACCTGCTGGTTCCAAAGAAGGCTCAAAGTTACGCCTTTCAGGACAGGGCGAACCTAGCTTTAATGGGGGCGCTTCTGGCGATTTATTTTTGCGTTTAAAATTTATGCCCCATGCGCTGTTTAGCGTGGATGGCAATGATATAGCGTATGATTTGCCCTTGACGCCTTGGGAGGCGGCCTTGGGTGTTAAGGCACGTATTCCAACCCTTGAAGGGGAAATTGAGATGAATATACCTGCCGGCACATCTTCTGGGCGCCGCTTCCGTTTGCGCGGGCGCGGTCTTGGTAAGGAAGGTGCGCGCGGAGATCAAATGGTACGTGCCATGGTGAAGGTGCCGGAAGAGCTGAGCGACGCTGAGCGTGAGCTGTTTGAAAAGCTTGCTGAGGTGTCGAGCTTTACGGTGCGTGAGGAGCCCGCTGAGTAGGGGCTTTAAAATGGTGTGCGGCAGGAGTTTTTATACGAAGTAAGGGTCGCATTGGCCAATGTTTTTTTGAAGGATGGGGTCTGGGGAGGGAAATTATTCCCTAAAAAACCGATCTAGAGGGCTTGTAGTCGTTGGTGCATTAGCACCTTGCGGATAGCGTGCGCCTAGGCGGTTTCGCTTCCCAGTAAATCCCATAAGAAATATAATTATATATATCAGGAGAATACTATGGATATCAGTAGATTTACAGAAAAAGCTCGTGGATCCATCACGCAAGCTCAAAGCCTTGCTGCTGGTTTTAAGCATCAAGAAAGTGACGTGGAGCACATGGCCCTTGCGCTTATGACGCAGGAAAATGGCATAGTTCCACGAATTTTAGAGCATATGGGCATTCAAGTGCGCGCCCTTGAAGTGGCCTTGCAAAACGTGCTGAACAAGCGCCCCTCCGTGACAGGAAGCGGCGGCGCCGGCATGGATATGGATAAAATTCTTATTACACAGCGTCTGGCCAAAGTATTGGCCGATGCCGAAGGCGAAGCCAAACGCATGAAGGATGAATACGTCAGTGTGGATCATCTTTTTGCTTGTTTGGCCGATCAGCCGCCGGCAACGCCTCTGGGCACATTGTGGAAAGAATATAATATCAGTAAGGCCCGTTTTGTCATGGCCATGGAAGAATTACGCGGCGGAGCCCGTGTAACCAGCGCTAACCCAGAAGATACTTTTGAAGCTCTTTCCAAGTATGGGCGAGACCTTGTGGAAGCGGCACGCCAAGGAAAGATGGACCCTGTCATTGGGCGTGATGAAGAAATTCGTCGTGTGGTGCGTATTTTATCGCGCCGCACCAAGAATAATCCTGTACTTATTGGTGAAGCGGGCGTGGGTAAGACAGCCATTGTGGAAGGTCTTGCCTTTCGCATAGTTAATGGTGATGTGCCCGAAAGCTTAAAGGGTAAGTCCTTATATGCCTTAGATATGGGCGCTTTAATTGCAGGGGCCAAGTATCGCGGTGAGTTTGAAGAGCGTCTTAAGGCTGTGCTTAATGAGGTGCAACAATCTGAAGGGCAGATTGTTCTTTTTATTGATGAATTACACACTATTGTAGGTGCTGGCAAGGGTGAGGGCTCCATGGATGCAGGTAACCTGCTTAAACCCATGTTAGCTCGCGGTGAATTGCACTGCGTAGGCGCCACCACTGTGGATGAATACCGTAAGTATATTGAAAAAGATCCGGCGCTTGAGCGACGCTTTCAACCTGTGATGGTAGAAGAGCCCACCGTGGAGGATACCATTTCCATTTTACGTGGTTTGAAGGAACGCTTTGAGGTGCACCATGGGGTGCGCATTAGTGATTCTGCCATTGTGGAAGCGGTAACTTTATCGCATAGATATATTACCGATAGGCAACTGCCAGATAAAGCCATTGACCTTGTGGATGAAGCCGCAGCCATGATTCGTACAGAAATTGACTCTTTACCTGAAGAGCTGGATGTGGTTAACCGTAAGGTAATGCAACTAGAAATTGAGCGTGAGGCCCTACGCCGTGAGACGGATATAAGCTCACAAGAGCGCTTGCAAAGATTAGAAGGCGAATTGGCAGACCTGCGCGTGACGCAAGGGGTATTGCGTGGTCAGTGGGAGACGGAAAAAGGCTCCATTGACTCGGTGCGCGCCATTAAAGAGCGTATAGAGCAAACACGCCTTGCCATTGAACAGGCGGAAAGAGCGTACGATTTAAATCGTGCTGCAGAGCTTAAATATTCCACGTTGCATGAATTGCAAAAGCAATTGGAGGCGGCGGAAAATGGTAGCGAAGGCAAACAACGCCTGTTAAAACAAGAGGTGCGCCCAGAAGACATTGCCGCCATTGTGGGGCACTGGACGGGTATTCCCGTGGCGCGTTTGTTAGAGTCTGAAAGGGAAAAATTGTTACGCCTTGGTGAAGAGTTGCACGAGCGCGTGGTGGGACAAGAAGATGCCGTAAAGGCTGTGGCCGATGCTGTATTGCGCGCGCGCGCCGGCCTTGCAGACCCGCAACGCCCCACAGGGTCTTTTCTGTTTTTAGGCCCCACAGGTGTGGGTAAGACAGAACTTTCCAAAGCTTTGGCCCAAGCTTTATTTGATACGGAAGATAATATGGTGCGTCTTGATATGAGTGAGTACATGGAAAAGCATTCTGTGGCTCGCCTCATAGGGGCGCCTCCGGGCTATGTGGGCTATGATGAGGGGGGGCAACTCACCGAAGCTGTGCGCCGCAAGCCGTATTCGGTCATTCTTTTTGATGAAATTGAAAAAGCGCACCCCGATGTTTTTAATACCTTATTGCAGCTGTTAGACGATGGACGCTTAACAGATAGCCAAGGCCGCACGGTGGATTTCCGCAATTGTATTGTTATTATGACATCCAATGTGGGCTCTATGTATATGCTTGAAGGTATTGATAATACAGGTGTTTTGAGCGAATCTGCCCGTGCGAAAGTTATGGAAGAGCTACGCAATCACTTTAGGCCCGAATTTTTAAATAGAATAGATGAAACGGTACTTTTTACCCCGCTTACCTTGCAGCAAATAGAGCGTATAGTGGACTTGCTATTAGAACGCTTGCGTATAAGGCTAGAGGAGCGTAAGATACATCTTTCTTTAACTGAAGCAGCACGTATATTTGTGGCAGAAGCCGGTTATGACCCTGTATATGGGGCACGTCCGCTTAAGCGGTATTTGCAACATCATGTGGAAACACCCATGGCCCGTAAGCTCATTGCAGGGGATATTCTGGAAGGGCAAGGCGTTACGCTAGATGTGCAAGATGATATGCTTATATTTACACTAAATACTTGATAGGAATACTGTATGGCAAATGTAGCACTTATTTTGGCAGCGGGTAAGGGTACGCGTATGAATTCGCATAAACCCAAGGTGTTAAATAACTTGTTAGGGCAACCCATCTTATCCCACGTACTGCGCGCTTTACGTCCTATCTTTCAAAAGAATATCTGGACGGTTATTGGGCATAGAGCTGAGGAAATTCGTGCTGCATATGCCAATGAAGATATGATTTTTGTTATGCAGTCTGAGCAAAAAGGTACAGGACATGCTTTGTTGCAAGCCTTGCCAGCTTTAGTTGAGAAGAAGGCCAAGTATGTTCTTGTAATTAATGGCGATACTCCTTTATTGAGCACGGAAGTTGTGCAAAATTTCATGGCACAGGTGGAAGCGCATGTGCATGAGAGCAAAATTTCCAGTACAGAAATTGGCTTTGCCAGTATTTTAGTGCCTTATGCCAATGACTATGGCCGTGTGGTACGCCTTGGTGAAGTGGGGGGCGTAGGTGAAGAAAATGGTGACGTGCTCGCCATTGTGGAAGCCAAAGACTACAGCGAAGAAATGTATGGTTTCCCCACTGGTGAAGTAAATGCAGGTATGTATATGCTGTATGTGCCCACCTTGGTAAAGCTTATGCCCATGATTACCAATAAAAATAAAAGCAGCGAATTTTATATTACAGATCTTGTGCAACTGGCCAGAAAACATGGACATAGTGTGCGAGGCATTTTGTGTGGCCATACCGATGAGGATGGCGCGCACCTTATGGGCGTAAATACTTTAGAAGAACTCATTTACGCTGAACAACTGTTAAGCAGAAAAAAAGTAAAGAAAGCTATACAATCTGGCGTTATTGTGCATTCGCCCGAATGCGTGGTGCTGGGTGCTGAGGTGGTATTAAGCCCCGGATCAGAAATTTTTGGCCCGTGCGAAATTTACGGTAAAAGTGTCATAGCCACAGGTGCTGTGGTGCAATCGCATTGCGTGCTTCGTGATGCTCACATTGATGAACATGCCCAGGTGCTTAATTTTAGCCATATTCAAGATGCTAAGGTGGGTAAATTTGCCAGTGTGGGCCCCTTCGCGCGCTTGCGCCCTCAAAGTGAGCTTGGCGAAAAGTCTAAGGTGGGGAACTTTGTGGAAATGAAGAAAGCCTCTTTGGGCATAGGAGCCAAGGTTAACCACTTAAGCTATGTGGGCGATGCCACCGTGGGCGATGGAGCCAATATAGGTGCAGGGACCATCACTTGTAACTATGACGGAAAAAATAAGCACCATACCACCATTGGCGCCGGCGCCTTTATAGGTAGTAATACGGCTCTGGTGGCTCCTGTAACGGTGGGTGAGGGCGCTTTGATTGGCGCTGGCTCCGTGGTTACTAAATCTGTGCCAGAAGGGCAGCTGGGCGTGGCGCGTGCACCGCTTAGGCTTATTCCCAAGAAAAAGTAAGTTTTTTAATTTGCAATTATCTGAAATATAAAAAGAAAAAGACTAGT
This sequence comes from uncultured Desulfovibrionaceae bacterium, assembly GCA_964371505.1. Taxonomy (GTDB): domain Bacteria; phylum Desulfobacterota; class Desulfovibrionia; order Desulfovibrionales; family Desulfovibrionaceae; genus CAYJAD01. Next base: position 8,858 of record CAYJNG010000031.1, read on the forward strand.
TTTCTACTAATTGTAAAACTATTGCTTATAGCTCCTTGCCAAGGTGCCTAGTAAATGTTATTTTTAAGTCATGGAAATACTCAATTTGCTAGAAGAACGTGTAATCCGACTCATGCAAGAGCTTGAGCGGGTTCGTGAAGAGAATGGACGGATTCTCCAAGAAGGTAGTGGTCAAGTGGCAGCGCTGCAAGATGAACTACAATCTTTACGAGATGAAAATCAATTGCTTAAAGACTTGCTGGCACAAGAAGAACAAGTCAAGGATAACGTGGTACAACGTGTGGATGCATTGTTAGAACGTTTAAAGGGCTTAGATTAATTAAGTATTTGTGATACACCATGCAAGAATATAAGCTTACACTTTTAGGGCTTGAAGTCACTTTCCGCGCAGGCGTTGATGCTGAGCGCGTGGAAAAGGCTAAAATGCTGGTGGAAGAGCGATTTGAAAAATTGAGGCTTCACGGGGGACGAACGAGTAAGGAATTATTACTTACTTTCCTTGTGCTGGGGCTTGCAGACGACTTACTACAAGCAAAAGAAGAACTTGGCGAAACTCAAACTCGCTTAGACGCTATGCTTGCTAAAATAGAAGAATTGATTTGATGTGTATATTAATCCCTGGAGGGTTTGTGATTGTTGAGCCGTTGCTGACCTTACAAGCTTAAAATTGGGTGTTAAAACTTTAGCGGTGAGCAGGCCTCCCTCGTAGGAGGAGCCTAAAGTTAAAGTTGCGGTGCCCCCCCTGAGAAATCAGGTTCTGCAACGAGTTCCTCACACGGCATTTCGGGGATTAATGTATTTTTCTTTCGGGTGTTTACCCTTCTAGTCGTATGCAAACTGTATAAATACAGGGTGCAAGCAATGCCATGTAAACGCATGTTTACGTGGTTTTGTTATATCTTGTCTTGTTCTAGCCATCTCTCTAGTCCCATTATGTGTTTTTACTGCTACGAAGTTTACATGGTAATCTTACTGTATTACTAGGTGAATTTCGGTGTTTATCGGGTTATGGCCTGTTTTTATAGGAGGGTTAGGGAATGGATGCAACAACATGGGTAATAATAGCTGTAGATGCTGTTATTTTCCTCGCCATCGGTATGATGGTTCAAAAGTCACTTACAGCAAAGCGCCTTGGAGATGCCAATGTGCTTGCCAATCGTATAGTGGAAGAAGCACGCAAGGAAGCGCAAGCTCAGAAAAAGGAAATGCTCTTACAAGGGCAAGATGATCTTTTTCAACAAAAGCGTGAAATGGAAGGGGATTTTAAGGAGCGTGAACGCGAACTTAAAGCCCGTGAACGTAAAATGGACGAAATGAGTGGGCGTCTTGAAGAAAAGCTTGAACTTACCACCACGCGTGAGCGTGAAATTTTGGGCATTGAAAAAGAGCTTGCTCGTAAAGAACGTGCTTTAGCAGAAACGGAAGAGTACTTACAAATCCGTATAGATCAACAAGAAAAGGCTTTACAAGAAATTTCGGGGCTTACGGCAGATGAAGCCAAGGCACAGCTTTTTGAAGAAGTAGAGTCTCGCACGCGCCATGAGGCTGCGCGCATGATTCGTCTTATCGAAAGTGAAGCTAAAGAAACGGCTGACCGCAAAGCTAAAGATGTATTGTGTAATGCCATCCAGCGTTATGCTGGCGATTATGTATGTGAGCAAACGGTAACGGCTGTTACTTTGCCAAGCGAAGATATGAAGGGTCGTATCATTGGCCGCGAAGGGCGTAATATTCGCGCTTTAGAAGCCGCCACCGGTGTGGATTTGATTATTGATGACACACCAGAAACGGTTATTCTTTCTGCGTACAGCCCATTGCGTAGGCAAGTGGCGCGCATGGCTTTGGAACGTCTTATTCAAGATGGACGCATACACCCAGCACGCATTGAAGATATAGTGCAAAAATGTGAGCAAGAACTAGACGCGCAGGTACGCGAAGCTGGTGAGCAAGCCACTTTTGATGCTGGTGTGCATGGTATTCACCCTGAAATTGTACGTTTGCTTGGTCAGTTAAAGTACCGCACTTCATTCACACAAAATGTGCTCAAGCACTCCTTAGAAGTGTCGGCTTTATGCGGCATGATGGCAGCCGAGCTTGGTATGGATATCAAAAAGGCTAAGCGCGCAGGCTTGTTGCATGATATAGGCAAAGCTGTGGACCATGAGGTGGAAGGCTCCCACGCACTTATTGGTGCTGATATTGCTAAAAAATATAATGAATCTAAAGATATTATTCACGCCATTGGCGCACACCATGAAGACATTCGCCCCTCTACAGCTCTCGCTGTGCTTGTACAAGCGGCGGATTCTCTTTCCGGTGCTCGCCCAGGCGCTCGTAAAGAGCTGCTTGAAAACTACGTGAAGCGTCTTGAAGATTTAGAAGGCATAGCCACTTCTTTTGACGGTGTTGCTAAAGCCTATGCCATTCAAGCCGGGCGCGAAATTCGCGTTATGGTGAATTCTGAAAATGTGGATGATGATACCACGTACGTACTTTGCAAAGATATTGCAGAGAAAATTGAAAAGAATATGACTTACCCTGGCCAAATTCGCGTAACGGTAATACGCGAAAGACGCGCCGTGGGCTTTGCCAAATAGTATTCCTTTACAAGGCGCTGCAAGCTCGTAAAACTTGCGGCGCCTTCTTTATCACTCCTCGCAAATTTTTATGTAAATTTACCCTTTACATGGCTTTGTATTTTATATAGCACATCTAAACACCTTTTTAGTAAAATGTATAATAGTAAGGCCGGTAAAGGCACAGGTTCTGTGTTCTTTATTTCCTTTGCGAGTTAGTATGAATAAATCTCCTCTTATTTTCTCCCTTCTTGTATGTTTTTGCATGAGCTTTTCTGCCAATGTGCAAGCCAATGTCTACGATGTACAGAAAATTATGGACCCGCAAATGCACAATATTTGTGCGCTTACCTTTGATGACGGCCCACACCCTCGTACCATAGAAATTTTGGATGTGCTGCAAGAGGAAGGTATAAAGGCCACGTTTTTTGTGCTGGGTTCTCAGGTGAGTTACTATCCTAAAATTGTACAACGCACCTATGCTGATGGGCATGAGGTGGCTAGTCATGCGTATACTCATATGTCTTTGGCGAAGCTTTCCACAGAGCGTGTACGTAAAGAAATTTTAGATACCAACGCTGTTTTGGAGAAAAATGGTATTCCTAAGCCGCGTTTCTTACGTCCCCCTTTGGGTGAGTTTGATGGGCGTACGGTGCGCATTCTTAAAGAACTAGATATGGACGTAATTTTATGGTCCACCGATAGTTATGACTGGATGCGTAAGGTTGATTATGCCAATATGCCCAATATGATGGGTGAGAAAATGACGCAAAAAACACAGCGTGGTGTTTTTCTTTTTCACGATACAAAATTGCGCACAGCTAGAGAGGTGGGCCGTATTATACATACCCTGCGTTCCATAGGGTGCGAGCGCTTTGTCACCATAAGTGAATATGCTGATGCGCAGCGCTCACCAGAGCTGCTGGCACAGCTTCGTGAAAACATGTCTGCAGAAAAAACCTTAGAGCTTGTGGCGCGTGAAGAAATAGACGCGCTGAAAAAATTGGAAGCTGAGGCGGCCAAGGAAAAGGCCCATAAGGAGGAAAATGCGAGCAAGGCTGAAAATTCGCCTGCTCCTGTGTTGTCAAATTCAGCTTTGCCAAACACTATCCAGCCAAACACTGTCCAGCCAAACACCGTCCACTCTGGCACTCCTTTGAGCGAAAACGCTGCACCGTCTTCAGTGGCCACAAAAAAAGCACCGTTAGAATCTGAAGATTAAGAAAAAACGAATGTGCTCTTTCTGTCCGCTGTGTATCTACAGCGAACAGAAGCCACTATGTTGAGGGGATTTGTAGCAGACTTTTAGCTGCAAATGCCGCTGCGCCAAAACCATTATCAATATTACATACTGCAATGCCCGGCACGCAAGAGCATAACATGCTGGTAAGGGCAGCGCGTCCTTCAGCGCCCACTCCATACCCCACAGATGTGGGCACTGCCACCACAGGGCAAGAGACAAAGCCAGCCACAATGCCAGGCAACGCACCTTCCATGCCAGCCACAGCTATAATAAGCTTAGCAGATTGCAAAGCAGGCACGTGTGGTGTGAGCCTATGCAGGCCAGCAACGCCCACATCGGCAATAAATCCGGCTGTAATTCCCCAAAAATGTAAAGCTCCATAAGCCTCCAAAGCCACAGGTCTGTCGGCGCCACCGGCGGAAATAACTACAATGGGGCCATGGGTATTCCATGGTTTTTCTAAGCTAGGCGGGCAAGGCAAGCTTTTACCTAAGCTAAAAAGGCGTGCTTCCACATCGCTTGAGCCTTCTGGGAAGCTCTCTTGTAAAAGGCGCAGTTGGCTTTCTTGTGCACGTGTAACCAGTACTGGGCCTGAATGGGATAAGTTTTCCACAGCAGAGATAAGCTGCGCAGGGCTTTTATTGGGGGCAAAAACCACCTCGCCAAGGCCAGTGCGCGCTTTACGTGAAGTGTCCAGCGTAAGACCACAAAGCGTGTCTGTAATACTGCTTTCTAAACCTTGTGTCTGATTTTGAACAAGCTTGTGATTTGCTTGGTGCTCAACGTGCTCCTCAGAAGTGTTTGTGGCGGTAGAGCAGGCGGATGTGGTTTGAAAAAGGGGATTTTTCAAGGCGTTTTCCACACTAAGGGTGCCCTTGGCAATGGCGTGTAAAAGCGCGTGTAAATCTGACTGTGTCATTATATTTCCTGTAATTATACTAGTATATGTTTCTTGGGGCGTAGAATATCTTGCAAAGCCTACTAAGGCAATAGAAAAAACTTGTACCTTTTTTCATTTCAATGAAAAGAGATACTTGCCATTAAGCGCGTAAGAGGGTAAAAGCATTAGGGTATGGCAACGCAACGCATTCTTTTTCTGGCACCGGCACATGCTGTAACTCGCATCTTCCCTTCTCTTCGTGAGGCAGGGTATGAGATTGGTATTGCCGAAAACCTTCAAGGCGCTTCTGTCTTTATTCGAAAGTCAGGCCCTGGGGTTATTTTTGCTCGCCCAACGTTGCCGGGCTTTAAAGCCGAAGATCTTTTAAGTGTGGGGCAAGATGACCCTGCCTTTCCCCCCGTTATCATCATCACAGATAAAGGTTCAGCCCAAGAGGCACAGCACTTTATGGAACTTGGCGCTGCAGATTATTGGCTTGAGCCTTTAGATCTTGAAAAAATCATTGCTGTTACGCGAGCTCCAAAAAAGAGGGTAGAAGCGCCGGCTTCTTCATCGTTAGGTGGGCGCACGGCCTCCTTTGCTGGTGGGCCAAATATAGTAGGCGAACACCCAGCCGTAGCGCGTGTTATGGCCTTAGCAAGGCAAATTGCCCCTTCTAAAGCCACAGTGCTTATTAATGGTGAGTCTGGCACTGGTAAGGAGCTTTTTTCACGTGCTTTGCATGCTTGGAGTAATAGAGCTTCCGGACCTTTTATTGCGGTAAACTGTGCCGCTTTGCCAGAGCATTTGCTGGAAAGTGAGCTGTTTGGGCACGAAAAAGGCGCCTTTACCGGTGCTATAGCTCGTAAGCCTGGCAAATTTGAATTGGCCTCCGGCGGTACTTTGTTGCTGGACGAAATATCCGAAATGGACCTTGCCTTGCAGGCAAAGCTTTTGCGTGTTTTGCAAGAGGGCGAGGTGGATAGAGTAGGCGGTACAGATACCATACGTGTGGACGTGCGCGTGCTTGCCACCACCAACAGAAATTTAGAAGAATGGGTGAAAGAGGGCAAGTTTCGTCAAGACTTGTTCTTTCGTCTTAATGTTATTCCTTTACGCTTGCCTTCCTTGCGTGAAAGAGAGCAAGATATCCTCACCTTGGCACAATTTTTTATGACCATGTACTCAAAAGAGTATGGCTTGCGCAATAGCTCCTTATCACCAGCAGCTGTGCAGTGGCTTATGCAATACGACTTTCCGGGTAATGTGCGTGAATTGCAAAATCTTATGGAACGTGCCACCTTGCTTGCCAATGGTAATCCCATCGAACCAGGGCATTTTTTGCTTGATTCGGATTCTTGGCCACTTTTTGAGGATTCACTGGACACAGCAAATCCCACGGGTGGTGCAGAGTTGCCTTCTGATGCGCCAAGCGTATTGAATGCGCAAGGCGGCATAGGCGAGCTAAATGCAGCGCCCGCCCCCAGCGGCGAACCTTCAGCGGCACTTTTTACTAATGCGGTTATCCCTTTGCATGAAATGGAGCGCATTATGATTATGAAAGGCCTTGAAGCCACTTCAGGAAATCGTACCCAAGCGGCCGACCTCTTAGGCATATCTGTGCGTACATTGCGCAATAAGCTTAATGAGTATAGAGCCATGGGTATTGAAATAGAATAACATACCTCTTCCGTACAGGTAGAGTATCTTTTGATGTCTTGCTGCACATTGGGCAGTGAGACAACAAACATTTTTGGAGAGTATATGCTAGACGTAATTCGCAATAATTCCCAATCACTGGGCGTTAAGTTGGCTTTTGGTATCATTATTTTGGTTTTTGTGTTTTGGGGCCTTGGTTCTGTGCAAAGCATTAATAATTCCAGCACAGTGGCCACCGTTAATGGAGAAGCCATTACCATGGTAGAGTTTGAGCAAACCTATCAGCAAATACGTGCATCGGTGCAAGAACAAAATCCGCAAATGACGCCAGAGCAAATTAAACAATTGCAATTGCCACAACAAGTGCTCAATCAGCTTACTTTCAGAGCTTTGCTTGGCCAAGAAGTGAAACGCCTGCACGTGGAAGTTGCACCGGAAACGTTGCGTGAAACTATCCTTTCCATGCCCACATTTCAAAATGCCGAAGGTAAATTTGACGCAGATCAATATAAAAGATTTGTGGATACACAATATTTAGGCGCAGGTAATTTTGAAAATACCGTGCGTAAGCAACTTGCAGAAAATCTTTTACGCACAGATATGACCTTAACAGGCAAAAGCTTTCCAGCTGAAACAGCGGCTTTTCTTGCCTACACCTATGAATTGCGTAATATAGACTATGTGTTCTTTCCTGCTTCTGATTGGCTAGCCGAAGTTCAAGCACCTGCTGCTGATGCTGTGAAGGCCTTTTATGAAAGCAGCAAGCAGGCTTATACCATTCCAGCCAAAGCGGATGTGAGCTATGTATTGGTAACGGCAGAAGCTCTTGGTAAAAAAGACAGCATTACTGCTGAAGCTGTGCAGGCCCAGTATGATGCCAATAAAGAGGACTATACCGAACCTAAAAAGTTTAAAGCACGTCATATCCTTTTAGCTTTGGCGCAAGATGCAGCCGATGAAGAAGTGCAAAAGGTTACCGAAGCCATGAAGGCCCTTGAAGGCCAGCTTAAAGACGGTGCAGATTTTGCCGCTTTAGCTACGGAGCACTCGCAAGATCCGGGTTCAGCTCCCAATGGCGGTGATTTACAGTGGCTTGCAGAAGGTGATACTGTACCTGCTTTTAACGATACGCTTTTGAAAATGCAGCCTAATGAAGTTTCTGAAATAGTGCGCTCTCCTTATGGTTTGCACCTTATTAAGCTAGAAGAGGTTCAAGAACCTCGCGTAGTGCCTTTGGCTGAAGTGGAAGATGCCATTCGTACAAGCATGGCCACCGAAGCCGGTATGGCAAAAATAGCTACCGCTGTGGATGCGCTCATAGAGGCCAATGTGCTTGGTAAAGACCTTGCTGAAGCTGCCAAAGCTCAAGGCCTTGAAATGACGCAAAGCGGTTTAAAAACAGCCGCAGAATTGCAAAAAGAATTGTCCATCACGCCGGAGCAAGCCGCCACCTTATTGGCAAAAACTGCCGGTGTGCCTTTAGATACAGCTTTAAGCACTACCGGTGGCAACGGCTATATTATTGCGCGAGTTAAAGATAAAGCAGAAGCTAGCGTTCGCTCCTTTGAGGAAGTACAAGCAGATATTGTGAAAGTTCTTACTCAGGAAGAGGCTCTTACTAAGGCTTTAGAAGCTGCCGGTACAGCGCGCAAAGGCTTTGATACTACCGCTCCTGATGCAGCCCAGATTAAGTCTGTGGCAAAAATTATGCGTGGACAGGCTTTAGGTGAGCTTGGCGAACAACCCGAACTAGGCACGGCTCTTTTTGCAGCCAATGTGGGAGAGTGGTTGCCTGCCGCCTATGCGGTAACCATGAACGGGGAAGACGGCGCCGTATTGGCACGAGTATCCAGTACTGAAGCCAGTGATACCACTACCATGCAAACCATGGCGCCCTTTATGGAGCAGTTTATGGCCAATCAGCGTCAGCAGCAAATGTTTGCGTTATTCCTCTTTGCTCTTAGAGAAAAAGCACAAGTGGAAATTATAAACCAAGCATATATTGATGCCCTTATGGCACAGTAAAGGCTAAAGGTAGGGTAGCTCTATGTGCGGAATTATAGGTTATGCAGGGCATCGTCCAGCGGTGCCCTTGGTGGTGGAAGGTTTGCGTTTGCTTGAATACCGTGGCTACGACTCTTCAGGCGTGGCCTTTGTGCAAGCAGGAAAGTTAGAGACCATTCGCGCTAAAGGTAAGCTTGCCGCATTGGAAGAAATCCTTGCCACCAAGTCCGTTAATACCAGTACGGCTGCCATGGGGCATACGCGCTGGGCCACACATGGCGTGCCGGCAGAGCGTAATGCCCACCCGCATATGGCTAATGATGGGAAAATTGCCTTGGTGCATAATGGTATCATTGAGAACTATCAAGAGCTCAAAGATATGCTTGTGGCCAAAGGTTATGTGTTTAGTTCAGAAACGGACACAGAAGTTTTGGTAAATCTTATTGCTGAAGGGCAAAAGACACAAAGTACCTTGTTAGAAGCCTTTGCTTGGGCTTTACGTCAAGCGCATGGCGCTTATGCTGTATGCCTTGCCAGTGAGGCTGAGCCCGGCACTTTATACGCTGCGCGCTTGTGTGCCCCCTTAATATTGGGTGTGGGCACAGGCGAGCATTTTGTAGCGTCGGATATTCCCGCCTTTTTATCTTATACACGCGATGTGGTTTTTTTAGAGGATGGCGAAATTGTAAAAATTGACGCCAAGGCGTGGTCTGTGCTTAGTCTTGACGATTTATCACCGGTACAAAAAGAAACTTCGCACATTAAGTGGGATATGCAGGCAGCGCAAAAGGGCGGTTATAAGCATTTTATGCTGAAGGAAATTTTTGAACAGCCTTCAGTGTTACGTGACGGTATGGTGGGGCGCTTTAATCAGCATGATGCTCTTTTACCGGAGCTGGAAGATTTGCCTGTGCCGCGCCGTTTGCATATTGTTGCTTGTGGCACGTCGTATCATTCCGGCTTATGGGCTAAGCAATTATTGGAGACTTGGGCACATGTACCCACCTCTGTAGAAATAGCGTCAGAGTTTCGCTATAATGCCATTTTATTAGATCCGCAAGACATGGTGCTGGTTATTAGCCAAAGTGGTGAAACGGCTGATACCTTGGCAGCTTTGCGCGTAGCTAAGGAGAAATGCGTACCCACGGTGGGCTTATGTAATGTGGTGGGCTCCAGCATAGCTCGTGAAGCTACAGCCACCATTTATACGCAAGCCGGGCCAGAAATTTCTGTGGCTTCTACCAAAGCCATGTGCTCGCAAATGCTTGTGTTAACGCTACTTGCTTTGCATTGGGCGCAGCGTAAGCAAACCTTAAGCCTTGAGCAGCGTAAGGACATAGTGGAAGAATTGCATTCTATTCCTAAAACGTTGGAAAAAGCTTTACCTGCCATGCGCAGCACGGCCCAGAGGCTTTCGCACAGCTACACCAAGTTTTCCAGTTTCTTCTATCTTGGGCGTGGGCATGCTTTCCCCTTGGCTTTAGAAGGCGCTTTAAAGCTTAAGGAGCTCTCCTATATTCACGCTGAAGGGTACGCCTCGGGTGAAATGAAACACGGCCCCATAGCCCTTATTGCGCCGGATTTCCCCACCTTTGCTTTGGCCTTTGATGATGCGCTTTTCCCTAAGGTGAAATCGAATATAGTGGAAGTGCAAGCCCGCAGTGGTAAAATTATCGCCCTTGTGAATGGGTCTTGCGGAGAAACAGAGCTTGACGTGGACGAGATTTGGCGCGTTCCCTACGCGGAAGGCTTTTTAGCTGCCTATTATGCCTTGCCTGCCTTGCAGCTTTTTAGCTATGAGATGGCAGATTATTTAGGGACTGATGTGGACCAACCGCGTAATCTTGCCAAAAGCGTAACGGTGGAATAATGTTTTTTAAAAAGACTTTTGCCAAGAGGTAAAAGTCTTTTTTTTGTGAGAGATATATGTTGAATATCGGTCCCATGGGCGGTGTGGTTTTGGCTGGCGGTCTTGCCAGTCGCATGGGTTTTGATAAAGCCCAAATTCGTCAGCAACGTTGCTTGGGTGCGAGAAATATTTTAGAGCACAATGTTCATTTATTGCAAAAATTTTGCAGTGAGGTCTGGGTTTCGTGCCGCGGTGATGCCCTGCGTGAGGGCTTCCCCTGCGTGGCGGATATTTACCCCCAAAAAGGGCCTGCAGGGGCCATACATGCTTCTCTTTTGCATGCGCAAGCTTTAGGCCTTAAGGCCATATTGGTGCTTGCCTGTGATATGCCGGCCGTGGATGCTTTGGCGCTTAAGCGTTTATGCCAAGCGCGCGTGGCTAGCCCGCAAGAGTTTGCTTCCCTTCATATTGTGCCCCATACACAAGCCCCTCTTATGACGGCCTTTTGGCAGCCGGAAAGAAACTTCGTCCAATCGCTTTTAGCTGTATATGAAGTGGAGGCTTTGCCTTATTTTCAAGAAGCTGTGGAAGAAGATAAGGTGAAGTTGCGCTGGATTGTTCCGCAAGAGGCGCAAAGACGTGTTACCTACACGCAAGAAGAATGCGCAGCACAAGATATCTTTTTTAATCTTAATACACCAAAAGACATACAAACGTGGCGCAAAGCATTGCGTTGACGCTCGCTATAGGAATGCTTCAGGGCGCGTGACACCTCTTTAAACAGATAAAACTATGATACGTAGTTAAGGCAAAAAAAAGCCGTAACCTTTATACAAAGGCTACGGCTAAAATTTGGCCAAATACTTGGCGCGTAAATTCTAGTAGCGGTTACGTGGCTTAATACGAGCAGCTTTACCCTTGAGTTCACGCAAGTAGTAAAGGCGGCTACGACGCACACGACCAAGAGTTACCACTTCTACACGCTCAATAAATGGGGAATGCATGGGGAAGATACGCTCCACGCCTACACCATCAGATACTTTACGCACAGTAAAAGTAGCACCTGTGGTGCCGCGTTGAATGCGAATTACATTACCTTGGAAAATCTGAATGCGTTCTTTTTCGCCTTCAACAATACGCGTAT